>JAIRPX010000112.1 GCA_031256775.1 Dysgonamonadaceae bacterium
TTTTTTAGTACTGGATTGCTTCAGGCTTTGCCTTCGCAATGACGTTGCACAAAACCATGCCGTGCAGAGTATAATTTGCTGTTAAAAAAGATGTCGCAGCTACGCTGCTCAGGGAAAGGTCTGTATTTTCCGACCGTGCGCTTACGCACACGGCTACAAAGATGTTGCAGCTACGCTGCTTTTGTTCAGCACGGGGTAAAAGAATTTGCAGAGTAGCTGTTTTACGAAGTAACGCGAGAAAAGTTTTTTAAACGAGACACGTGGCGCAAAGCATGAAGGCACAGCTTATAAAGGCTCACCTGCAAAACATTGTGTTTTGCGAGAAGGCGCGTAGCGCCAGGTATCTTTGTAGTCGTGTGCGTAAGCGCACGGTAAAGGATGTATGGAATATAAACAGAGCAGCGTAGCTGCGATACCTTAATTTTTACTCATTTCATGTTTATGAATTATACTTTGCATGATATGGTTTTGTACAACGTCATTGCTTCGCTAACGCTCGCAATAACGTTGTACAAAACCATATCATGCAAAGTATAAAATCAATTGTAGCATCCCTATGACAAAGTCAGGAAAGACAAACCTCAAGCTAATGAACATAAAATTTATTTAACGAGAGGGATTTTTATTGCTCAAATGGTTATAATAAATGCTACATAACGCCTTTTTCCCTGAGTTTCTGTTGCCATTTCCATGACGAGCGCAAAGTGTCATCGACAGATTCGACAGTTTTCCACCCTAATACTTCATTGGCGTAGCGAGGATCTGCCCATATCTGCTCAATATCGCCTTCCCTGCGTCCAACAATTCGGTAAGGAACTTTCACTTGGGTTGCTTTTTCAAAAGCATCTATTAATTCCAGAACGGACAACCCTGTTCCTGTTCCTAAATTGAAAATTTCCATTTGCTCTTTCGACTTGTTTTCCAACATTCTTTCAACAGCTATTACATGAGCGCGCGCGAGGTCAACCACATTGATATAATCGCGAATACAGGAACCGTCGGGCGTATTGTAGTCATTACCATATACTTGCAATTCTGCGCGAATACCAATAGCCGTTTGAGTGAGAAAAGGAATAAGATTTTGTGGAACGCCGTTGGGCAATTCCCCTATTTCAGCAGATGGATGCGCTCCTATCGGATTGAAATAGCGCAAGATAATGCTCTTGTAGGATGCACCGGAATGGATTGCATCGCGAATAATTTCTTCGTTGATTTGCTTGCTGTTTCCATACGGAGAAAGCGCCGGTTGAATAGGCGCTGATTCGTTCACAGGAAGGATTTCAGGCTGACCATATACAGTGCAGGAAGAAGAGAAAACAATACCTTCAACATTATATTGCGGCATTAATTCCAGCAAATTAATTAAAGATACAAGATTATTCCTGTAATAAAGCAACGGCTTGCTAACCGATTCTCCAACTGCCTTGCTGGCAGCAAAATGGATAATCCCCTTTATATTTGGATACGAATCGAAAACTTTTTGCATTGCATCCCAATCAATGCAATCTACTTTTTCAAAAGCGGGACGAATGCCTGTAATCCGTTCTATACCGTCAATTACATTTTCATTTGAGTTAGATAAATTATCTACAATAACAACTTCATAACCAGCGTTTTGAAGTTCCACTGTCGTGTGAGAGCCTATATATCCGGCTCCTCCTGTTACAAGAATCGTTGATTTCATTGTGCATTTTTTTTAGTTTTGCAAAGGTACATGTAAATTCTGACAAAACAAGAAAATCTATACTGTTTATCTTTGTTTTTATTGATTTTTTTACCTAATTTTGTTCTCGCATAAAGTTAGTTTTTATAACAACGCATCTTTATAATTATATCCTGATGAAAAAAATGCTATTTGGGTGCATATTTAGCGCCTTTTGTTCTGTAAGTTTGTTTTCACAAAATGAAGAGTTCCTTTTTTCTCCCGAAGGAATAGCTGAAATTCGTATTACTTTAGCCGACGGTAAGCAAATTGGCGACATTAAAAATGAAAAAGCTTCGCCTGACGAATATACGGGAAAGCTTAAAGCTGAGATGATTATAAAAAATTCGGTAAGTTCAACCTATACTGATGGAGATTTTTATACCGGTAAGATTTTGATTGATGGACGGGGGAATACGTCGTGGCATCACGACAAGCGTCCTTATAATATTGATTTAGTGGAAGATGACTGGGAGACAAATATTCCGGCGGCTTTACTGGGAATGCCCGAAGGCGACGAATGGTGTCTGCTGGCATTCTGGAACGACCGCAGCCTGATGCGTTTTCAACTGGCGTCGTATCTGGGACAGTATATGGACGGAATGGCGTGGGTTCCTCGCAACCGCTATGTGGAGGTCTGGATAAATGGCGATTACAGAGGTTTATATGCTTTGTCGGAAAAAATCCAAAGAGATGACAACAGGGTAAATATCAAAAAGTTAGATGCTGAATCTACCGATCTTTCAGGCGGTTATATTCTGGAGGCTACTCCTCAAGACGGTCATAAAAGTACACCAATTGAAATGGCGTCGCAGTTTCAAACTGATAAAGAGGGAATTAATTTCATTTTTAAATATCCCAAACCTAAAAACGTAACATCCGAGCAGCGGTTGTGGATAAAGAATTATCTTGCCGAATTTGAAAATGTTCTGCGAAGCAATAATTTTAAAGACGCCAATGAGGGTTATCAAAAATATATAAATGAAAACAGTTTCATCGACTGGACAATTCTCCACGAACTCTCCAAAGGTTGCGATAATCTGTTTCATGCCAGCGTTTTTGTCCATAAAGATCGTAACGGCAAACTGAATATGAGCGCGCCATGGGATTTCGATCTTTCTTTCGGCAATTCAGGCGTTTATACGGAAGACGGCAACTGGGTGAAAACGCATAGATGGTTTGGACGCCTTTATCAGGATGAGCGTTATGCGAAAAAATTCAATGCACGTTATGACGAACTGTCTCCGCTTTTCCAAAAAATTCCTCAAATATTGCAAGCAAACTTTGTCCAATTGGAAGAATCTGGCGTTTTGGAACGTGAAAACAGCCGCTTTCCGGCAATACTGAAAGATTTTAAAAGCGACGGCGAAGGCAGGACGACTCCAAGCTCCTATAAAGGGCATATACAGTTTCTGAGCGAATGGGTTATGTCAAGAAACAACTGGATTTATATCAATCTGGGATTAACCGATAATGAAAAAGGCGAGCGTATGAAAAATATACAGCCCGTTATCAGAATTATGAATCTCGAAGGAATGGAAGCAGGTAACAGCTTTGAAGTGAAGGTGATGAAAAGCGAGGAAAATAACAATAAATATAGATACAGCTGGAATGACGCTTCGTTCAATAATACTTCCTCACGAATAATTTCTCAAAAAGGAAAATACTGGGTGAAAATCAGGGATGAATGGGGAAATATAAGTCAGACGTCCGATACGCTTTATTTTGGTGTAGAGCCTCCCATAATCACTTATATTACAGATAATTCGGAAAATTTATTTTTCACATTTAATAATCCCGTGAATGATTTATTAACTGTAAATTATTTTTCCTCCATCGAATCGGAAATTTTCGTTCAACTGTTTGACATAAGGGGAAATAAAGTTATAAACGAAACTGTTTCCACACATTCGGGCTACAACTCCATTCAAATTCCTGTTTCAACTTTGTCTAAAGGAGTGTATATCATGCATGTAAATACTGGAAATGGGACTGTTTCCCAAAAAATAATTATAATATGAGAAAATACATATCAGACTGGATTGTCAAAGAAAATTTGTCCGTTAACGACAAATGCTGTTTATTAAAACTGACTGTAAATGAAGCAATTCCAGAGATGTTTCCGGGTCAGTTTGTAAATATCAGGATTGATAATTCTGTTTTTCTTCGCCGCCCTATTTCAATACATTTTGTTGACAGGGTTAAAAATGAACTTTGGCTGTTAGTCCAAATAGTTGGCAATGGAACGCGCAAGCTGTCCGAAGCAAAATCAGGAGATATTTTAAATATGATTTATCCTCTTGGAAATCATTTTTTTATACCTGGTTCAGAATTTAAAAACAAAAAATTACTTCTCGTTGGTGGCGGGGTTGGCATTGCTCCGCTCCTTTATCTGGGAGATTTTTTAAAGGAAAAAGGATTGCAACCAACTTTTCTACTTGGCGCCCGTTCTAAAAATGATCTTTTGCAGATAAAAGAATTTGCAAAACGCGGAGAAGTTCATGTTACCACCGAAAATGGCGACTTTGGAGAAAAAGGTTTTGTGACAAATCATTCCATCCTTACACAGGAGAATATTGATTTCATCTACACTTGTGGACCCAAACCAATGATGCTCGCTGTTGCAAAATATGCCCGTGAAAGAGCTATTCCATGCGAGGTATCCCTTGAAAATACAATGGCTTGCGGTATAGGAGCCTGTCTGTGTTGCGTGGAAAAAACATTGAAAGGTAATGCGTGTGTCTGTACGGAAGGTCCAGTATTTAATATAAATCAATTATCATGGCAAATTTAAATATTAATATAGGTAAGCTAAACTTTAAAAATCCGGTGCTGACAGCCTCCGGTACATTTGGTTACGGAATAGAATACGCCGATTTCATGGATTTGTCCCGTATCGGAGGAATAATCGTTAAAGGTACAACTCTCCATGCCAGAGAAGGTAACGATTATCCAAGAATGGCAGAAACACCTTCTGGCATGTTGAACGCTGTTGGTTTGCAAAACAAAGGGGTAGATTATTTTATTACAGATATTTATCCTGAAATCAAGGACATTGACACCAATGTTATTATCAATGTAAGCGGCTCTACAATAGAAGAATACGCCGCATGTGCTGAACGAATAAATGAACTGGAAAAAATTCCGGCAATCGAACTGAATATTTCCTGTCCTAATGTTAAACAGGGAGGAATGGCATTTGGAACAACATGTTCCGGCGCAGCAGAAGTAGTTAAAGCTATTCGTAAAGTTTATAATAAAACGCTGATAGTTAAACTGTCGCCCAATGTTACCAATATTGCAGAAATAGCTATGGCGGTCGAAGCCGAAGGAGCCGACGCCGTTTCCATGATTAATACCCTGATGGGAATGGCTATCGACGCTGAAAAAAGGAAACCTGTATTATCAACAGTTACGGGCGGATTATCAGGACCTTGCATCAAACCGGTTGCATTGCGAATGGTATATCAAACCAGCAAGGCTATAAAAATTCCTGTCATTGGACTGGGCGGAATATCCAATTGGAGAGATGCTGTAGAGTTCCTCTTGGCAGGTGCAACAGCCATTCAAACAGGGACATACAATTTTATAGATCCAACCGTGTCGGTAAAAATAGTTGACGGAATTGACGATTACTTAAATCGACACGGATTTGATTCGGTAAAGGATCTGACAGGCGCCCTGTTGATATAATATCTTTCTTCTGAAATTTCCGGATTTTTATACGTTTGTATGTAATTAAAAATGTATCTTTATGAAAATCAGGAAGAAACTGCTTCTCCAAACAGAGTTGCAGCAGAAGCTTCTTTAATTTTCACAAGGACTTTATCGCCAACTTTAAATCCTTTTTTGTCAAATATTACTACTTTGTTTTGAGATGAACGTCCAAACAACTGTTCTCTTGAGCGTTTTGAAAAACCTTCAACCAATACCTCCATTATTTTACCAATATCCTTTTTATTTTGCATTAAAGACAATTCCATTTGAAGTGCAATAATTTCTTCAAGGCGTTGCAGTTTAGTTTCTTCCGGCACGTCGTCCGGCATATTTTTGGAAGCATACGTTCCGGGACGTTCCGAATATTTGAACATGAAAGCCAAATCGAATCCAACTTCCCGCATAAGCGAGAGCGTTTCCTGATGATCTTCCTCTGTTTCAGACGAAAAACCGCAAAACAAATCAGTAGAAATAGAAGCGTCCGGAACTATTCTTCGAATAGCGGCAATGCGTTCCAGATACCATTCGCGCGTGTATTTACGGTTCATAACTTTTAAAATACGCGAACTGCCCGACTGAGCAGGCAAATGAATATGCTTGCAAATATTTGAATATCGTGCAATTACATTAAGTATTTCGTCGCCCATATCTTTCGGGTGGGAAGTCGTAAAACGAATCCTCATATCCGGAGCTTCCAGAGCCGCCAATTCCAATAAACGTGGAAAATCAATTTTTTCGTCGCCCTGCATATAAAGGTATGAATTAACATTTTGTCCCAGCAATGTAACTTCCTTATACCCTTGCTCTTTCAATGTTCGCAATTCTTTAAGGATACTGTCTATTTCGCGGCTTCTTTCCCTGCCCCTTGTGTAAGGAACAATGCAATAGGTGCAAAAATTATTACATCCCCGCATAATGGAAATGAATCCCGATATTTTTATTCCACTTAGTTTTAAGGGAATAACATCTTTGTATGTTTCCGTAGCCGACAATTCGACGCGAATTGCTTTTTCGCCTTTTTCGATAGTTGCTATCAGGTGCGGCAAATCAAGATATGAATCAGGACCCGCAACCAAATCAACATGGTGATTCTGAATCAGATCTTCCTTCATTCGTTCAGCCATGCATCCCAATATTCCAATAATCAGATTTTTTTTCTTCTTTTTTAAAGACTGAAAATATTGAAGGCGCGACAATACCCTTTGTTCTGCGCTATCCCTGACCGAACAGGTATTAATCAGGATCAGATCGGCGTCCAAACAATTTTCAGTCATCTCATAATCTGCCATTTGCATAATAGACGCGACAACTTCGCTGTCAGCCACATTCATTTGGCATCCATAAGTTTCAATAAACAATTTCTTAAAATTATTATCAACCATATATCAATTTTTTTTTCTATTCTTATTTTATTTCTGTCTAATACACAACAAATTAACTTATTTTAACTCCGCGAAGTCAAATTTTTCAAGAAAAAAATTTGGAGATTCAAAAAAAGTCCATACCTTTGTACCCGAAAAACGTAAAATTTTTTCATAGTTAAGGTTTTGGTTAAATGGGTTAGGAGTGGCTGCGAAGCCATTCCTAATATTTTAAACCATTCCATTCTGTAATAATCTCTATTTCTCACTTTCATATTTGTTTATTTTTGCAAAGGTAAGCGAAATTTTTCAGATTTAAGGCAAACGAATAAAAAAAGCTTCATTAGAGGTTTATAAACGTAGCCCGTTAGAACTTGTATATCAACAGACAACAGGGATCATCTGCAAAACCTTGTATTTTGATAGATGGCGCGTAGCGCCTGTATCTTTGTAGCCGTGTGCGTAAGCGCACGGTAAAGGATGTACGGAATATAAACAGAGCAGCGTAGATGCGATACCTTAATTTTTATTCATTTCATGTTTATGAATTACACTTTACGCGGTTTAATTCCGTGCATCGTCATTGCGAGCGTTAGCGAAGCAAGACAGGAATAATTATAAATTATAAATTAGGAATTATGAATTAGCTGGCGCAGCTTTCTGGCTTTGTTAAAACCTGTTAGGTCTTAAAGACCTAACAGGTTGGATGCATAGGAAGCATTTTTTACCGAGCTATGCATCGGATCACATGCAAAGCCTTGTGTTTTGCGAGATGGCGCGTAGCGCCAGTATTTTTGTAGCCGTGTGCGTAAGCGCACGGTAAAGATGTGCGGAATATAAACAGAGTAGCGTAGCTGCGATACCTTAATTTTTATTCATTTCATGTTTATGAATCAATTTGCTGTTGAAAAAAAGATGTCGCAGCTACGCTGCTCATGGAAAGGTCTGTGTTTTCCAACCGTGCGCTTACGCACACGGCTACAAAGATGTTACAGCTACGCTGCTTTTGTTCAGCACGGTTTAAAAATTGCGCCAGCACAAAAAAAATAATTCTAATTTGCCCGTGAGGTAGTGTGGATCATCTGTAAAACCTTGTGTTTTGCGAGAAGGCGCGTAGCGCCAGTATCTTTGTAGCCGTGTGCGTAAGCGCACGGCTACAAAGATGTTACAGCTACGCTGCTTTTGTTCAGCAAGGTTTAGAAGAATTTTCAGCTTATCTGTTTTTACGAAGTAATGCGAGAAAAGTTTTTTAAACGAGACACGTGGCGCAAAGCATGAAGGCACGATGTATAAAGCCGCATCAGCAGGAAAGCCATAGACACAGGGTTTTGTTAAAACCTGTTAGGTCTTAAAGACCTAACAGGTTGGATGCACTTTCGCGCTTTGCGCTACGTGTTTGTCAGCAAATTCATTTATTCGATTATTCATTTATGCTTGAATAATCAAAAAAAATGCTAACTTTGCAAAGTTATTTTTATCGCATATAAGCAGTAAAATATTTCTCAAAACAAAAAACGAGACAACAATAGACGCAAATATCGTTAAAAAAAAAAAAAAAAAATGTAAATTTGTTTGCAAGATAAAATATTTGTTTGTAACTTTGCAGCGATAATTTATTAAAAAAATAATTTTTTAGAGAAATGAAAAAAAT
>JAIRPX010000190.1 GCA_031256775.1 Dysgonamonadaceae bacterium
CTACGGCATACTTAAAAGCTCTGACGCATACCTGCGTTTTGTATTCCTGACCGGCGTAACAAAATTCTCCAAAGTAAGCGTGTTCAGCGATCTTAACCATCTTGTGGATATTAGCATGAACAAACGGTATGCAAATATTTGCGGAATATCTGAAACAGAACTTATCGAATGTTTTGAGCCTGAAATTCAGGCGTTGGCAGATGAAAACAGCATAACACGCGAAGAAATGCTTGCCGCTCTAAAAAAACATTATGACGGCTATAATTTCTCCAAAACAGGCGAAGACATATACAATCCATACAGTCTGCTGAACGCTTTCAATGATGGAACTTTGCGCAATTACTGGTTTGAAACCGGTACGCCAACGTTTCTTGCGAAAATGGTGCAACGCGCAAGTTTTATAAACATTAAAAGCATGGAAAGCGAAATACGGGTATCTGTCGATTTCATTAACAGTTATCGCGCAAGCATGAATGACCCTTTTCCGATTCTGTATCAGAGTGGCTACCTGACAATCAAAGGTTACGACAAGGATTATGACCAGTATGTACTGGGTTTTCCCAATGAGGAGGTAGAATACGGTTTTTTGAATGAGTTGATGGGGCTTTACATGCAGGAAGCCGGTGCTTATGGCAGCGAATTTGATTCGCCCAATTTTGTTCGGGATTTAAATTCAAATAACGTAGAGGGCTTTATGACGCGCCTTCGAGCTTTCTTTGCCAGTATGTCCAACAGGTTGAAAAACAAAGATGAAAAAGATTTTCAAACCGTTTTTTATCTTCTTTTCAAACTTATGGGACAGTTTGTCGAAACTGAGTACGACAGCGCCATCGGTCGCGCTGATGCAGTTGTTTTTGCTAAAACAACCATATATGTCTTTGAATTTAAGATGAGTGGAAACGGAACAGCGGAAGACGCTATGCGTCAAATTAATGATAGAAAATATGCACTTCCCTTTACGGCGAGCGGTAAAAATCTGGTTAAAATAGGCGTAGAGTTCAGCGTCGATAAAGATGAACGGAATATAGTAAGGTGGACGGTCGGTTGAAAATGTCCGTTTTATATTGTACATTTTGCCCTAAAAAACATTCCATATTTAACGGATATGGAATGTTGGAAGAATTAGCCGTTTAAATACATTCTTGTGTGTAATTTAAAGATTTTATGCTAACTTTGCAAAAAAAAATCATGAAAAAATGCTGACACAACCATCAAATAATCGTTCTGAGCAGTTGTTTCGTCTATTAGTGAACCGCTACCAGTCCAGGGTTATTCGTTTTATATCTTTATTTGTGAATGACAGGTTAGTATGCGAAGAATTATCCTCAGAAGTTTTTATCAGTTTGTGGCTGCGTGGCTGCGTTTTACCGGATATTGCCGACATGGAAAAATATCTTTTTATTGTCGCTAAAAATAAAGCCATAGACTGGCTCCGAAAAGAACGTGAAGAAACATTCGACATTGATTCCCTGTCAATAGACGCTTTTCATTACACGGAAACAACTCCCGAATCAATATATATTTCAAAAGAAACTGCCAGCGAATTAAATGCTGCTATCAATGAACTCCCTCACCGTACAAAACAGGCATTCCTCTTAGTCCGCGAACAAAATAAAACCTATAAAGAAGCGGCAGAAATCCTTTCAGTTTCCGTCAAAACAATTGAAAAACAGCTTGCCAGCGCCGTTCAGAAACTCAAAGAAAAATTGACAGGTAAAAAATAATAAATTTTTCCATTCCGGATAGGGAACATTTTCAAAATTTACGTCTTTATATTTAGAAGTAAATAATTGCAAAGATGGAAAATGATTTTTCTTTACTGGTATCGAAAGCGTTGTCCGGCGAAGCGAGTGAACAGGAACGGCTGCAACTCAGCAAGACGCTGAAAGACAGTGAAAACAATGCCGAATTATACAACAGCATAAAAGAATACTGGAACGCAGACGTCGTTTTGGACAAAAGCCTGACTGAAAACGTCAATGATAAAATCTGGTCGCGTATTCATGCTATTGAAAAGAAAAAATCGGTAAAACGCGATTTCCTTCTGTTTTTTTATCGTGCGGCAGCAGTGGTGCTGTTATTGCTGACTTGCTGGACTTTCTATTATTCCCGGATACATTCAAAACATCTTTATACTTATGCAGCTCAAAACGCTGTTACTGATTATATCTTGCAGGACGGCACAAAAGTCAAACTGAACAAAAACAGTTCCATTACTTTCGATTCCAGTTTCGGCGAAAAAGACCGTAAAGTGGATTTGACGGGCGAGGCGTTTTTTGAGGTAAATAAAGATGTGGAAAAGACTTTTTCAGTACGTGCGCAAAATACGGAAACCAAAGTTTCAGGCACAAAATTCAATGTTTTATCCGACATGAATAACGGAACGGTTACGGTAGCTTTAGTAGAAGGTTCTGTAAGCTTCTGCACAGACAGGAGCAATGTTGTATTACATCCGCAGGAAGAAATTATATATAATGTCGCATCCAGCGAGCTTAGTAAGCAAGTTACTGATTTGCAATTCAATACAGCATGGACAATTGGCAGGTATATCTATTCTAACATATCTTTCGGGGAATTTTCGAAAAAGCTGGAACATATTTATAATGTGTCAATTAGCATAGACAGCAAGGAAATTGCAGAACGAAATATAACGGCTTCGTTTATGATCGAACAACCGGTAGAAGAAATTTTGTCGGCTTTGGAAAATGAACTGGGCTTTAAATATGTCGTGGTTGATAGAACCATTGAAATAGTGAAAAATAAAGGATTAATAAAAAAAAGAGTCCGATATATTGGGGAATAGTCCGGACTCTTTGAGGTAATTTAATACTGAAAAAAGCAAAAAACTTCTATAAAATTATGGAAGGATGTGCGCTTTTTGTAAAAATCGAAGCAAAGGTATAAACTAAATATTAAATAACAAGTAAATTAACATATAAAAAATTCAAAAGTAGCATGATAAACGAAAAAACAAAATTCTGTTTAGTTGGTTTGTGGCTGTTATTCGGACTGTTACATCATGGTAACATCGCGGCTCAAGACGAAGTTAAGAAAAGCGTAACAATGAAACAGGTTTCGGTTGACGAACTGGTAAAGAAACTTGGTGAAGAATTTCCATATTCTTTCTTTATTGCCGACCAGTCCGCTTCCGAAGTTCTGGTTTCGGTTGACGTAAAAAATGCAACCGTTGAACAAGTCCTTGCACAGGCTTTTTCCGGTAAAAATCTTTCTTTTACTAAGAAGAACAAAAGCATTACTATTACATTCAAGGAAGGACAACTGCCTGTGTATAAGACTTTCAATGGGGTTGTTCATGATAGTAGCGGCGAAGCTGTTATCGGCGCAAGCGTAATCCAAAAAGGCACAACCAACGGTACAATTACCGACTTGGAGGGCAAATTTTCGCTGTCCGTTCCGGCTGGTTCTATTTTGTCGGTTTCCTACATTGGATATGTTCCTGCGGAAATCAAAGTTAGCAATCAGGCTAACCTGCAAATTACATTGGCGGAAGACACTAAATTGTTGGATGAAGTGGTTGTAGTCGGGTATGGCACACAAAAGAAAAGCGATCTCACAGGAGCTGTCAGCTCTATTAAAACGGAAGACATACCGATTACCTCCGATGCCTCTATCGGACAGTTAATTAAAGGAAAAGCTGCGGGAGTTACCGCCCTGTCAACAAGCGCCCAGCCTGGTGGAGGCGTTGATATTCTTGTACGCGGCGCTGCTTCGGTTGGCGCTGGCAACGAGCCTCTTTTCGTCATCGACGGTTTTCCGGTATCCAATGCAGTTATGGAACCAGGCAATGGCACACAATATTCGTCGGGCAGTCGAAGTCCGTTAAATTCGTTGAATCCTAATGATATTGAATCGCTTGAAATATTGAAAGATGCTTCGGCTACAGCTATTTACGGTTCGCGGGCTGCCAACGGCGTTATCCTGATTACCACTAAGCGGGGGAAAGACGGCTTAAAACTGAATTACGACGGCAGTTTTACCACGCAAGTCATCGACAAGCCTTTTGAGGTTTTCAACGCCCGCGACTATATGATAGAAAGCAACCGGATGATTCGCCAGAAATGGATGCGCGATAATAAGCTCTATCCTTTCGGCACAACCGCCCCGTCAAGTATTCCGGATTTTAACGCAAACCGTTATACAGAAGAACAGATTATTGGCGTTGGCGTCGGAACCAACTGGTGGAACGAAGTCATGCAGCAGGGATTTGTCAACAATCACAACATCTCAATTACTTATGGCAATGATAAAATCCGCACGTATGCTTCTTTCGGTTATTTTAAGCATGACGGTGTGGTAAAAGGCTCTGCAATGGAACGCTTTTCTACAAAAATCAATCTTGATTATACCATCAACCGCTACATACAGGCAGGAATGTCGTATATGGGAGCCATTATCAACAATGATAACATACAGGGCGGCGACGCCGAATGGGAAGGCACCACTATGATTATGTCGGCTTTGCTTTTCGACCCATCTTTGCCGGTGAGAGACGAAGAAGGCAATTACAGCGAAATGAGCTGGTATACACAAATGCCGAATCCTGTTTCTTATCAGGAAGTGAACGACAAAACCAAGCAGACACGTAATATGACGAGCCTTTATCTGCAAATTGAGCCGTTGAAAAACCTGCAAATACGAAGTTCGGTCGGATATGACGGACAGGGTAGTGTTCGTAAAAATTATTTTCCTAAAACATTCCGGTTGGGTAAAAACAAAGACGGACAAGCACAGATTGCGCAAATGAATCGCGAAGACTTGCTGTTCAATACAGTCGCAACTTACAATTTTGAATACCTGAAAAACAGGTTTACTGTGATGGCAGGCTATGAATACCAGGAATTTAACGCCGACAATTATTCGCTCGGCGCATCAGGGTTCTTTACCGATGCTTTTCTGTACAACAATATAGGTGCGGGCGACAGGGAACAGTATGCAATAGGTTCATACAAAGGGATAAACCGCATGGCTTCTTATTTCGGACGTATCCTTTATAATTTGCTCGACCGTTATTTACTGACCGTCAATATGCGTTACGACGGCAGCGATAAATTCGGGGCAAACAAAAAATGGGCGTTTTTTCCTTCGGCTTCCGTAGGATGGCGCGTTTCGGAAGAAGCATTTGTGAAACAGATTGAGCAACTTTCCAACCTGAAATTGCGGGTTGGTTACGGACAAACCGGCAACAGCAATATCGGCTCCAACGCACTGGCGTTCTACGATGCCAATCGTACTTATGCTTTCAACAACATTCTTTCGCCGGGCGCTATGCTGACACAAATTGCCAATCCTAACCTGACATGGGAAACAACCACCGAATTAAATCTTGGTATGGACTTCGGACTTTTCAACAGCCGGATTACAGGAGCAGTAGAATATTTCGACAAAACCATTTCCAGCATATTGGGCAGTCGTAATTTACGCTCGTGGATGGTGGTGCCTTCTGTTGCCGCCAATCTGGGGAAAACGCAAAGTAAAGGAGTGGAAATTACTTTGAATACTGTCAATATCCTGACTAAAAATTTTAAATGGACAACCGATTTTACCTACACCCTTTATCGCGACCGATGGAAAGAACGCAGTCCTGATGTGGTATTAAGCCCTTGGCAAAGCGTTGACGATCCTATACGTTCAATTTTTTACTGGAAAACCGACGGCATTTTGCAGATAGGAGAAGAAGTTCCGCACATGCCGACAGCAGTACCTGGCAACATGAAAGTGCAGGACATCAACGGTTTTGATGAAAACATGAACTATACAGGTCATCCCGACGGCAAAATCGACTATGCAGATGTTGTATTGCTGGGAACAAGCGATCCGGGTTATTCCATCGGGTTTAACAATACGTTCCGTTACAAAGATTTTGATTTGAACATTTATGCTTATGGCGTATTCAATCAGCTGGTTTTTAATGGAATAAAGCAGAAATACATCACTTATGCCAGCCACATGCACGATTACGGCTACAACCTTTGGGTGGAAGCCGCCAAACGCTGGTCAACCGACAATCCCAACGGGATTTATCCGAGCGAAGCCATCAATGTTTATCAGGGAAACGATTCATGGCTTTACGAAGACGCCACATTTTTCAGGATAAAAAATATCACGCTGGGTTATAATTTCCCCGTGAAATATTTGCCGAAAGAAATCGGTAAAATACGGGTCTATGCCGACTGCCAGAATCCGGTGGTGTTTACTAAATGGATGGGTATGGATCCGGAAATTGCCGGTTCGCATAAAGCTCCTTACCCCAATCAGCGTTCTTATGCCATCGGTTTGAATATACAGTTTTGAAATATATAAATTAAAAAATAAACTAAAAGTCATGAAGAAACAATTTTATTTTTTCGCAATTTTGTTTGCCGTTATTACAGGATTTTCGTCATGTAATAACGATTTGGAACCGGAAATATACAACCGCCTGTCTCCTTCAAATTTTCCGGCTACCACCGAAGATTACCTCACGCTGGTAACAGGCATTTATGGAGAATTTCGTTACGGTGGCACATGGAACCGCTATTCGTGTAACGAATCTTCGCGTCTGGGATTGGGCGAAACCGGAACGGATGAATTTTATATGCCGTGGGAATGGTGTCAAACGCCGCAGAAAAATTTTGATTTCAATCCGGGTTATGATTTATTTGGACAGTTTTATAAACTCATGACGCCATCGGTAACAAGGGCTACATACGTATTGGCAGTACTTGAAAAATCGTCGATGGAAAATGAATCTTTCAAAAACAGGCTTATGGCGGAAGTGATGGGCTGCCGCGCTCAATGGCTCTACGATCTGGAATCGTTCTATGGTCCGCCTCCAGTGGTTTTAGACAAGGAAAAAGCTATGAATCCCGAAGAATTATATTTTCCTCCGCGTCTTTCGGAAGA
This sequence comes from Dysgonamonadaceae bacterium, assembly GCA_031256775.1. GTDB lineage: Bacteria > Bacteroidota > Bacteroidia > Bacteroidales > Azobacteroidaceae > Azobacteroides. The sequence goes on from JAIRPX010000190.1 coordinate 6,904, forward strand.
TGATTACCTGGCGTTTGTGGAAGCCGATTTGAAATTCGCCATGCAGCACCTGCCTGTCGCATACGACAATGCCGCCGATTATGGTCGCTATACCAAAGGCGCTGCAGCAAGTCTTCTGATGAAAATGTATATGCACCATAAACGTTTTGCCGAAGCCGTTGCTGTTTCCGACAGTATTATGACTTATGGATATGGCTTGGTTAAAGAATACAAAATGATTTGGGATATAAACAACGAGAAAAACGAAGAATGTATTTTCGTTTTGCCCTGTGTTGCCAAATACAACGAAAACGCCAATCTTTTCCAGTTCCACGTATTGCCGCAGGACTGGGTATGGCTGTCGGGTACAAAAGTGCAGAGCGCCGACGGTATCCGTGTTCCATGGGCAGTATATGACAAATTCGACAAGGAAGATGGGCGTTTGGCTTGCCTGCTGAAAGATTATTACATTCTGAGAAACAAAGTTCCGACTTTGGTTGACGGGAAAGCGACCGGACGGTTACGGCAAGGCGCAATCCCCTGTAAATACGGCGAAGACCCAGCTTCCGACGGACAGTTTTGCGGCAATGATATTGTAATTATCCGCTATGCCGATATTCTTTTGCTCCGCGCCGAAGCGTTGAACGAAGTAAATGGCGTTAATCAGGAATCAATTGATTTGATAAACAGGGTTCGCGACCGTGCGTTCAATAACAATCCGGCAAAAAGGATAAATATATCCATGTTTACCGACAAAGGAAGCCTGCGCGATTATATTTTGCAGGAACGGCAATTTGAGCTTTTCATGGAAGGCGAGCGGCGCGAAGACCTGATACGTCACGGCAAGTATATTCAAAATGCCCTTGAACGAGGTATTGCAACCGCCAAGCCGCACCATGTGCGTTTTCCGATACCCAGTTCGATCATTGTTGAAGGACAGGGAAATATAAAACAAAACGATGGATATTAAAATCTATATTTTCTATTATCAGTTATTAATTTTTTAAATTTTATGAAAAAGATTTATTTTTTAGTGATGTGTTTATTCGCATCAATTGGTCTGTATGCACAGCAAATTACAGGCTTGCAAGTTGTTGAAGTATTGGCGAGCGACGATTTTGAAGACGACGAGCCATGGATAAATTTCGATCAGTCGGGTATTGATCTAACGCTTAACAACGCTTTGGGCGGCACTCAAACCTACAACTGGTCGGATGCTTGGGGTGGCGCTTGCGTTCATCTGGGGAAAAGCGCCGTAAGCGGCGAAAAATGTGTACAGCTCCACTGGGGCGGTACTTTGGTATTGCAGGGATTTGAAATAGATCCGGCAAAGGTGTATCAATTGGAAATTGCGGTACATCCGCAGGGCGGAATGTCGGGACAGTGGAATAACTGGGCAGCCGTGCATCTGTTCGTGTTCGATCAGTCGAATATCTGGCAGTCGCAGGGAATCAGAACCCGCTTGAGCAATAATGATCAGGCAGGTGGCAGTCCAAGTCTGTTTGCTTATGATGTGTGGTCGGGTGAAAATGGAACCGAAAAATTTGTCAATATGCTTTCGTTTTCCGAACAGATACAGGCATATACTGTCAACGACGCCCAAGATCCGGCTGCAACTGGTTTCTGGATTCCTTTGAAAATGGTTTTCAAAGGTAATGGCGACACAGAAGATCCGCTAATTATTGATTATTACCTGAACGATATTTTTATCCATACTGCTGTTATCAATGATTTGGTATGGAAAGGCGATTCCATGATCGGTATTCAAAATGGGGCAGACAATGCCGATTTAAACCGTTATGACAATTTCAGGCTGTCCGTTTTGGGTGAACCTCAGGGAATAAATCCCGTTACCCTTAAAAAATTATCCGTTGGGCAACACGAAAAGGGAACATTGAAAATTAACAGCGACATTCACGGTAAAAACACAGGTTACAAGTTGTTTAACGTTACTGGCATGTCGGTAGCGCAAGGCGTTTTAACCGGTGAAACAACTGCTGTTCCGGTCGGCAATCTGTCAGCAGGAGTTTATATCCTGCATGTTTCGGACAGGCAAACAGGCGAATCCAGATCAATACGTACAGTTATTAGATAAATTAATATATACTTTGTATGGTATGTTTTTGTACAACGTCCTTGCGAAGGCGAAGCATGAAGCAATCCAGAAATTAGTTTTCAGTTTTCAGTTTTCAGCTGGATTGCTTCGCTAACGCTCGCAATGACGATGTACAAAATTAAACCGCATAAAGTATAAATGAAGATATTACAAATTTATACTCTACATGATTTTTGTGCAACGTCATTGCGAAGGCGAAGCCTGAAGCAATCCAGAAAAAAACTGAAAACTGAAAACTGAAAACTGGATGCTTCGCTAACGCTCGCAATGACGATGCACGGAATTAAACCGCGTAAAGTATAACAAAAAAACGTTTCATGAAACAACTGATAAAAAATATCGCAGTATTTACCTGCATTTTTAGCATTATGGTGCTATTTTCTTCATGCAGTAATGAAGGGTTTGCCAGTAACGAGCAGGGTTTTACGGTGAGTAATGCCGAAATCACGCTTGGTTTGGGCGAAACGCAGCAGATATATGCATCCATCTATCCTTACAAGAGCGAAGAAGAAGATGTTAAATGGTCGAGCAATAAACCCGACATAGCTTCCATTGAGGACGAAGGAACACATCACGGGATCAGCTCCGGAAAAATAACCGCCCTGTCGGTCGGCGAAGCAACTGTTACCATTGAATCGACGGTCAACAGTGCAAAAAAAGGACTTTTCAAAGTGCATGTAGTAGAACATACTTTTAACGACCTGGCGCAGGGCGAAAACTATTCTTCCGACGATTTGATAACCTATCGCGTTCCCGACGAATATCCGCAGGAGGGGAAACCACTGTTCAATATTTCCGTCAATGGAAAATATACAGGCGTATATACTGATATAAATGCCTGGAAAAACCTGGTCAGTTTTGGCTATTTTGATTTCACTCCCGGAAAAGAAGTGGAAATTGCAATCACCGTTAATAAACCTTTTTACAGTTACAAAATCTTGCCCGAATCAAGTCCTGTTTCCTCCACACAAAAGGGAAATATCATCTACTGTAAATTGAAAGAAGCAGACAAGACATTTTCGCTTGTTTTCAACGATGATTATAAAGGCAATACCCTGCACGTATTTGCCAATTCCATCGACCTTGATGCGCCAACACAGTCGGAGAACGGTTTGGTTTATTTTGGTCCCGGATACCACGACATAGCAAAAATCTATGGAGGAAACGGAAAACTTTCTATCAGCGGCAACAGGAAAGTCTATATTGCCGGAGGCGCTGTGGTTGAAGGCTCTATCGCTGTCAGCGGCAACGGGAATGTGGTGTCTGGTCGTGGAATATTGATGAAAAGTACTCCAAATGATCTTGTCATAACGGCAAGTTATGCTAAAAATGTAACCTGCAACGGTTTTATTGCGTGCAGTCATCGCGACGGCGGATGGACATTCGGTATGCACGAAGCGTCGAATATTACGGTAAAAAATTTCAAAATAGTAAGCTCCCGCTATGCCAGTACCGACGGATTCGATATAGTTAATTCCAACAATATTCAGCTCAGTAATGTTTTTATTCGTGCGTGCGACGATGCCATTGCCATAAAAGGATTGATAAACAGGCTGCCTGCTGAATGTCCGGCTAATGAAAACATGCTGTTTGAGAATATACAGCTTTGGAACGACTGCAATAATGCGATGTGTCTGGGAGCAGAAACGCGAGCCAAATGGTATGACAATATCCGATTTAAAGACATAGACGTCATTTTTTCTTACGACGACCGCGATCACCACACACTGTTGGACGAACGTTCGGTTATGACCATTGTCTCCCTTGATGGAACTTATTTCCGCAATATTACGTGGGAGAATATCAGGGTGAACCGTTGCGAAAGGCTTATTTGCCTTACGTTCAAAGATAGTTTCTGGTTTGGCAGCATACAGGGAAATCAATCTACCGAAGGCGGAATCGATGGCGTAACATTCAAAAACGTCGGTGTGTCGTCCAATAGCGGCAGCAGCATTGCTAACGAAATACTGTTGAATGGCTGGTATGGCGAAGGAACGCCCGCGAAAATCATAAAAAACATTACTTTCGACAATGTAACGATTGAGGGGAAGCATGTAAGAAGCGAACAGGATACACATTTGAAAACCAATAATACGGCGGAACGGAAATTGGTAACGAATTTAAATTTTAAATAACGTTATCTGTGAAAAAAAATGGCACTTTTTTTTGCAAAGAATCAAAAATTGTACTACTTTTGTGACAATTTCAGCGAAAGCTGAGATAACGTAAGCGTTTTGAAAAAAATTATACTTGTTTTAGAATAATCGCCAAATTATTAAAAACAATAAGTCGACAAGTATAATAGGCAACAATGCTTGCGTTTTGTTTGTATATAATTGTTATTATATATGAATGGGCGCAGGCGCTTGTTGTTTATTTGTTCGGTTTGGTGTTTGGCGATGCCTCTAAAAGCAAATAAACATACGGCGCAGGCGCTTTTTCATTTTAAACAGTTATATACAAAGCAAATTACTGTTTCCTGCTTTGTTAAATAAAAAATTATAACCGTCTTTGAGGAAACAGGGAGACACAAACACATATTTTATATGATAAATTTAAGAAATTTTTTTTTGATGAGCCTTTTTATGGCTTTGGCTATTACTGCAAACGCCCAGTTGAACTTTGGCGTTAAGGCAGGTCTGAATGTATCTTCGTTTAGTGGATTTAAAGAATTTCACGAAGAAGAAGATGGGTATAGCAGAGATGTTGAACAGGGTAATAAACCCGGTTTTCATCTGGGCGTTGACGTACAGTACATGTTTACTCCGCAGCTTGGTATTGAATCGGGGCTGTTTTATTCTACACTTGGAACAAAAGTAACAGGAACAGGAAAGTACAGATCAAGCGTGTATAAAACTGAAGTTTCCATTAATCCATCTTATTTGCAGATACCGGTTTCAATTCTGTACAAATTCGATTTGGGACAGGATTTGTATATCTATCCTTCTGCGGGGCTTTATTTCGGTTGTGGATTGGGTGGAAAAATGGAAGAAAAAACTGGCGAGGAGAAACGATCTCTTGATTTGTTTTCTAAATTGAGCGAATCTGACAACGTAGCAGATGAATTAGTTGGCGAAGTCATTGCTAATCGCTTCGACGTCGGATTGAACGTCGGATTGACGCTGCAATATTCCAATTTCACAGTCGGACTGGGATATGAACAGGGATTGTCCTCTCTCCTTAATGGAAAGTTGTTTAATGAAGAAGAGGGTTATATTCCTAATGCTATGAAAGATTCTAAAAACAGGAATTTCAAAGTATCTGTAGGATATTTCTTCTAAAAAAGTTTATGTACCGCAAATTCGCGGCAGTAATTGATCTTGTAGAGACGCGCAACTGCGTCTCTACTGTTTTATACTTTACACGGTTTAATTTTGTGCAACGTCATTGCGAACGTTAGCGAAGCAATCCAGAAATAGTTATCAGTTATCAGTTGTCAGTTATCAGTTATCAGTTTTTTAGTACTGGATTGCTTCAGGCTTCGCCTTCGCAATGACGTTGCAAAAAACCATACCGCGCGGAGATAAAATTAAAAAGTTGAATATTCAAAAAAAATATTCTTGTCTTTGCATTTAATGAAAAAAAAGTATTACATTTGCAGCGAAATAAACTGAAAATGCTAAAATATGAATTTTTGTTTAACATATAATGCCTCGTTAAGAATGTTTAACCACTCACATTTGTGCGAGTGGAATAATTTCTTAACACACACACACACACACACACACACACACACACACACACACAGGTTTAAACTTTTCCTTAAATAAAAAATACGCGCGTGCGCGAAATATAATCATTTTTATTCAGACTGCAATCTTCCGCAGGTATTATTTTTACAGGATACAAATACCAGCAGAGGATACTAAATTTTCCATATCTTCGAGATATGGAAGGTTTAA
>JAIRPX010000199.1 GCA_031256775.1 Dysgonamonadaceae bacterium
AGATTGAAAGGTGCGAAACATTAGTTCTGTAATAAGTGCAAGGAAATATGATAAAAGTAATCGAAAATCGAAAACCTTGCACTTGAAAAATGAGCCAAATTTATTTTCTTATATTTTGAATCCAAATTTCAGGTTAAGATGCTCATTTAGTAAAAAAAATATGACAAATTGCTCATTTTTACTGAAAAATTCTGCAAAATTTCACATAATTGAATTTATCAGCAGACCCTAAATATATTGGTTGCAAAGATACTCATTTTTTTTATCGTGCGCTTGCGCACAATGCTTGCAATTATGTTACATAAAATTAAACCAGGTAAAGTATAAAATAACCAAAATATAGGGTTGTAAAAGTTATTTTTTTAAAAAAATCATGGATTCTCAGATCAAATGTCAAATATTAATATTAACTTTGGGACGATGTTTTCGACAAAGTTTCAAATGAAAAAAATCGGTATAAATATTATATTTTTTTTCCTGAGTTTTTACAATCTTCAAGCTCAGGAAATAAAAGGCAGAATTTTGGATGAAAATAATACGCCCGTAAATTTTGCTACTGTAATATTGCAGACAAGAGATTCAGTCTTTGTAAGTTCTGTTTATACAGACGATTCAGGTAATTTTTCCTTTCATGAAAATATAAAACCCTTTCGCTTGTTGATTCAGCATTTGCTGTATGAAACGCAGGATAAAGAATATGTTGAACCTGCTGATATTGGCGCTATTAAAATGAAGCGTAAAGCCAATTTATTGCAGGAAGTGATAGTTAAAGGCAATCGACCGTTGATAGAAGTATTGGACGGCAAACTTTCTTACAATATGCCGCTGCTGATAGAAAATAAACCGGTTAACAATGCTTTTGATGCGCTTTTAGAACTACCCGGCGTACGCGAAAGCGACGGTAATATAATGCTCGCAGGCGCAAACGGTTTATCCATAATTATTAATGGAAAACCAACGACAATGTCGTATTCGCAATTAACTGAGTTGCTGAAAAATATGCCTTCTTCCATTATAGAAAAGGCTGAAGTGATGTATGTTGCTCCACCTCAATATCATGTAAGGGGCGCTGCCATTAATCTGGTAACAGGGAAAAATCATTTTGAAAACCTGTTTGGACAGGTAAATCTCGAATACGCCCAGAAATTTTATGATAATTATAAGACCGGAGCAAGCCTGTTTTATAACAATTCAAAGATATACGCTGACTTTCTTTACTCCATGAGCGAATCAAAAACAAAAACAGGACTGGATTTGCTGTCGCATCATCTTTTTGAAAACCAGATATATAACATTAATCAATCCAATAGCGGCAAATCCAAATACCAAACTCATCAGGTTCGCTTGGGCATGGATTACAAGCTGACTGAAAACGACAATATAAGCATGGTTTATACAACACAGCTATTGCCCAAATTCAGTTCGTTAGAAAAATCTTCCGGAAATTTTTCCAGTTCTGAAAATAATTTAACAAACAGTAAGCCAACGCAAATGCACAATGTCAGTATTAATTATGCCGCCGGTTCCGGATTGGCGGGCGGCGCTGATTACACACACTATCAAACAGGATCTGAACAGTTCTTCAATAATAATAGCGGCATAGGAGACGCAACTGCTTTTTTTACAAATTCATATCAAAATATTGACAGAATAAAAACATATCTTGACAAAAGTCATCAGTTAAAAAATAACTGGGGCGTCGGCTATGGCGCAGAATTTACTTATGCAAAAGATAAAAGTTCGCAAATATACCATTCCCATACAGCGAGCAACCTTAGCGGATTAAATACGGATTACGAACAAAATGAATATACTTATGATATTTATGTTCGCTTTTCCAAATCTTTTTCCCAAAAGTTTTCTCTATCAGGTACTTTGAAAGCCGAATATTACAAACTTAACTCTTTTAGCGAACTGTCCCTGTTTCCAGCTTTATCTTCGACCTGGTTTTCGTCGCCCAACCATATTTTTCAATTCAACTTTTCTACCGATAAATCATATCCTGCCTACTGGGAAATGAACGGCTCTGTTTCTTATCTGAATGGATATGCGGAAGTGCATGGTAATTCCAATTTAAAACCCTGTAACTCTTATTCCTTACAACTTTCCTACATATTAAAAAGCAAGTATGTTGCTACATTTTACAATATTTATAATGATAATTATTTTGTCCAGTTACCATATCAGACATCAGACAGACTGTCTTTAATTTATCAGACGACTAATTTCGACTATCAGCAGCTGACCGGATTAAATTTAATTATTCCATTCACAAAGCAACTGTTCAGTTCGCGTTTAACCTTGAACGGTTTTTACTATCGGGCAAAAAACAGTCATTTTCACGATATTTCATTCGACAAGAGCAAATATGTATTTTATGCTCAATTGGATAACACGATAAATCTGTTAAGAAAGCCTGATGTAAAGATAGATTTGAAAGGGTTTTACTGTTCAAACAGCCTGCAAGGTCCAAACGAACTGTCGTCCATATACAAATTCGACGCCGGAATTAAGTGGACTTTTGCCGACAAAAAAGCAGAATTAAGTTTGAAAGGAACTGATATTTTAAGCAGCTGGACGCCTAATTTAACGATGAACTATCTCACACAGAATTTGTATATGCAAATTGTGCCTGATTCGCGAGTTATTTCTCTGTCGTTTGTTTATAAATTTGGCGGCAATAAAACAGAAAAAAAACGAAAAGAACCGGATACTTTAAGGTTTGGAACTAAATATAACTCGTTATGAAACAGATCATTTCAATCACATTTTTACTTGTTGCAACAGTCTTTTACTTGTATTCGCAGGAGACAGATACAAATCTGACTGTCCCGGAAGATACCTTACCTGCAAAACATTATCCATTGCCAGTAAAAGATTTACAGATGGACGAAATATCCCTGCCTGTATTTGACAGTCAGCAGTTTATGGAAAAAATAAGCGCAGATACCCTGTCGTTCCCGAAAATGAAAATTAAATATGAATCGCCATCCATTCATTATTTTGATTCTGAATATTTTACAGCAAGCCCGTTTAACTACAGCTTTAATAACTGGTGGGAAGGAGGCAATTTGGTTGGCATAAACAGTTCCTATCGGTTTAACGATTATTTGTGGACTGATTTTAGCGTTTCATTATCAAGTTCTTTTGTAGGACCGATGCAACCTGACCGTTATAATAATGCCTCCATATCATCATATATAACTTTTCAACCGCACGACAGAATACGTATTGCAGTTTTAGGACAAATTTCTTTGCGCGAAGGCATAAATCCTGTGTATCAACCGACTATCAATGGCGGTAATTATTATGGCGCGGAACTGAAAATCAGAATTTATAAAGATTTTGGTTTTGGTATTCGATATGTAAATTATTATTATAACAACAATTGGACTTCATACAAATATTTTAATCCTGTTGTTTTTTAGTCTCGCCGTAAGCTAAAAACATACGGTTAATAATGTGGTTTAAGAAGATAGCGCGGTTTGCATCTCCAACATTGCACAAAACTCGCTATACTGCAAATTACCCTCAAAAGCACAGGAATATTTATACTCTGCACAATATGGATTTGTGCAGAGTATAAAAAAATTACTTTTTCAACTGCTTGTATTCCACAAAAGCTTCAATAGCTTCATAACTTGCAAGTCCCAGTTGACAGTATAGCGCGGCAGTAGCGCGGTTACGATCTTCGGCGCGTTGCCAAAAGAGTCTTTCGTCGTTGCCAAGAAATGGCGCGCTTTCCATCTGCGACTGATGTTTGAGTATGGAATTTCGTTTTCGTCGGAGCTGTTCGGGACTCATCGGCACAGCCATTTCTATGTGGTCGATTTCCCATTCAGCCCAAGCTCCACGATACATCCAGATGCGACATGTTTTCATCCATTCTTCATCTTTCAGCTCATGGATTGCAGCCAGTGCAGCATTAAGACAAACTTTGTGCGTACCGTGAGGATCGGCAAGGTCGCCAGCCAAATAAATTTGGTGAGGTTTAACTTTTTGTAGCAGAGGAATTATTTTATTCACATCGCGTTCGGAAATTGGAGCTTTTTTTATTTTACCGGTTTCATAAAAGGGAAGTTCAAGAAAATGAACGTTTTCCTGATTAACGCCCATATATCGACATGCCGCCAACGCTTCTTCTTTTCGTATCTGTCCTTTCATGAAAAGCACATCGGAAGTGTCGTCGTCGCCTGGCTGTTTGCCGTTTTTGAGAAAACTCAACACTTCGGCGCACTTGTCGTCCAATACCGTAGTTTCTCCGCCAAAAGATTTGTTCAAACGCCTGAAAAGTGAAAATGTGCGTATTGCATCTTCATCGCCAACTGCAATATTGCCGGAAGTTTGATAGGCGACATGTACGTCGTGATTTTGGTCAACAAGCCGTTGAAGCGTTCCTCCCATAGATATTACATCGTCGTCGGGGTGCGGACTGAATACTACTACCCTTTTGGGATATGGCACAGCTCGCTCAGGACGATTAGTGTCGTCAGCGTCCGGTTTCCCGCCGGGCCATCCGGTTATAGTATGCTGCAAGTCGTTAAAAATTTTAATATTTACTTCGTATGCAGAACCATAAAGGGCTAACAGTTCATCCAATCCATGCTGATTATAGTCTTTGTTTGTAAGTTTAAGAATAGGTTTGCCTGTTTTCATACACAGCCACACAATTGCACGTCGTATTAACTTGTCTGTCCATTCGCAACGGTTTACCATCCACGGCTGTCTGATTCTGGTAAGCTGGCTTGCGGCTTCAAGGTCTATAACAGCCAGAGCATTAGGATGCAACTGAAGGAAAGAAGCAGGAATATTATCATCTACTTTGCCCTGTATTATATCCTTAATTATGGTTGATTTTCGTTCGCCCCAGGCAAGCAACGTTACTTTAGCAGCAGCTTGAATGAGCGACATTCCCATCGTAATAGCGCTTGCGGGAATTTCATCGGCAGAAGGATAGAAATGTTTGAGATCGCTTCGAGATTCATCGTCAAGCAGCATTAGTCGGGTAATGCTACTGATTTGCGATCCTGGTTCGTTGTATGCGATATTACCCGCCAATCCTACGCTCACAAGAACATAATCAAGTCCTTCGTAGTTACTGCGTATAGAACCGGAATTTTGCTGAACCAGTTCTTCGTAACGGCGACAAAAATCGTAAACGTTTTCCCTGTTTACGTCGGCGCCCGGAGTAATAAAATTTTCCGGCGCAATATTCACCTTATCAATTAAATGCTCCCTTAGAAGTTTTGCATTTGAATGTCTTCCGTCGGCGGGAATAGGGAAAAATTCTGTAACATTAAACACGAGAACATTTGAAAAGTCAAGATTTTCTTCACGATGTTTTCTTGACAGTTCATCATAAACCAACAAGGGCGAAGTGCCGCCAGACAAACCAAGCAGGCATTTTTTATTCTGCTTTTGTTTTTCGCGTATCACATCTTCTATCAGGTTTGCTATCATACGCGAGCCTTCCGCCGGATTTCGGCAAATATTGGTACGAAGTTTTTCAAACTTTGTCTGGCGCATGTGTTCCAGCATCTCATGAGAATTATAGTAGCTTTCAGGAATACTTTCCAAAGTTATTTCCGAGCTTAAATCAAATTTCATATTTTTATATAATTAATAATTTTACAATTTCATTTATTTCTTGTAATTCAAGTTTTTATCAACAAGTATTACATCTTTTATCTGCAAATCGGAACTTGCAAGTTTTATTTTCTTTTTTGCTTTCAGTTGAATAACAAACAACTCTGTATTTCCTTCGAGCATTTCCTTATCGCCAATATTCACAAACGTAGGATATAATACTTTTGCGCCACTGCTATGCAAACGATCGTAGGTGAGATTTTCCATTTGCTTTGTATTCAACATTTTCAGCCCTACAAATTCGTAATCCTGCGAATTGTATGGCAAAGCAAAACTCAACGCATTTACTGAAACGAGGCTGTCGCCGTGCAGGGTCAATTCGACAATCTCATCAGGATTATATGAACTTTTATCGGCAGAAAGTCTGAGCGTTCCACTAACTGGCTTGTCGTGACGATTAACAGTTGCTCCGCCGTCTAATTGAGTGGCTACTACTGAAATATCATACGCATCAATAAGTCCATTGCCGTTTATATCGCCGTTTGAAATATAACCTTCAAAATCGGAATCACCTGACCTCAAACCGGTATAATTCATATATGAAGTCAGATCGTTGTAATCTATTTTGTGGTCGTTATTTATATCGCCCTGCAAATAACTTTCCGTTTCCGGAACTTTGAATACATACAATTCGCGTCCTGAGCCGAAGTTACCCACTGCTTTTGTTACGGCAATTTTCAAATAACGCGCAACAGGATGCTTTATGAAATCAAAAATCTTTGTTCGGGCGTCGCGTTCCCAGTAAAAAGAATCTACAAACGTCCATGACAGGCGATCATTGCTGTAAAATACGCTTCCCTGCAAGAAAGTGCCATTCCCTGCATTTTCGCGTGGCAGATATTCAAATTTATCCAACTGATTTACAGTTTTCAAATCAAAAATTAAATCGAAAGGAACAGCGCTGTCGCGATATGCGGTATGCCATAGATTACCTTCATCGAAATCTACCAGTTTGTTAACTCCCTGACCACCTTGACTTCGTACTGTAGCATAAAGATCTATTTCCGGCAAGGCAAATTCCAGCGGATTTACAGACGTTTTGGCAGAAAAATTTGTCCAGTCGGAAACGCCGTCTTTATTTACAGCTCTTATTTTGAAATCGTAAGCAGTTTCCGGCTTTAAATCTTCAA
>JAIRPX010000252.1 GCA_031256775.1 Dysgonamonadaceae bacterium
TTTAACAGCTGAAATTCAGATACTTACGTTTCTAAAAACAATTTTAATCCCTAATATTTCCTGCTTTTTAACCAAATTTTAACATATCAAAGGGCGGGAAGCTGCAATGTGGGTTAACACAAGGTTTTGCAGATGATCCCGTAAAACAGCTACGCTGCAAATTCTTTTAAACCGTGCTGAACAAAAGCAGCATAGCTGCAACATCTTTGTAGCCGTGTGCGTAAGCGCACGGTTGGAAAACACAGACCTTTCCCTGAGCAGCGTAGCTGCAACATCCTTTTTAACAGCAATTTATACTCTGTACGGGATGGTTTTGTGCAACGTCATTGCGAAGGCGAAGCCTGAAGCAATCCAGTAATTAGTTTTCAGTTTTCAGTTTTTAGCTGGATTGATTCGCTAACGCTCGGATCATCTCGCTTAACACAAGGTTTTGCAGATGATCCCGTAAAACAGCTACTCTGCAAATTCTTTTAAACCGTGCTGAACAAAAGCAGCGTAGCTGCAACATCTTTGTAGCCGTGTGCGTAAGCGCACGGTAGGAAAACACAGACCTTTCCATGAGCAGCGTAGCTGCGACATCTTTTTTAACAGCAAATTAATTCATAAACATGAAATGAATAAAAATTAAGGTGTCGCAGCTACGCTGCTCTGTTTATATTCCGTACATCTTTACCGTGCGCTTACGCACACGGCTACAAAAATACTGGCGCTACGCGCCATCTCGCAAAACACAAGGCTTTGCAGGTGATCCATAAAAAGAGGGATTTCAAAGTCGCGCCATAGGCTACAGCATCTCGTAGAGCTGCATAGTTCGGTAGAAAATGCTTCATATACATCCAACCTGTTAGGTCTTTAAGACCTAACAGGTTTTAGCTATCTCCTTCCTATGCATCCTGTAATGATGCATCCACAAGGGATGCTGGCGAATATATGTATCTTCCATTTCTACCGAGCTATGCAATCCTGACGGATTGCAAATTTTGTAAAGTATAGACGCGATTAATCGCGTCTATACTAAAACCATTAACCATTTCATTTACAGGATTTTTCATCGCATGGAAATGGCTGAAACTCTCCGTAGCCGATACATCATACTGAACACTCTACCAGTTTTTGCAGATGCGGCATTGTCATTTTCTATTGATATGTATGCCCCTACGGGCAATATCCGCGCGCTTTGCGCTACGTGTCTCGTTCATCGTCATTACTGTTATTTACCTAACTGGAAAGACTTTCGCCCGATAAGATTTCCATCGGCAAATATATCTACCCTGTAATTACCCTGCAATAAAACTTCTTCTATTTTCCAGTATATGCTCAGCGGATATTCTTCACCTGTGTATTCGATTGTTCGCTTGGCTGAATAGTTTATTTCCTTATTTTCATAAGGAAAAACATTTTCGCTTTTTTTTACCAGAACGTCGTCGTCGGGTTTTTGAATACGAATATAAATATCTTTTTCGCCTGTTGCAGCAGTAATATTCTTGCCTATTACGAAACGGATTTCTAATTGATCCATTTTATTTATTTTGTCGGTAGGCTTATTTTTTGCAGTTATTCCTGTAACAGAGATATTTCCTGCATCAAGTTTGGAAGCTATCTGTACGGTTTCAACAAGCTGCTGTTTTTCCTGGGTAAGTTGCGTAACAGCCTGACTTGCCTGCTGATATTTGGCTGTCGCCTGGTTCTTTTCTGTAACTAACTGTTCATTTAATCTGTTCAGGGAATCAATTTGCACCACATAACTGTAAGTGATCTTACGCAATGTTTCAATTTCTTTTTTCAATTCATTGATACGTCGCGTATTGCTCGCCTTGATTGTCCGGAGTTCTTCCTGCAACCGCTGCACTTTCAACTGCTCTGTTTCAAGTCGGGAAATCAGCGAATCGTTCCGGATAGTCTGATGAAACCCCTCATACTGGATAGACATGGCATTTAATTCGTCTTCCCAATTTTCTATATTGATTTCATCTTTCTGCGCCAAGTCTTTATCCTTGTCGGAAATAATTTTTAAAGAATAAATTATGGTGCAAATCAATACTGCTGCCATAACAGAAGAAATTATAATCCAAGTAGTTTGCTTATTTTTCATTTGCAAATAAAAAAAACCTTTTAAGACAGCCCCGTTATTATACGTTTACCACTACAACCAAGTATTTTGTCAGACTCCAAAATTTTTTCGGGTCAAGTATTTTCAGTTCAGCCTGCCCTTTAGCGTCTTTTACAAATTCGTATGAGCCTTCCGGATGTTTCGATAGCAATTCACCTTTTTTAGCATACAAAGGAACAACTGTCAACTGATTGAAATCCTTAACGCGGATAAAGTAGTCTTTATTAAAATCAGTTCCCAGCTGTTTTTTGACAAGTATATTCTGTTCTTTCAATTCGCTGGTTGTTCCAAAACAGTAATAAACCGTATTCAGTTCGAGCTGTTGCTGACTGATTGTTTCTTTCTGCTCGTCGGTTTGCGTTTTCAATGCTTCCACATCTTTGGAAAGAGCAGTTACGTGAGTGTTTAACTCGGCAATTTGCTGGTCTCTTTTTGCCAGTTCTTCGCTTAAAGCCGCCAGGGAAGCCGTTTTTTCTTCCAGCTCTGCTTGAAGTTTTTTCACTGTTGCGCTTAATTTGGAAGAATTAAGACTTGATTTTTTCAGGCGTTTTTCCAAATCGGCAATTTGTTTTCGGTTCTTATCCAGAGTTTCAGTAACAAATTTCATGTCGTTCTGGATACGTTCACGTGTCGTAGGAGTCAATTCTCCCGATGTGCCTGACTGAACCGATAAATAGTTTTCAGCTGTTTTTATACTGCTGAAATTGTCTTCAACTTCATTCAGAAGTTCTAAAATCTGATCCAGTTCGGCTGCATTTTGGGCATTTGTCAAAATTAAAGAATCTTTTTGAGCTTGAAGCGCCTTGTATTCCGAAGAATTTTTAACGCAGGACGAGGCTGTAATAACTGTTATTACAGCGACAAAAATAATTTTTTTCATTGTTTTGCATTTTTAAAAATATGTTGTTTTTTTCTTTTTCCGGATATTACTAATACAAATTCGCCCCGCGCTTCGTTTACGGTAAAATGCTCTATCATCTCTTTCAAACTTCCTCTTACCGTCTGTTCATACATCTTGGATATTTCCCTTGACACGGATATTTCCCTGTCTTCGCCCAGATATTCCGACAATTGCGACAGGGTTTTAACAATCCTGAAAGGCGATTCGTATATTATCATTGTTCTCGTTTCTTCGCTTAATTCCTGCAAACGGGTTTGGCGTCCTTTCTTCTGTGGCAGAAATCCTTCAAAACAGAAACGTTCTGCCGGCAAACCCGAATCAGCCAGCGCCGGTACAAAAGCCGTTGCACCCGGCAAACATTCCACTTCAATACCCTGAGCTGCACATTCCCTGACTAATAAAAAACCCGGATCTGAAATGCAGGGCGTTCCCGCATCAGAAACCAATGCGATGCTTTCACCGCCTTTCATCCTCGCAACAAGCTGTTCAACTGTTTGATGTTCATTGAATTTATGGTGCGATTGCATTTTATTACGTATATCGAAATGTTTTAATAAAAAAGCAGTTGTGCGAGTATCTTCAGCAAGGATAAGATCCACCTCTTTCAATATGCGTACAGCCCTGAAAGTCATATCTTCCAGATTGCCTACCGGCGTGGGAACAAGATACAGTTTGCTTTTGTCAGCCATAGTCAACCAAATCGCTTTTCCAACATACCTTTTAATTCGTTAACCGGTTCGTCGTCCCAGTTCCATGTAAATTGCCTGTGAAGATAGTCGAGACATTCCTGTAAGGAATTGAAACTGTTCAACTGGTCTATAACGCTGTCCATCAAGTCGGATTTACCGTCAAATAGCTGCTTTTGAAAACGAAACCTGTCATTCAAACTCATAAATTTTTTAAGGTCGGCATAAAACGTTTTTGTGATCTTATCGTCCGGCAGGGCATCCAACTCCAATGTTTTATCTTCTTTCTCACTGCTTTCCACAGGAAAAGAAACTCTCTGCATTTTATCTTCCTCACTTAATGATAACAAGAAATCTTTCAACCTTTTCTGTTGAATCAAGGCATTTTGTAAAGTGATTTCCAATTCTTCAAGCTGCCTAATAATTTCTTTTTTTTCCAAATTCATATCGCTTGAACTGTTTAACGCTACAAAAGTAGAAAATTTATTTCAAATATGCATCATATAAAAAAAATTACTCTGCATTTATACAATTACTTATTTATGGAAATTATAAAATATACAGTAATTTTAAGGTACGAAAGCGCGAAAAGCGAAAAAGCACGAACTGTGCCTCGTTATTGCAAAGGCGAAGCCTGAAGCAATCCAGTTGTCAGTTATCAGTTGTCAGTTTTTAGTTTTTTATGCTGGATTGCTTCGCTAACACTCGCAACGATGAACAAAATTAAACCGCGAAAGTATAATAACGTAAAAACAGGCACGGATTACAAAGCCGCACCAGCAATTGTAAGCGTGAAAGCGAAAAAGCGCGAACTGTGCCTCGTCATTGCGAAAGCGAAGCCTGAAGCAATCCAGCACTAAAAAACTAAAAACAACGTCTTCGAGCTTTAAAAAAAAATGAAATTGATTTTTTTAGTTAAGTAATTATGCTTATATTTGCCCTCCAATTTTTAAACTAATAAACAAAATATATTCTGAAATGAGAAAAATCATTTTTTTTACACTTCTATGGACGGTTACGTTAAATTCCTGTGCTAAAGCTGAAAAAGGCAACAGGTATGAAATTAAGGGCAAAATTGGCAATTATGGCGCACCTGCAAAAATATACTTGCAGTATATCGAAAATAATGAGCTGATTACCCGCTTTGAACCTCTTAACCAGGGACAGTTTTCGTTTTCCGGATCAATACAGACACCCGCAAGAGGACGGCTGGTTGTTATTCCTGATGGCTCGTCAATAAATAATCAGAAACAGTATGAACACACAATGGCAATAATTGTTGATTCGGAAAATATGGAAATAAGCAGTCCCGACGTTATTGCCAATGCAACCATCACAGGCTCGCAGGTGAACAACGAACTAAAAAAATTAAACGAACAATTAAAAATAATTAATGACAAAAAAAATAGCCTGATTCAGGAATATTATGATTCCGAGCCTGGAAAACAACAAGATACGGAATTTTTGTCTTTCGTACAAAAAAAGATGGAAACGATTGAAAATGAATTTAAATCAGTCTATCAAGCATTTATAAAGAACAATCCCAATTCCTATGTCAGTTTAATGATTTTACTGGAATACAAAGATCAGGTGGCTGATGCAACTGATATTGATTCGCTGTTTCATTCATTAAGCCAAAATATTCAAAATACACAGGAAGGCAAGGCTTTGGCAACGATGTTGTCGCAGGCAAAGACAACAGCAATCGGATCTGTCGCTCCCGACTTCACGCAAAACGATCCTGATGGCAAGCCTGTCAAACTGTCTGATTTCAGAGGAAAATACCTGCTCGTTGATTTCTGGGCAAGCTGGTGCGGTCCTTGCCGGAAAGAAAATCCCAATGTTGTAAAGGCTTATAATCAGTATAAAGACAAAAATTTTGAGATACTTGGCGTTTCCTTAGATAATCCGGGAGCTAAACAGAACTGGCTGAACGCAATTCAGAAAGACGGTCTGACATGGAAACAGGTTTCCGACCTTAAAGGATGGCAAAATGCTGTGGCTCTGCAATATAACATACAATCAATACCGCAAAACCTGCTACTTGATCCGCAAGGCATAATCATAGCAAAAAATTTGAGAGGGGAAAATTTGGTTAATACTCTTGAAAAAATACTGAAATAAAAGCGAAAGCAATTGATGAAAGTTTATTTTTTATCAGGTATATGCGTGAACTGCAAGATGTTCGACAAAATCATATTGCCCGATGGCTATGATAAGGAATACATCGAATGGTTAGATCCCCAAGACGAATCAATAGAAGAATATGCTCACAGAATGGCAGCTGCAATAGCGACAGATGAACCTTTTATTATGGTTGGTTATTCAATGGGAGGATTTATCATGCAGGAAATAAACCGCTTTTTGAAGCCCGAAAAAAATATACTTATTTCTTCGGCAAAACTGAAAGATGAAATACCGCTTCTGTTTCGCTTTGCAAGTAAAACGCATCTAAACAAGCATATTGTAAAATTTCTTGGCAATAATGTTGAAAAGTTTGCCCGTTTGCTGGCATCGTTGATGTTTTCGATGACGCCTGACGAAATAAGCCTTTTAGTAAGTTTCACTTCTAAAAATTACCTGCAATGGGCGGTCTATCAGGTGACAGAGTGGAAACCAAAGGCAGAATGTCATAATCTGTATCATATTCATGGCACAAAAGACAGGATATTCCCGTTCAGACGAATAAAAAATGCTTTTGTGGTAGAAGGTGGCGACCATATTATGATATACAGAAAACCGGAAGAAGTAAGCCGGATCATAACGCAGGTTCTGCTGCTTTAGGCATACAATTTATTCTCTGTATTTGCAGCATCCGGGCAAAGCGTTATATACTTTGTCGTCAGCCTTGTATTTGTCGTTGTCGTGACCTGCTTTGGCTACGGCGCGGGCAATTTCATCAGGTACATTGTCTTCGTGATAACTGAACCGCAATAATTGAGTTTCATCATCCCATTCAACATCTATTGTGCCATCAATATTTGCAGCCTTTTCAATTCGCTGTTTACACATGCCGCACATACCGTAAACTTTCATTGAAAAAGTTTTTAACTTTTCATTATCAACTGTTTTATTGCTGTTCATCATGCTGCTTTTGCCTTCAAGCTGTGCGCTTGCATCAATGGTAAATGTTCCGTTGACAACAATCTCTTCGCCTTCGCTAATTCCTGAAAGCACAACATATTCGTCGCCAAAAGATGCGCCAAGCTCTATTTCGCGCAACTTGAAAGTAGGCATATTGCTGTTTTGTTGTTTCACATAAACTATGGAACGTTTTCCTGTCCACAGTATGGCTGTTTTTGGGATAATTATCGCGTTGTCACTGTATTTTGGCGAAGTTTTAACTATAGCGGCAGCATACATTTCAGGTTTAAGTTCCAGTTTGGGATTTGGCGTTTCCACACGGATTTTCGCCGTGCGCGCAGTTTTGTCCAATACGGGATCAATAAAAGAAATCTTTCCTGAAAAAACTTTTCCGGGCAGCGACTGCAAAGTATATTCAACTCTGTCGCCTGTTTTAAGATTCGGCAAATCAGATTCGTATGCGTCGAATATAGCCCATACCGACGATAAATTAGCCAAGTCGAACAATACGCTTCCCTGACTGACATAGTTGCCATGTTCAACCCGTTTGTTAATAACCGTTCCGCTTGCATTTGCCGATATGTTAACTGTCGGCGACGCCTTACCTGACTGTTCGATTTCGGCTATTTGCCTGTCGCTAAGTTTCCAATGGCGTAGTTTTTCGCGGGCGGCGGCGAGAAAAGACGGATTAGTAGATTCTAATTTTTTAGCATCCAGCAATTCCTGCTGTGCGTTAAACAAATCAGGCGAATAGATTGCCGCAATAGTTTGTCCTTCGCGTATGTTTTCGCCTGCATTATTCACTGTCAGGGATTCGATTCGTCCGCTCACGTGCGACACAAGCGAGTGAAGCAATTTTTCGTTTGGTTTTATTGTGCCATACATGCGTATTTCTTTTACAGGATTGCCCCGTTTGACAACGGATGTTTGGATATTCGCCAGCGCTATTGCATTTTCCGACAGTTGAATAGCGTCGACGGAAGCGTCATCGTTTTCTGATGTTTTCAAAGGTATAAGGTCCATTGCGCAAATAGGGCATTTACCCTGACTGTTTTGCCTGAATTGCGGGTGCATGGAGCAAGTCCATATTTGCGCTTCGCTTTCAGCGCCAGGATGTTCTGAAACGCCGTCACGGGAAGCGGAACTGTTTCTGAAAAGCAACCAGCCAATAAAAATTCCGGTGGCAAGAATCAGTCCATAAACAAGGTATTTATTATTTTTTGCGTTCATAATAAATTGTATTCATTTGTCATTAAAATAATTTAATGACAAATGTACATGAATTTTTTGAATTAAATAGTAAAAAATCATTTCTTTGCGTATCTTTGTATTCAGTTTATTCCATAAAATCTATGATTCAAAAATTCAGAATTAAAAACGGATTGGATATTCCCCTGAAAGGAGAAGCGGGGAAAATCACTAAAAACAGCATCGAATCGTCGTTTTGTTATATATATCCCGACGATTATGCAGGTTTTGTTCCTCGAATAGCAGTTAAATCGGGCGATAAAGTTATTGCCGGTACAGCTGTACTGTACGACAAAAACTGCCCCTCCCTGAAAATAGCATCTCCTGTAAGCGGGGAAGTTATAGCCGTGAACAGAGGTGAGAAACGAAAATTAGAAAGTATCGTTATCAGCGTTGATGGTAAAAAAGAATTTGTCGATTTTGGTAAAAAAAACGTAGCAGCAATGTCGCCTGTAGAAGTTAAAACCGCGCTGGCTGAAGCAGGATTGCTGGCGCTGTTCCGACAGAGACCATACGATACCGTAGTCAATCCAGAAGATACTCCGCGCGATATTTTTGTTTCGGGATTTTATTCAGCGCCCTTAGCCCCTGATTTTGATTACATTGTTCGGGAAAATGAAGCTGATTTTCAGACAGGCTTGGAAGCTCTGGCGCAAATTACCGGAGGAAATGTTTACGTTGGCATTCGTTCCGGCGGTGCAGTATCTTTTTACGATTCTGTTAAAACCGCTAAGATACAGACTGTTGAGTTTGAAGGAGCGCATCCGGCAGGCAATGTTGGCGTTCAAATTAATCGAATTAAGCCTGTTAATAAAGGAGAAACAGTATGGACTGTTCAGCCACACGAAGCGATTATTATCGGCAGATTTTTCAATAAAGGCGCAGTAGATTTAACCCGTATGGTGGCGCTTACAGGTCAGGAAGTTAACGAAAACGCCCGCGCCTATTATCCAATGTTGCCGGGTTTGAGTATTGAAAAACTTGTTGAAGGCAATGTTAGCGGAAATATTTCCCTGCGTTATATCAGTGGAAACGTGCTGACAGGTACGCAAATCACTTCCAACGGATATTTGCACGCCCGCGATAATCAGCTGACTGTGATTCCCGAAGGCGACGATGCACATGAACTGTTTGGATGGATTATGCCACGACTGAAACAATTTTCCGTTAACAGAAGCTATCCTGCCCCTTGGCTCAATATTTTCTCAAAAAAGAATTACAGCGTTGATGCGCGAATCAAGGGAGGACGGCGCGCCATGATTATGTCTAACGAATGGGATAAAGTTTTAGCAATGAACGACATATTGCCTGAATTTCTTATCCGTGCGATTCTGGCGAATAATATTACGCAAATGGAAAATTTGGGTATATACGAAGTAGCTCCTGAAGATTTTGCCTTATGCGAATTTGTAGATACTTCTAAAATGGAATTACAGAAAATTGTGCGAGAAGGATTGGATTTTCTGAAAAAGGAAATGGCTTGATTTTTTAACAAATATCCCTGCCGGTTATATAAACATCATTTGCACTGCGTTTTGTCTAAGCAGGGATATTTCAATTTTCAGTAATTTTAATATTAAATTTTTTATGAAAAGCTCAAAATTATAAGCACGCGAAAAATTTCTGCAAAGGTACTATATATTTGTAAAGTAATTCTACTTTTTAAAGCCTAATTATGACATTCCACTAAAAAAGTTTGCCATTATGAGTAGAATAAAGATAAATATTCTTTTTAAAATGACAAATATATCTGTTAAAATCATTTTATTGTCAAAATAATAGCACAATATGCGGTTTGCAGTCTATTTATACTTTTTCTGACAAAAAAAACGGATCGTCTGCAAAACACAAGGTTTTGCAGATGATCCCTAAAAATCGGAAAGAAGTATTGATGAACAATCGTATACGGACATCCGATCCAAATCCCAAATTTCAAGCCGGTGTCTACCATAAAGTATGTTTTTATTAGCAGGTTATAATTTGAACATTATCGGCAATAAAAAATAAACGCGAACAGGTTTACCGTTTTGTTTTCCTGCATTCCATTTTGGCATTTTTGCGATTACCCTGATTGCTTCTGCATCTATTGGAGTATATATTGACCTGAAAACTGAAATATTACTGATAGCGCCGTCTTTTTCTACAATAAAACCGCAAATTACTCTTCCCTGAATTGACATTTCACTTGCTTCGATAGGGTAGTGTAAATGTTTGTTAATAAATTTCATCATTTCAGAAAATCCTCCTTTAAATTCGGGCATTTCTTCTACAGACCGGTATATCTTATTGTCAGCCAGATTAAATGGAATTGAAATTGTGATTTTTTGATTTACCTCAAATTTTTCTCGCGGTATTTCATAAATCAATCGTTTTGCCTCAATATCAAGCGTACCGCTACCGCTTGATTCTATTTCCTGTAAATTATTTATTCGTCCTACACTGTCTGTGTCAAATTGATAAACTGATGTTCCTTCAATTCCATTTACAAAATCTATCAACGGATAATGCATATTTTCATAAATAAATTTTGTAAAAAACACACTGTCAGAAACTGAAATATTTTGCCCTGCTATTTCTACAATAAAAATCAAATTTAATATTGCAAATAAAATTTTCTGTTTCATATTTTCTTAATTCACTGAAACAGTAAACGATAAACTTTGTCATTAAAATTTTCCCGATTTATTCCTGTAATTTTTTCAATACTTTTGAAATAATTTTCGTCGCCGCGCCCGCATTTCATCAGTTCTATTATGCCGTCAGCGCCTTTTTGTTTCTCAATTTCAGCGCAAATGATTCCTGAAATAGTTGATTTTACGGAAATTGGTTTGGGATAGCCATATTCAGCCAAAATATTAGGGTTTTTATCAAACAAATCCAAGAGTTTAACGCCAGAATGTGATTGAATGTATTTTCTTAAAGCATTCACCAGTTCATCCTGTTCAGGCGATTTTCCCATATTGCCTGCATGATACGCATTTCCCCAAAGATATGCAATTCCCTCTTCTGCTGCTACATTCCTGATTTTTCCACGAACTTCAAGTGCATAAATATGTAAAATGTCGTGCGAAAAATCCTCGTCGTTCATAACCGAAAAAAGCGTTTTGGGGTCAGCAATATCGCCGCTGTTGATGTATCCATTACGGCTATATTCATACAAACAACCTTGAATTTGCAGAGCTTCCTGATAGTTTTTGCACATATAAATTTCCCAATCCCTCAAAGGCAAATTGAGTTTTTGCGCCATCGCAATATTCTTTTGATTGAACTTTTCGGCACGAATCAAATCAATCGTATCGGGATAAAAACAGGTAATTGTGCCGATTGTAGTTGTTTTCCAATGTTTTGTGTTATACTTTATCGGACTTGATAAAACAATTTTATCGTTTTCTTCTTTTGCCAAAAAATTAAAAATCCGTCCGATTTCATTATTATTCATATATGCAACGGTAATGGAATATTGCTTATTTTCAACAGGATACAAATTTATCAGTTGTCCTTGAAAATAATTTTTAATCGTGTCTTTTCCTTCAATATCTTTCAGATTAGGGAAAAAATTACGGTTAAAATCAAAATTTTCATGGTCAATCAAGGTTGTATCTAATTTTCCGTTTTCTATACTTGCCAACAGATTATCCAAAGAAGAAATAATCTGTTTCGTAAGAGAATCGGGCAAATACGATTGGAAATTTTCAGCCGTCTTAAATTTTGTCTGCGCAGAATTTGGCATTGCATACGCAAACAGTGCCAGTAATACTAAAATTTTACATTTTTTCATTTTCTATGATTTTATTTTTGCTACAAAGATACAGGTTTTTCCACACACAGACAATTATTGTTGTATTTTTATTTTTAAGGTTTTAACTTCCTTTGTTTGCTTTCCAATTTTTTGATACTGTAGGTTGCCGGTAAATTTTCAGGTATTTTACCGCCGAATTTCTCGTTTTTGCACGCTTCCTTTGCTTTATTCACAACATTTAAAAAGTTGCGATACTCGCTTTTTAGCAACATATAATACTGCTTTGAGTATCTTTTTTAACTAATATTTGCGGTTTATGTTTTGCGGTTCAAAAATATTTTTATAATTTTGCCACCTCTTATCAGTTTGGTTAATTAAAACAAAATAATTATGCAACAGCAACAAAATTTTCGCTTCATGTCTTTCAAAGAATCTGTTCCCGACCCGCTGAGGTTCTGGATTTACATTCTTTTTCTCGTCGCATTCCAATTTTCCAACGGAATGTATTTTACCGCAATGAGCCAGATGTAAGGCGGCTTATCGCTTACGATGAACGACGTTAAAATGCTTAGCCATGCCATGCTTATCGGGCTGACCATGTATTTTCCGCTCGCGTTTCGTCTGAAATTTCGCTTTACTAACCGTACCTGCCTGATTATCGCCGCTTTGGGACTTGCAGCTTGCAATTTAATAGTTCCGCATGTTCAGTCCTATCCTTTACTTCTGATAATCTGCTTTATAGCAGGCTTTCTTCGACTGTTCGGAACGTTTGAATGTCTGTCGTCGCTGCTGCCGAAAATTGCGCCGACGCATAATTATGCCGTTTTCCTGTCGTTTGTCTTTTTCATAGTGCTGGGCGTTATCCATGTTTTTGACATAGCAAGCTCATACATAATATATTACTACGACTGGCATTATGTGCATTATGCGGCAATTTT
>JAIRPX010000271.1 GCA_031256775.1 Dysgonamonadaceae bacterium
TGCGAATAATTACTTTTTCGGCAAAAATATTCAATTCGTAAATATCACTACGATTGTTTAAATAACGCAATTTGTTTTGAATACGATTGTCAAAAATCAACTCTTTTCCCGAAATACTTAAGCAGACAACCGTATCTTTGAATGAATTGTTAAACTGTACATTTTTCTTAATTGTCTGTGCAATAATCGTATAATCATCATTAGCAGACGGTGCTGGTTTTAACGCCTCTATTCCAAAAGCGGAAAGTTCTGGCGGCGAGGCAGACATCAAAATGAATTTTACATCTTGCATAATAAGTTTGCTGTCAGACTGCGCCGTGAATGTTACTGTGAAATTTCGCACATCAGACTTGTCTGGAAAATACTTAAACCGTCCGGTTGTTTCATCAAAAATAATTTTCCCCTGTGGTGGAAAATCTATTGTATAATTCAACTGCACATTTTCAGATTGCAGAGTATCTGTAAGCACATAAAAGCCAACAGCAATATCTCCTTCGTGCCACACAGTTTGGTTGGGAATTGTTCCTATTTGACGGCGTGGCAAAGAATCCAATTCAATATTGCCTGGATTTAATCTGTTGGCGGTTATCTGTTTATTGGCTATTGTAGCATAATCCAAACTCAACGGAAAACCCCAAAACGGCGAAATATTTACCGTTTCCGACCTTGCGAAAAATCCGGCAAATATCCCCATTAAGAGAATAATATATAATCTTTTCATATCATTCAATATTTAATGATATAGTTTACATAGATGTTTTTAGGGCGATTTTCGCCTCCGGTCGGAACTGTGCGGGAAGCATCAAAATTAACAACAGTACTACCTCTGTCGTTTGAGCCATAATCAGATGCTGTTCCATCATTATTTGTACGTCCGAAAGTTCCAGAAACGCCTGTAAATGCTGTACCTCTTCCATGCACGTTAAAACTTCCAGTAATATTCCTGATAGCATCACCCTGACTGCTGCCGACCTTATCAGCACTGTTTCCACCTTCTTTTAAAGGAAGTCGACTGTTTTTATCAGGGTCGTTGGTTGATCCATTGGCAACTCCACGCAGAAACTGACCTCTGGTATCGGGCAGATTAAAAGTTGTAGCATTGTCTCCATGTCCCCACGCTGTGCCAATAGCATCGTACAAATCAGCATATTCCGAGCGACTAATATCTCTGCCATCACACAGCAACCATCCGGCAGGTATTTTATCCACATCGCCTGCAAAAGCAATCAAAGTTCCGGCAGGTATGCCAGTGGCATTTGTTGCAACTTCAGCATAAGGCACACTGCTTAATGCACTGTAACTCAATTCGCGGAAATCGTTTCCCTCCTTAATTTCCACTTTCATCCAATAGTGTACTGCGGCAAAATTAACATCTTTAAAAGTTGCCGCTACGCCACCGGTTTTTACGCCTTTTCCTACTGTAATACCAATAGTACCTAATGCATCGGTTGTTACATTGTGCATTTCTTCCCAACTTGTCTGTGTGGCTTGTTGTCCGGGTAAGAGTGAAAAACGCAATTCAATACTTTTTGACGGCAAAACAAATCCATCCACGCCACGAACTACTGCTTGATAATTAAAACCTAAACCACTGTTTCCCTGACTAAACAAGGCTGTGACTGTCATCAGCAACATTGCTGTAAAAATACTTTTTTTCATGTAATAAAAAAATTAAATTATATATAATATTACTTCATAATATATTGTTTTTTTCAGATTACTTTGTCTGTAATCCAGCGGGGCGGGCTAATTAAGCCGCCCGATAACTGTTGTAGAAGGTTTTTGCCCTTTTCCCCATGCAACGCCCACTTCGCGGTAGGCGTCAATACGTGCGCGTTCCAGTGCGCGTTCATCGTAATTTTTGAACTCAAATTTCCAGTCTTCTTTTACGCTGTTCTTTATTTCCTTATACAGGGCAACCGCATCTTTGTAGCAGGCGGCGTCGGGATCGATTCGATTGAGATAGATTCCAGCTTTATATGCACCTTCCATATTCTGAGATGCAGCCCAGACGCTGTTTGCCGCCATTAAATTTTTCTGGCAAAAATAGTCGATTGATTGCTTGTAGATCTGCATACTTGCTTCGATTGCAGCATCATAACCCTTACTACATTCAGGTATGGACGTAGAATAAAACAACGCTTCCTCGTAGTTTTTCATACTTGCCAAAGTTTGCGCTTTTTTAATAATATTTTGATAGTTATTATCATAATAATTCAACATCTTTTCTTTGCCAAGTTTGATAAATTCCTGTATTTTGACATTGTCGGGTTTAATATTGCGCAAAGCATTGACATATAGCTTGTTCTCGTTTTTTCCAACTGCCTGCACTTCAAAACTTGTCGATGCAATTATTTTCTCGCCGGAATAATCAATCAATGAAAGTGTTACGCTGATTTGTTCGGAAATCATCTGTGGGGGACCCGAAATAATATCCTTGCTCAAAACGGAGAATTTCGACACTAAATAAAACTGTCCGGTGCCAGAGCCTGCGCCAAGTCCGTTTTGCGTAATGATTTGTTCGAGTTTTGTGGCAAGATATGAACGAGCCTCGTCGGGCAATGGCGTAATTTTATTTTGTATATATGGCACTAACAAAATTTCGCAATCCTGCGCGTTAAGCGTTATATTAGTAAAGCATATCACGCCTATAATCAAAAATTTAATCATCTTTGTATTCATAATTTGCAATTGATTTATTTTCCTATATTTAAATAACACAACCCTAAACTGTACATATCTACACTTGCAGTGATATTATAAGGCGATTTTTTTAGAAATTTCTGCAAACTTTTAACGAAATTTTCGCTATCCATTGCCATTCCATCTGCATCGAACAGGGGTATGCGAACAGGTTTGTATTCCAGAAAATTTTCACTTGACCTTGATAACTTAAAAGAGTGCTTTACAGTGTTTTCATACATCCAGCGCTTAATAATTTCATTAAGTTCTTTGTCTCCATATTCGGTTTCGAGATTGATATTGGCGTCATTTTCAAAAACCTGAACAATTACGGTTATTTCTCTGCCGTTTTCTCTAACATCATCAAAATACATTTGCAGGGCATTAATAAAATTGTCAAAATTGGCGACTACGGCTTCCTGTAAAAGTGTTGGAACATCTGCTGAATAAGAAGGCGCGCCAGTATTTGACGAACCGCCAAACGATTGTTCAGTATAAGGATCAATAGCTTCCAACCTGTAGTAAAGAGTTTTTTTGGGACCTGTTGTCGTTATGTTAAATTCCAGGGATAAAATAATATCAGTTTTCACTGTTTTCAAAAGCATGTCGTATGGAGATTCAACAATACTTGAGCCGTTTTTCGTCCTTGTGTTCTGTCGCGCCTGCTCTCTATCTATGGCTGCCATCGCTGTGGATAAATTTTCTGCTCTAAATCCTCTTTTAGCCATCAGTTCGTTGATTTTGCTTATTGCCTGCCTGACTTCATTATTTTGCAAGGCAAGTTCATAATTAACAACAGATTTAACAGTTCCTTGATCATCAAGCTCTTTCTTGAAACCATTTTTAATGCACCAGTCCTTGTCGGGTATAACCATAACGCTTGGCTGTATTACCGTTGCATCCTGTCCAAATGTCGGAATATAAAATGCCATTCCAACAAAGAATAAAATAATTTTCTTCATACTTCTACTGTTTTAAAATCCCGTCCTTAATAAGTTTATTTCTCAATTCCACGCGCAAAACCCGCACTACAACACTGTATGTCAGCTGGTCTTTATTCCGCGAATCAGATGAGCGCATAAAGCTGCTGGATGTGCGTTCATCTTCCATCGACACATAATTGGCATATTCGCCGCCGTCGCGGAAAAAAGAGTTGAAATAGCTTTCGTATTTTCCTTCGGCGTTCACTTCGAGCAGAAGAGCCTGGTTTTTACATTCTCCGCTGCCGATAAAGTTGCCTTTGAAAATCACGTCGCGAACGGCGTTTTTCTTTGCCTGCTCAACTGCATCTTTCCTGTTGCGCCCCTTTCCCCATGCTTTTAGCGTTTGCGAACCGTCGAGTTCCACGCCCAAACATTCGGTTTCATGTTTGTAATACGATGCTACGCTTGATTTGCTGCATCCCGAAACTAATAATGAAAGCGCTGAGATTATTACTAAAAATTGAATTTTTCTCATCATTTCTGTTTTTTGTCAAATTCCCAATTTGCGTAAAATTCCCGCATCTACCAGCCTTTTTCGCAATGCCCCTTCCGAAACAGAAACAACCATTCCGTATTTGTATTCCTTACCGACTTTTACACGCTCCATTGAACCGTCTATTTCGGTGGAATAACGGGCATATTCTTTATCGTTGTTGAAAAAGGCGTCGAAAAAGTCAGCCCTGTCATGCTCTATTTCAGGACTGACCATTGCCCTTTTCTCCTTGCAAAATTCCTTTTTGCCTGCATATCCTTTGAAAAGCACGCCATGTACGGCATATTTTTTCAAATCATCCGACGTAAGTTTATTGCTTTTGGCGTAAACCCAAACCTTTACCAAATAAGTGTCTTCTATGCCTTCGCCAGCACATTCAATATCGTAACGCAACATTTCAGGCTTTTTTGCCTCTGTCGAGAACGTTACAAAACACAGCATTAATGCTAAAAACAAAACTTTTTTCATCATTGTGAATTTATCTAAATAAAACGTTAATATCAAACCAAATAAATATCATTCGTATTGAAATCTATTTCCCAGTTTCCGTTTTCATGGCTTTCCCATTGGTATTTTGACGACATTACGTTCCACCATTCCTGAAATTTTGTAGTGGTTGTTCCCATATCCGTAACCAATTTTTCATAAAGAGCATCGTCTGTTTTAACAATTTTAGCCAATTCTATCAGACCGTTTTTACGTTCAAAAAGCGATAAAATTTCCTTCTTTTCTTCTTCTGTAACTTGTCCTACAATCTTCTTCATATTATTTAATTTTTATATTTATCCCTTACTTCAAATGGATCTAAATAATCTATTTTTTCTATTTCTCTGTCGGGGAAATATCTTTGCAATTCAAGCAATAATTCCCGGCTTGCATTTCGTTCCAGGTGCGCCGTAACACATTGTTCATGCGAAGGCGTATTAATTTCATGTGTTGTTTTTCTATTGAGCCAAACACATCTCTTGCATTGAAAAGCATCGCATTTTCTACACAGAGGCGCATATTCCAACCTGTAGAGTTGACTGTTTTTAATATTTATTCCTTCCGTCAAATTACCGACACTTTCGTTACCGTCTTCAAAATAAAACGCAGGACAAACATAAAATTTGCCGTCAGGCGCAAAAGTTATGCTTTCTGCACCGGCATTGCAATTATTCATTCTGTCGAGTAAAATTCTGTCTGTCAAAATATTAATTTGAGATATTCTGCCGTTTGCATACTGTTTTTTGATTTTTTCAACCAATTTTCCAAGTATGTCTTTATAAGTTGAAAAATCGGTTTCCGAAAATTTATCAATATCAGAAATCACAATATTCAGTCGATTAACATTTTCTAAAACAGGAATCAGTTTTTCGTAGCTGTTAAATAATTCCTCTTTTGAGATTTTGCAAACCAGAATTTCATTTTGATTTGCATCAATGTTTTTCAAATTTTCAACGCACAAAACGTCTGCATTTTCTTCTTTCAGGCTTGCAGGACAGATTTTTGTGTGGTCAATCGTTTCAATCGCGGTTTTATATTCGTTGGGGAGTTCATAATTGGGATAAACAAACTGAACAGTCAGATTTTGTTTCATTGCAAACACAATTCCCGCTTTCAAATCATCTAACGAAATCAACCGGCGTTCCGTTTTCCTATTTTCATAATGGCAATAAGAAACAGAAGTGTCGTCCAATAATATTATCAAATATTTCAGCATGTTACAGCAATTTCTTTCTTTTCAAAATTTTCGCGCTCATCTTCCAGCTCCAATTTTCTAAACAATTTGTTCCAATAATAATTGTTTGCCCTGACACGCGCCTTGTGCATTTTGCAAATGGCAGTTGCACGCTGATAAATGGTGACGGTTTCAGCAGCATCGTAGTTTTCGCCCTGACACCACGCACAACCGCTTGCCACTTCGCAGTCGATACACTCGGCTTTGCTTTGCGTGCAACGGTCGAGAGTAAGAAACGGTCGCAACAAATTTTGATTGACGCCATCTTTTACATTCCCAATAATAGCCGCTTTCTTTTCCCGTAACGAATATTGCGCAAAACGGGTACAGGGATAAAACATTCCCGCAGCATCAACTGCCAGCATCATTCCTGCGCCGCACCAATTTTGATTATCAAGTTCTCTGTCTAACGGTTTACCGATATTTTCAGAGAAAAACGAGCAGGCATAATCTTTGTAAAACTCATTTTCGATAATTTCATCTGCCAATTCAACCAATTGATTTTCAAAAAGAATATCATCGTTTTCATTCCAAACATCTTCAAAAACCGCATTGATATTGACTTCTTTTATTCCTAATAAATAAAGATGTAATACGCTTTCCTTTATATACGGAATATCGGGACTGCTAATCGTAACTTTGGTGCCTCCTTCAGGAAATTGCGAAAGCCAGAGCGGAATATTTTTTACCACATCATGATAACTGCCCTTACCATTTTTGTAAACACGGTTTAAATCGTGTTTACGTTGTGTTCCATCAATGGTTATGCCGATGCTTAAATGTTCACGATTTTTTTCGATAAACTGCTGCACTTCCGGCTCATGATAATTCACTCCATTAGTTGAAAAACTGAAACGGTAGGAATTAAACCAGTGGTGGTTTTTCCCAAACAGTTGCACCTTGATATAATCGCAAATCCTGTCAATCAAATCAATTTCCAAAAACGGCTCGCCGCCAATAAAATCCCAAATAACAGAGCTTTGATTGAATTGCGCTCTGTCATTCAGGATATAATCAATTGCCTGTTTAGCTACACCAAACGACATACGCTCTTTGGTGTTTTTGCCGACCAAATAACAGTATTTGCAGGCAAGTTGACAGTCTTTGGTAACAATAAAAGTGATGGACTTTGCCATTCCCTCTTGCCAATTTTCTGATTGATAACGTATTAACTCCATCATTTTATAGATTTAACTCGTCATAGTGTAAATGCAAGTATCACGACAAGAAGTAGAACAATATGATTTACAAGTATTTTTACAACCAGTAGAACAAGTCCCATTTGTACATTGCGTTTTGGTTTCGGCTAATGCCGTACACTCATTTTTACATATTGCCCTACAAGTATAAGAACAATTGCTACCACCACAACTACCACTGCAAGAACCACTGCAACTACCACCACAAGAACCGCTGCAATTACCACCACAAGAACCGCTGCAACTACCCGAACATGTATTTGTACATTCGATGCAAGTTCCCAATTTTTCCAATGCTTCTTCTTCGTTAATATCCAAACATGATATTAATTGACTGCCAACTACAACTGCGCCCAATATTGGTAATGTTTTTTTTGATGCAATTCTGAAAAAATTGCGTCTTGAGATAATATCTTTTTCTGTGTTCATTATTGTATGTTTTATAAATTAAATCCGAGTCGAAGTCCGATATAGTTAATATTAATGTTGTACTCAGCACTAAAACTATAAGTATAAGTTGGGTCATAGATGTAACCAGCATCATAGTCCCCCCCCTGATGATTATAAACTAAACCCACTTGAAATATTTTATTAATATTGATCCCAGCTTCCCATTCATTACAAAAGTGTGTGCTACTGAACTTACCTATTCCCCAACGGGCAGCGCAATATAAAGACATTTTCTTCTTAAATATCTTGTTTAATACCGGAACTTTCGTGCAATTTACAAATTGATGAGATTGCAAACGAAGTCCGGTCATCATTTGCATTCCACCGATACTGGCTTTTTTTACATAATCACCATCAATAACAACAGGTTTAACCCAGGTACGTCTAATCGAACAATAACCTCTAAACTTGATAATATCCCAACCAATAACTGGCACATAATCCCAATAGGTTGAAAAATTATGCAACCACCCTGTCGTTATGTCAACAGAAGTCCCAATATTTGCTATATTGCCCAATCCTAATGAAAAAGTAAAAGCATTCTCTTTGTAATCGACCGGTTTTCGACATTCGCGAATCAGCATACCGGGCATAAAGCTACTTCCGCTTACCTTTTTAAAATATGTGCTGTTCAAATCCGCACCTTTTGCTTTTTCTTCCAATGCCATATAACGGTTGTCCCAAATTTTATTTTTGACAGGTTTAATAACGCCTACCCGTTTGTATGAAATGCGTCCTGCTGTATCCTCAAGCTGTTCCAGAACTTCAAACTTCGATTTGGTAGAAACGCCTTCTTTCATGCCAATTTTTGCCTGCAACGGTTCTGTGGAATAAAGCGGCGTACGCACACGAAATTCTTCGTAACTTTCCTGCAATTTTACAATTGCTTTATCAATCGTCCGTTCACTTACTTTTCGGATCATTATTTCCGGTTTGTCTTCTCCAATTCCCATAACAGAGGTATTCCCGCTTTTTACTTTTTGTTTGCCTATATAATTTAACTTGAACAGTTTATTATCTTCCCAAAAGGCATCGGGATTGTTCCAGTATTGATTTTCAAAAATTCCTGCTATACTGTCATTCCACTCTAAACGATACAAATAAGATGTACAAGATACCTTAAACCCTTTGATGGAAGATACTAAGGTATCAACTTCATTTGCAAATTGCATAAAACGAGTATCACCTGTGCCGATAGCTGCGCCTGCTCCAGCAATACTGAATATTGCGCCAACAATAGCAGAAATCGTACTTTTGTCTAAATATTTAATGTCATTAACAAGTAAAAAAGTGTTGCCTATTAAATCTCTGCCTGCATCGTTCAATGCGTGTGCTGTGCCACGCGAGGTCTTTTCTGCCAAATTTACATCATAAAACGTGGCGTCGTATTGTCCTCTCTCAAAAACAAGATCCATATTGAAACCTGCAATGCTGTCGTAGTTAAACCATTTCGCCACAAAAATACGGGGAATATAACTTTCATTGAGTATCTTGTCAAGCGATTGTTTCTTGTTCATGGTAAAAGTCCTGATACCTATATTATGGTTATCGAATTTATCGGGAACAGGAATTTTCAAAAACACGTCTTTTATTTCCTTGCTGTACATTTTTTCGGGATGTTCCAACAACATTGAAGCTAAAGAACTGCGTCGATATTTGGTCGAAGATTCCTGTGCATGAGAAACATCAATAAAACCAATAATCACAAAAAGCATAATTATCTTTTTCATATTTAAATAAATTATACATAAGGGTTAATATTCAAAAACATAATCCTATACGAAGATAGAAAACTCCTGTTGAATTATCTTTAGTAGAGGATGTACTGACATCCCGGTAAGCGTAATCCTTAACCACTATATAACCAGTTGGGCTTGTGTAAGCCGGGACTCTATGTTCTCCTACCACATACATTTCCCGTCGAGTACCGGTTATTGTAGTTGATATCCATGAATAAGCGTATCCAATTGTAAAATTAAAATTTTCCGAAAGTTTTACACCTATTTCAGGACCTACGCCAAAAGCGCAATGATCGAAGAAAGAATCAAACTGGTCTATCGTAGCACCACCATAACGGGCTCTTAAAGCAAGAAAGGGACTGATACCATCTGATAAAGGATAGTAGAGTTTTGGACCAGTCTGCAAATTAATGCCTGTATATTTCAAATCAAATTTTTCATAACCATTTGAACATTCAAGATGAAGAATGTCCCACGCAAAATAATTGGAAAAATTATGTTGCCAACCGAGTCCGACAGCAAATCCTATACTACTGCCTTTCTCAAAAGACGAAATAACAGGGGTGAAACTCAATTCAAACATATTTTTCTTTTCCTGCGCTAAAGTTAAGCAAGACAAAGACAGCAAGAATGCTAACATAGTCATTTCTAAGCGTTTTTGCATACTTGTCATTTTTTTAGGCTTTGCCAAGTTTTTTTGAATTGTATCTGTCTCCCTCGAACTGCTATTGCAAGCAAATGCGATTGTTTTTAAATGTTTCATACAATGGATGTTTTTAATTGTTTATTTATAGTTGTTTTTTACCATCATTTATTTTATAGAAATGTTCTCTTACTCATTCTGCTTCCATGTATTTGAAGTCATATTCTATATCAAGTTTATCGCTAACAGCTTTCGCATTTGTCTGAAAAAAATTGACTTCAAAAAGAAGTACAACAACAAATAGTGTTGTCAAAATTAATTGTCTGTTTTTAGATGTCATAAAAATGTAATTTATAATTGTCTGTATATTGTTCTTTGTAATATTGCGACAAAGATATTTGAAATAACAACACAAAAAAAGTCGCAAAATGCGATTTTCCGTATAAGATGCAAAAAAGTGGGATAAGCGGTCTAAAATTCCGTATAAGATGCAAAAAAAAATTCAGCATGGCATCAACACGTTAGAGGATCATCTACGGCATCCGGCAATTTTTTGAAGATATTTAAACCTGTTAGGTCTTAAAGATATTTAAACCTGTTAGGTCTTAAAGATATTTAAACCTGTTAGGTCTTAAAGACCTAACAGGTTTTAGCACTAAAAAAAACTGATAACTAAAAACTGTCTCGTCCTAAAAAAACTTTACAGATTATTGACAACTAATTTCTGGATTGCTTCGCTACGCTCGCAATGACGTTACACAAAACCTGTGCTGAACAAAAGCAGCGTAGCTGCGACATTTTTGTAGCCGTGTGCGTAAGCGCACGGTTGGAAAACACATACCTTTCCCTGAGCAGCGTAGCTGCGACATCTTTTTTAACAGCAAATTAATCCATAAACATGAAATGAATAAAAATTAAGGTATCGCAGCTACGCTGCTCTGTTTATATTATGTACATCTTTACCGTGCGCTTAAGCACACGGCGACAAAGATACTGGCGCTACGCGCCTTCTCGCAAAACACAAGGTTTTGCAGATGATCCGATGCATAGCTCGGTAGAAAATGCTATCTCCTCCATCTGCATCCAACCTGTTAGGTCTTTAAGACCTAACAGGTTTTAACAAAACCCTGTGTCTATGGCTTTCCTACTGACGCGGCTTTATAAGCTGTGCCTTCATGCTTTGCACCATGTGTCTTGTTTAAAAAACTTTTCTCGCGTTATTTCTTAAAACAGCTCCTCTGCAAATTCTTTTAAACCGTGCTGAACAAAAGCAGCGTAGCTGCAACATCTTTGTAGCCGTGTGCGTAAGCGCACGGTTGGAAAACACAGACCTTTCACAGATCAGCGTAGCTGCGACATCTTTTTTAACAGCAAATTAATTCATAAACATGAAATGAATAAAAATTAAGGTATCGCAGCTACGCCGCTATGTCTAAATTCCATACATCTTTACCGTGCGCTTACGCACACGGCTACAAAGATACTGGCGCTACGCGCCTTCTCGCAAAACACAGGGTTTTACGGGTGAACCGTAAACGGCTCGCAATGACGAACAAAAAGCAACGTCATCGCGAAGGCGAAGCCTGAAGCAATTCAGTTTTCAGTTTTCAGTTTTCAGTTTTTACTGGATTGCTTCGCTAACGCTCGCAATGACGTTGCTCAAAATTAAACCGCGTAAAGTATAATTAAAAATCAGTCATAATGGACTATCGTTTACACTCTGTACGTTATGGTTTTGTGTATCGTCATTGCGAAGGCGAAGCCTGAAGCAATCCAGAAAAAACTGATAACTGATAACTGATAACTAATTTCTGGATTGCTTCGCCGTAAACGGCTCGCAATGACGATGCACAAAGTTAAACCGCGTAAATTATATCAATAAATCCTTTTTTTACAGAAATTTCCTGTTGAAAAAAGCCTCTACCCGTCCGTAAGGCTCTGCCTCGAAATGGTATGCACCCTTGAACGCATTAAATTCCTGGTCGACGACGACAAGCTGATTATGCTTTACGCGGGTAGAAAACGAGATAGCTTTACCATTAGTTAACGCACCAACTTTAACGCCGTTAAGATATACGATAAAGATTGTTACCGCGCCAATAATATTCGACATGCGCTTAACCACAACTTCGCAGGGGGCGGCGAGTATTTCGTCTTTATCAGCCTCTGTAGGAACAGCCGTGAATCGTTGTCGGCAGTCATCGCATTTGTAAGTCATTGGCACTGTTGCAATAGCTTTTGCCGGATTGACTACATTTTTACCTCCCAGAAACAACGCGGTAAATGATTTGGATCCACATTGAGGACATCGTAGATATTCAAGGCTTGCAAGCGCAAGTGTTTCGTCCGACTGTTCTACGACAGGGTTACTGCTTTTGAGATTGATATACTGCACAAGTTTATAAAAATCATAAACAAGAAAAAACAGCGCGGCGACAACCAGCGCAATGCTGCTTTCCGTTCCGCGCAATACAAGGTTGCCGCTCAATCCTCCCCAAAGCAGGAAAGCCGTTATTATAAAACCGGATATTACGCCCCATAGACTTACGTTTGCTTCGCCCTTGATTTTCCTGTTGCCTGCCATTTCTACCGGCTTAGCGTCAGTGATGTTGCCCAGATACGAAGCGGGCGAAACGTTTGCCGACGCTTCATAATCCTCCTGATTTTCCGAATAATAAATATTGTCACCAGTATGTGCGCCTGAAAATCCCGGATTTAAGCCGTAACGATTAGGTTTCTGTTCGCCATTGAGCAGCAAAAAGACGATTATAACAACCTGCCCAATATACGGAACAAATAAAATCAGCACCCACCAGCCGCTTTTCCCCGAATCGTGTAAACGCCTTATCATCACAGCCAGATTGGGCAAAAAGGTAGACAGCAGATAGATCATGCTCAAAGCGCCATAAGGCAAAGGTTTAATCGTTATGCCAAGCAGATTGTCCAAAACGCAGGCAACAGCGATAAAAATTACATTAAACAGCGCGAACATCCAGTACTCTGTTCGTTGCGCCCTTCCACTAAAATTGACGTACTGTTTTAAAACTTTAAAATACCATTTCATATCAGTTTATATTTTATTTATTTTTGATATATTAAAACCAGCGCGTTATGTTCGCCTGTTTTTGAATCGTCGCACATACGGACAACTGTTTTGTATATCCCTGTTCGCGCTTTCCGAGTGTTTTCGGGGTCGATCCTGTCCATCTCATTCCAGGCAATGTCGGGGAATTTTCCCGTTTGCCTGATCTGAACAGACACACTGGAATGTCTTATTGCATTAACTCCGGAAACTTTGCCGATAATGTCTTTTATTAAAGCCCCTGCGGTATCCTGCAATGTGATGGCTACTACCCTTGATACAAGTGCATTCTGTCCGTCGCCATCCGTAAACAGGAAGATACGTTTCAAATCTGAAAGCGGCATATTGCACGCAAATTTTGGATTTCTTGGCGTAAACTGCGTCTGGGGCGACACAGGCGTTGCTTCACTTCTTTTTTCTATTTTATCCTCAATATCGCAAGCTGGCGAAATATCTGCTTTCATTTTTTCAATAACGTTTTCAAGCCCGTCAGTAGCAACAACATACAAGTTGTCTTTTACAGCAACCCTAAAATCGCCAAATGCAGTGTTGTATTGCCAGTATTCCTTGCCTTTTTCAGATGCAGGCACGAACCCCATAAATGCAAAAGCAGCTTCGGCAGACATCTTGAAGTGGGGTTCTCCAAACATTGCCAAAATATCGCTTGCTTTTGTGTTGATTCTAATTTTTTCCAAATTAGCAAGCGTGAACTGTGTTTTAGATGGAGCTGGTTTCTCCACAGGGATTGGCTTCTCCACAGGAGTTGGCTTCTCCGCAGGAATTGGTTTTGCCACAGTAGCCGGTTTTACCACAGTAGTTGGTTTTACCGCAGGTTTATTTGGAGCGGTCATTTTAACGCTGACTGTTTCAGGCGGAATCAACGACGGTTTTCCCTTCGCCGTTTTGCGTGGCAAATAGTGTGCTGCCAGCAGGATAATCGCAACATTCAAAATTTCTCCAGCCGGAAAATGAATAGAATAGCCGTGATTAATATCCCTCGCAACGCCCAGTACAACGCCCAGTACAGTAAATACTATCAGCAAAACAGCGCTCGACGTTATGTTGTTCTGCTCGGATTTGAACAGCAGCAGTAATACAAATGCCAGCAAAGCCAATTTTTTGCCAATACGGTTCATTTGAAAAAAGTCTATGCCGTTGGAACTTCCAATCATAGAGTGAAAAAATAGAAAAATATATAGAATAGAAGTAATGAAGGCAGCAATGGCGAGCAAAACAAAAGCAATGTACTGTCGGTTTGCCGTTCTGCCTGAATCATTGACAGGATAGTAAAATATTCCGAAAAGTAGCATAAATATAGATGATAACGAAACCAGCACTAAAAATAACAGATCCGCATTATCAAACAGATCATAGTTCATAATATTTTGTATTATCAAAAATATCAATGCAGCCGTTGCACCAACGATAAACGCAGTTGCAACGTTTTTCCTGCGCCTGAGTTCGGGGAAATGCTGATTTTCCAATTTCGGATTTGAGCCGTAGCGGTTTTCTCCATAATCGCCTTCTGTGCAGAACAGGACAAACAGCCAGATACCGCCCACAAAAGGAATAAATACGATAAACAGCATCCATCCGCTTTTGCCCAAATCGTGCAGGCGGCGCACTGCAACGGCAAGCGCGGGCAATATTGCAGTTGCTATGTAAATCATGTAACAGGGACCATAATTAAGAGGCGACGTATGACTGTTAATAGTCATTTCCAGTATAGCGTCGATAATCATAGCGATTATTGCTGCGATAAAATTGAACAGAACGAAATACCAGTATTCCTTTCGTCGCGCCCTTCCGCCAAAGTCGGCGTAATGTCTTAAAACTTTCAAATACCACTTCATAATATTATTTTTTTATTTCTTGTTTTTCTTGTTTTTTGTTTTTATATTCATTTACACTCTGCACGTTATGGTTTTGCTCATCGTCATTGCGAAGGCGAAGCAATTCAGTTTTTAGTTTTCAGTTTTCAGTTTTCAGTTTTTACTGGATTGCTTCGCTAACGCTCGCAATGACGTTGCTCAAAATTAAACCGCATAAAGTATATATCTAACTCACGTTAAATTATTTCTTTATCCATTTAAGAGTTTGCCCGTTATTCGTTTTCACGAAATAAACGCCTGCCGGTAAATGACCGACCGGAATATTTTCCGTTTCGCACGTAGCCTGTCGAGCGAAAAGCATATTTCCACTTATATTGTAGAAATAGAGGGTTTCGCTGCCCTGCAAGCCGGATATTGTAACAGATTCAGCGGCGGGGCTGGGATAAACTCGTAGCGAACTGCTCCCTGCGTAATTTATACCGGAGCTTCCATCAAACACAACGGAAGCCGAAACATTCGTAAGCGTTCCGTGTAAAGTAATTGGAGAAGCCGACACAAGGTTGCTTCCCTCCGAAATGGAAAGGACATAATCATGATACGGATACTCAATATATGGCGTACCAGGTCTGCCGTAAGCGTCATAAGGCGTTATTATCGTTATAAGACCATTGTCGCTTGGGTTGGTCGAAAGGTTGAGCGTTATTTTATAGCGGCTGTTCGGCTGGACAGCAACTGTTTTGTCGCAGGTTATTCCGTTATCGAAATCGAAACGGAACGACAAATCGCCGGAAACATTAAATGTCTCCAATATATAATACATATAGCGCCCGTAAATAACATTAAATTCTCCTACATCAAAAGTCTCCCTGACAGTTTGGTTTATATAGCCATCAGCAGTAAGCGCATATTCGCCCGACAGACGGAAAACTTTCACCGTATAGGTTTGACTTTCCCCGCTTTCGGATGTCACCGTAATATCGAATGTGTTTTCTCCCGCAGCCAGCGCTTTTTCCCCGTCGCCCGAAACTGTTGCCGTAAGCGGATATGGCGTAGCCGACAGCGTGATGGAGCTTACACTGTTTCCAACACTTACCACATAAGACGTACATGTCTGGCTGAATGTTGGATATAACGATCCTTTGCTGACGCTCAAAGAGCTTAGCACGGGATGATTATTTGCACTTCCTTCCTTTATGTCAAGATCTTTCCACGCATTGATGCTCCTGTATTTCGATACCGTCCCTTCCGGAACATACAGCCTGATTTGACTGATTTCGGATTGGGTCATGTGGTAAAACTGGTTGCCAACTTCAATAAGAGACGGCTCCTGCCATGATACTGTAATGGATTTTAACCCTGTACACCCGTCAAAAGCCTGATAACCAATGCTTGTTACCGATTCGGGTATAACGATATGACTTATACCTTTGCAATTCCAAAAAGCGGTAACGCCGATGCTTGTTACCAGGTTGGGTATAACAAGCGACGTTAAGTTAGGATTGTAGTTGAAAGCTCCATAGCCGATAGTTTCCAGCGAATCGGGCAGGAAAATGGACGTCAATCCAATACATTCGCTGAAGGCGGCTGTTTCGATA
Source organism: Dysgonamonadaceae bacterium (assembly GCA_031256775.1). Taxonomy (GTDB): domain Bacteria; phylum Bacteroidota; class Bacteroidia; order Bacteroidales; family Azobacteroidaceae; genus Azobacteroides. The sequence goes on from JAIRPX010000271.1 coordinate 16,419, forward strand.
TGCCGAACCTCGTCGGGAACAGTATAGGATGTTTCCTGTTTTCCAATGGGATAAGTAAACAATCTCGTTCTTTCCGCATTGAACAGCACGCCGTCAATGCTGCGATAATTCGTATTTCCTGTTTCAATTGCAAAGCCGGTTAATTTTTTACAACTTTCGAAAGCCGCCTCTCCGATGTATGTTACCGATGCGGGTATGGTAATGTATGTTATACCGTAACAAAAGCCGAAAGCTCTCTCCCCTATCGTTGTCAGCGTACTTGGAAAGGTAACGGAAGTCAAACCGTAGTAATAGGCAAAAGCCCAATGCCCAATTTCCGTTATACCCTCGCCCAAAACAAGTCTTTTTATGTCGAAGCGTTTAAGATACCACTCATCATCACCACGCACCGTGCCTGTTCCGCTAATGGTCAGCGTACTGTCGGCGCTCAGCGTCCACACGACATTGTCTTCGCTGGTTTCGCCATGAGCAAAACCGCAAAACATACTACTTAGCGCCAGAAGCGCCACTAAAAATAACAATTGTCTTTTCATTTTTTTTCTTTTTTTATGCCTCTTGCGGGGCGGTTAATTACTTCTTTTTACTTTCAAACACATTGTTTCGCCTGTTTTCGGCAATTTTTTTTACTACATCAGCCGATTTGTTTTCCTCAACAAACATCCTCATAAATGTTATGGCAATGTTGTAAGTTTTTCCAGCTTCAAAATTAAAGGTAACAGGATTTACCCTTACAGCCATCCCCGAAGGGTCGCGGAGTAATTTCACGCTGTGTATTCCCGGCAATACATCAGCCACAACAATGTTGCCCTTAACCCATCCGCTGTTTGCAGAACGGAAATTTTTACTGTTCACTTCAACGCTGTCGATTTCCAGTCCTCCTGTTGAGGTAATTGTAGCCACTTGCGACTGATCGCGAATAACTTCCTCCGAATCATACGCCAGATAGAACGGCGCGTTAGAACCTGAGACCATCGCATTGTGGACGGCGCAGCCCGATAATGTCACTGTCAAAACGGCAGTAAACATCGCTAAAAATAGAAACTCTTTTTTCATTTTTTAAATTAATTAAATTATTAAAAATATTCGGCAGCAAAGGTAAGGCGTATATTGACACGTGTCAATCACCCAAAAGGGTGAATTTTTATCTTATTTCAATATTTTATTCACCCCCGACGAGCAAAGACGTCAGTAGTTCAAAAAAAACCGCCTCCAGACAAACGCACCATTAAAATATTTATCTGCACTTGTTTACTATACTCTGCACGGCATGGTTTTGTGCAACATCATTGCGAAGGCGAAGCAATTCAGTTTTTAGTTTTTAGTTTTTACTGGATTGCTTCGCTAACGCTCGCAATGACGTTGCACAAAATTAAACCGCGTAAAGTATAATTATCTCGTTCACTCATCACCTTGTCTACTCGTTTACTCCCCCCCCCCTCGTCTACTCGTTTACTCACCCTCTCGTCTACTATAATATTTATGTTTTACAACATGCTTTATTTTTGGTACTTTTCAAAAGCTGGACTGTCATTTATATTAAAGCATATAAATAATGTTTAACTTTTAATTTTTTTCAGGATGAATAAACAAAAAGGATTGAATTTATTGATTTTGGTGCAGTTATTATTATTTTTAAGCGCTGCAACCTTTGCGCAAAACGATGCAAAGGTGAGCGTTAATGTTAAAAATGCATCATTGAAGGAGGTCTTTAATGCTATTGAAAAGCAAACGACCTATCGTTTTTCTTACCGTAATGTAGTTGTTGATTCCGAACAGAACATTACGCTAACGAAATCAGGAGATGTATCTTCCATACTGGACGAAGCTCTGGCAGGAAGAAATCTGGTTTACAGTATTGTGTCTTCCAAATCTATCGTTATCTCGGACAAGCCGGCGACAGAAGATGGACAGAATGTTTTAGTGAAATATTCCGGAACAGTCAGGGATACTAACGACGAACCGGTTATCGGAGCAAATGTTGTTGTCAAAGGCGGCAGGTCGGGTACTATTACCGATCTCGAAGGACGGTTTTCTATTGATGCGCCTGTTGGAGCTGTGCTGCAAATAACCTTTATCGGATATTCCACGCAGGAGATTACGCTGGGTGATAACCGGCAAACGCTGCACGTTGTGCTGGCAGAAGACACTCGCGCGCTTAATGAAGTGGTTGTTACCGCTCTGGGCGTCAAACGCGAACAGCGCGCCGTTGGATATGCCACGCAGAAACTTTCAGGAGTCGATATTTTGCAGGCTAATACGCCGAATATCGCAGGCTCTTTTTCCGGAAAACTGGCAGGGGTGATTATCAACAACGCCAACCAGCCCGATGGAGGCTCTACCCGTATTGTTATTCGCGGAAACAACAATATACAGGGAAACAACCAGCCGTTGATTATTGTGGACGGTATGCCGCTGGAAAATAACATTAAAGTTAATATTTCCAGCAACAACAACACCTCTGAAAGCACGGCTCGTGTGCGCGATCTTGGATCGGGTATTAATTTTATCAACAGCAACGACGTTGAAGAAATGAACATACTGAAAGGTCCTGCCGCCGCCGCTCTCTACGGTGCGCGTGGAGCCAATGGCGTAATCCTTATTACGACCAAAAAAGGACAGAAAAAAGATGGAATAGGCATCGACTACTCGTTCACAGCTAAAGTAGTGAACCCGTATCTCTATCGCGACCAGCAAAACGAATACGGCTACGGCGGTCTTCATTTGCCTATGTACACGGCGGAAACCAAATATGAGCAGGATACGGACGGCGCATATATGTATCCCAAAATGACGTGGGGTAATCCGCGCTATGACGCAATATACGGTCAAATGCCCGGAGGGTATAATACATACGACGATGCAGCTTTTACATGGCACGCCTATTCCGTATCGTGGGGACCGCGTTTCGACGGTAAAAATATCCGCTGGTGGGACGGGGAAATGCGTCCATATCAGGGAAATCCCGACGGCTATAAAAGCCTGTTCCGCAATGGAAGTTCCAATACGCACAACCTCTCGTTTTCGGGCGGCGGTGAATTTGGCACGGTGCGCGTCGGTTTCACGCGGGAAGACAATAAAGCTATCATCGAAAAAAGCGGATACGGACGTACTGCGTTCACATTAGGTTCAAGCCTGAAAATATCGAAAACGTTGAAAGCGGAAATTTATGCCAACTACAACAATTTTTCGCGCAACAACATCACTGAAATCGGAAACGACGATAACGGAATAACCAAATATTTCTATCTGTTCCCAACCGATTACCGTCCCGAACTGGCAAAATCAATGTATAAAAATTCTGATGGATCGCGCCATGATTTCGGAAATACGTATGGTGCAGGTAACGATATTTTCTGGAACCTGTATGAAAATACCTACAATTACGATCGCGATCAGTTGCTGGGTAACGTCAAGCTGATTTACAATCCTTTAAACTGGCTAACAATGTCGGTTTCGGGAGGATTGGATTTCAATCTTGGCGATATTGTGGAGAAGAAAGCGCCAACCGACGCCTACGGTTTGCAGGGTGGATATTACAGTCACGAACTCAGAAAAGAAAAAGTGGAAAACATCGACTTTATTGCTACTGCCCGACAGGACAACCTGTTCATGGACAAATTCAACGCTGGATTTTCATTGGGAGCTACACGCTGGGACAGAAGCTATTATCAGATGAAGGGACAAACCTACGGCACATTTAAAGACCCGTATATCTACACTTTTGGAAATTTCGATTTGAGCAAACAGAATAATCAGGTTCATGCCGACCAGGTTCCTACCGAAGATTTTTTAACCAAGAGGATCAATTCGGTATATGGTTTCCTCGACCTGAGCTACGGCAACTGGGTTTATGCGCAAATCACGGGCAGAAACGACTGGTCGAGTACGTTGCCAGCTTCAAACAATTCGTATTTCTACCCGTCTGCATCATTAAGTTTCGTTGTCACCGAATTGCTTGACATGCCCCGCTGGTGGAACTTTGGAAAAATCAGGCTGGCGTATGCAAAAGCGGCAAACGATACGGATCCATATCAGGTGTTTCAAACCTATAATTCAGGATCTTATGCCGGTTCGCCCTACACCACGCTGAGGAATACGCTGCCGCCTACCGATTTAAAGCCACAGCTTTCCAATTCGTATGAAGTAGGTTTGAACACTGCAATGTTCGACAGCCGGTTTAAATTCGATATTACTTTCTACCGCACACGTTCATACAACCAGATTATGAATGCACCGGTAGCAACTTCTTCCGGATACGACAGGATTCGCTTCAATACCGGCGAGATGGAAAACATGGGGATTGAAATCATGACAGGCTTCGACGTGCTTAAATCGCGCGACTGGGACTGGAATATCGGTCTGAATTTTGCAAACAACCAGAATAAATTAATTTCCATGACCGACGGCACTGATGTGTTTGAAATCGCGGAAATATTCGGTTCGGCAGGTCCGCGATTAGTCGTAGAAGTGGGCGATAAATACGGTAATATCTACGGATGGGATTACATGCGTAATGACAAAGGCGAAAAAATCATAGAAGTTATATACGACAAAACCGATCCTTCCAAAGTAGCAGGCACCAAATATAAAACAACGCCTACACAGGTAAAACTGGGCAATATCACCCCCGATGTAACGGGCGGTCTGTCGTCGAGCCTGCGATGGAAAAACCTGTCGCTGTATGTACTTGCCGATTTCAGCTACGGAGGCGATATGTGGAGCGGAACTTATGCCACATCGCTCTCTTCCGGATTAAGTCCGTCAACCCTGCTGGAAAGAAACGGCGGAGGATTGCCATATACCTATCCCGACGGAACGAAAGCCAATCACGGGATTATTATGGATGGCGTACTGGAAGACGGAACTCCCAACACTCATGTCGTTCATTATGTATGGAAATACGGACGTCTTGGCGCATGGGGAAACGGCAACCTGACTGTTCCTTCGATATTAAAAAATGACTGGATAAAACTGCGCGAGATAACCCTGAATTATGATTTGCCTAAAGAACTGATAAAAAAGACAAAAATATTCCAGACTCTTGGCATAGGATTCACTGCCCGCGATTTGTTCTATATCTATTCTTCACTGCCCGACAATCTGAATCCGGAAGCGCTGAGCAACTCTGCCGGAAACGGACAGGGACTCGAATTTGGCGCCCTGCCGGGTGTACGTTCCTTTAATTTCTCTATAAGAGCCGGTTTTTAATCATTAAAATTATACATGTATATGAAATTTAATAAAATAAAAATATCCGCGCTGCTGCTGATCGGCGCAGTCTGCATAACTTCATGCACAGACAATTTTGAAGAACTGAACAGAGATCCGAAAAATCCTACCCGGACAACGCTTCCGGCAACGTTCAACGGCATACTCAGTTCGTTGCCACTTGCCTACAACGAAATGTCGGTAATCCATTTCGGCAGGTATTATTTTCAGTCCCAGCAATTGGGAAACGCCAGGCTGACCTATTCCATAACTTCAGGCGTTGATGATATATGGAACAATTACTATCTGGCATTGAAAGATATACGTCAAATGGAGACTTTCATCGCCAGCGGAGAAACCGGACAGCTAAAGTCCGACAACATCAAGGCGCTGACCAATATTCTGCTGGCTTACAAAACGCTTCGCATGACTGACTATGTGGGCGATATGCCGTTCTTTGATGCGGGAAAAGGCAGTCAGGGATCGGAGTTTTTCAAAGCAAAGTACGACAAGCAGGAAGAGATATACAAATATTGTATCGACCTGCTGAAACAGGCAAGCGTTGACATTGTTGATAGCGAAGAACAGTATTCCCTGAAAAACGGCGACACATTTTATCAGGGCGACGTGATGGCATGGAAAAAATTTGCAAATTCTCTTGCTCTGCGCTACGCTATGCAGGCGGCAACAGCAGATGCATCTTATAATGCAGTTATCGGAGAAATACTGAACGATCAGGGTAAATATCCTTTAATGAGTCAGGGAGAATCTGCAACGCTTTTCGCAGGACCTGTTATGGATTCGCATCCATGGAGTTATCGCGAAAATAACAATTCCTGTCTGGGAACTGCAATGTGGCGGGCTATGTCGGATAATGACAATACCGACGGCAGCGGCATTTTCGATCCACGCTGTTATGTTTTCTTTGAGCCGAATGTTAACGGGGAATGGAAAGCCTATCCTCAAAATCCCGACAACAATACGCCAATACAGGATCGCGGAGCGTATCTGACCGCTTCCTATCCTAATGGCAGAGGCGAAGGTCAAACCGAACAGGATTGGGCTAACAAAGGCGAAGGTTGCCGTTTTTCTCCGGTAAACTTTTATCTGGCTACAAATTACGACTACATTCCTGAAATTCTTATGACTGCGGCGGAGGTTCATTTCCTGAAAGCCGAAGCGTATAATCGAGGAATCGGCGTTACGAAAAATGCTACCACTGCTAAAAACGAATATGAAACAGGGATACGCTCGTCTATCACATTCTGGTACGACAAAATTGTAACGCCATGCGCCAAATGGTATCTGCACAAACCTGTATTGCAGACAGGACAGTTAGACGCATATCTTGCAAAGGAGGCATACAGCAGCGACGAACAGACAGCTTTGAAGCAGATTTACAAACAGATGTGGATAGATGCGTTTCGTCAGCCATGGGTAGGTTTCAACCTGTACCGGCGCACGCTGGAAACTCCCCGCGACGAAACAAGTCCGTATAATCCTGCCGATTACCAGTTCTATCAAATGCCGGTTTCCGAATCTGAAAAACTGTATAATTATGAAAATTATATGGCTGCTACGCAGGACAGGGACGAAACGGGAATTAAACTTTTCTGGCATAAATAGTTTTTAGTTGTCAGTTGTAGTTGTCAGTTCGTAGAGACGCTCAATTTGGGCGTCTCTACAATGATATTGCAGTTATGCTGCGGATCATCTGCAAAACCCTGTTTTTTGCGCTAAGGCGCGTAGCGCCAGTACCTTTGTAGCCGTGTGCGTAAGCGCACGGTAAAGATGTACGGAATATAAACAGAGCAGCGTAGCTGCGATACCTTAATTTTTATTCCTTTCATGTTTATGAATTATACTTTACGCGCTTTAATTTTGTGCAACGTCATTGCGAAGGCGAAGCCTGAAGCAATCCAGTAAAAAACTAAAAACTGATAACTAAAAACTGAAAAACTGTCTCGTCCCCCTTCGTTCCTTCGCGCATCTTTTTAGCTTACAGAGAATCTTGCCGGTGATCTCAAAAAAAAAATTGCTGAATTTGTAACATTTCTTTTGTTCAGCCGTCTTTTAAAAGAATGAAGCATGACAAATTCAAAAAGAATGTATTGCCGCTTGTTGACAGGTTGTTTCGGTTGGCGATAAGTATAACCGGAAACAGGGAAGATGCGGAAGATGTGGTTCAGGATACTTTGTTCCAGGTTTTGCAGAAGAATGACGACGCAGATTCTATCAGAAATATAGAAGCCTATTGTTTTCGGTCGGCGAGAAATATTGCAATTGACAAGATTTCTTTGAAAGATAACAGGCAGGAGGCAATCCCTGAACATTTCGACGTCCCTGAAACGAGGTTGAACATTCAGGAATGTATGGAAGAAGACGAACAGGCGCAAATGCTGGAAAAATGTATAGGCGAACTGCCTGAAAAACAGCGGACAGTATTTCAGCTAAGAACAGTGGAAGGCTTCAGTTACAAACAGATAGCAGACGCGATGAATGTTTCGGAAGAACAGGTGAAAGTGAACCTGTTCAGAGCGCGACAAAGATTAAAAGATTTTTTTGAACAATATAAATAATGAAAGAAGAACAGGTTAAGCAATTATTGGAACGCTATTGGATGTGCGAAACGTCTTTAGACGAGGAGCTGGCATTGCAGAGATTCTTCTCGGGCGATAATCTTCCGGAAGAGCTTAAAATCTATCAGCCTTTGTTTCTTCGCAATAGCAAACAGCTTGAAATAAAAGCAAGTAAAAAATTGTGGAATAAAATAAACCGTCCATTGCGGATGCAATTCTATCAGGCGTTGCAGGCTGCTGCCTCTGTTTTAATTTTATTGACCATCGGTATTGGCTTTTATACTCATTACCAGCAGGAAAAACAGATGGATAAACTGTTTTCCGATACATACTCAACGCCCGAAGAAGCTGCGAAGGAAACCGAGCAGATTGTTGCAAGAGTGTCGGGCGTATTGAAATTGATACAGGAAAAGAATATGGCAAAAATGCAGGATTCCATCAGCATTAAAGGATCGGATTCTATTTTTGAGAAAGGGATTGAATTAAAAAAATGAAAAAATATATTTTCTATTTAATTTTCTTTGGCTTGACGCCTGTAATTGCCGACGCTCAATCGGTGGCAATTACATTTTTGGAAAAACATGGGAAAGACGATAATATCCGCGTGGTTTCTATTGGAAAGAAAATGTTGAAAAAAATAGAAGAGCAGTCATTAGGCTCGCCGGAATTGCTGGAAGCTATTAAAGGACTTGACAATATGAAGATTATCACGTCTAAAGACGCAGGATTAAGTAGCGAATATTACAGTTCAGCATATTCTATCCTGTTGAAAGACAAAGATTTTGTTGAAGTTTATGCAACGGAAAGCGACGGTTATAGAATAACTGTTAAAAAGAAAGGGACGAAAGAGCTTGTTAACGAGCTGGTTATCCTTTCCGACGATTCAAAAGAATTTAACATGATATGGTTGTCCGGACTAATCAATTTGGAAGTCCTTTTGCAGTATTCTGTTCAGATTGGTTTGCCTGAACTTAAAAAATTTAATGATCTTGACATTTAAAATGTACTGATAAAATATTTTTTATAAAACTCTTTAAATTAAAACGGTGACAACACGGGGAGACGCGAGTCTCGCCGTGTTGTTTTTTCAACTGACTATAGTATGTTGAAATGGTTGTCATTATTATTTGGAGTGAGGTATTGATTTGCATATTCCTTCTGCTTGTCGAAAAATGCTGTCTGAAGAATTTCGTTGGAAAGCGAAATCAGGGTCGAATACATTTTCACAGTCCGCAGCCAGTTCCTTTGTATTTCACAAATTTCGCTGCAGCGGATAATAATGGGAGTTGTATTATATAGCCAGAAATGAGTTTCGATGTTCTCTTCGTATTGTGTATATAAAATATTGGTACTGAGATATAACCTTGAAAGATAGATGTCTGTTTTGACGTATGGATTAATTCCGCCGTTCATGGCGACAATTTCCGACAGGCTGATTATATCCAGTATGCTTTTTTTTAGCCGTTCCAGTTCGTCCTTAGTAATCAATCTTTTATGGTAATGATACTGTATTTCCTTGATTACGTCAAGAAAAATATTGGGCGACAAAATTAAGGTACTGTTCTTGATTCTTTGAATGTTATAAATAATCCTTTTCCTTAGTTCGAGTAATTCAAGAGGAATTTCCAAATCAGAAAAATGATATTTGACAGAGCAACTGTCAATTCCTTCATTTTTCCATTTGAAATAGGAATATTTGAAAAAATCGTCGGAATAGATAGAAAAAAGAGGCGGTATATGATTTAAAATCAATTGTGCATCTGATTTCTTCGCTTCAATGAGCTTTTCCAAATGGTTGTTGTAGGTTTCAAAAGTATTTATATAAAGATTGGAAGCCTCTTCCCATCCGCTTTGCATATCAAAGTACAAGCGATCGCTTTTCACTTCCCCAATTACTTTATCTATCGAAAAACCCATTTCAACAGATGCTTTAGCCAATTCTTCTACAGTAAAAGGTATTTCCTTTCTAATTCTACGATATACAGATTCCCTGCTTAGAGCGAGTATGTCGCTCAAATAGTCAACAGGTTTCACGCTTTTAGGCGTATTATGTATAATCGTTCTTACTATAGCGTCGTTTAATTCATTATTAGACATGTTATTACGCATTAATTTAACTAATTATTTAATTTATTTGCTATTATTAGTAGTAAAACAAATACAAAGGTCGGAATAAATTTTCTAAAAAAGAACTATTTATTTAATTAAAATTGGCATTATAAGTGCCTCAGCGCAAAAAAGAATGTCAATAATGGTTTGTATCTCTAATTCATTTTCGGTTAAAGACGATTTTGTATGTTATTATCTATGTTTTTACTCATTTGTGATAAATATGTGTTTGCAATTACCTATTTTTCGGTTATTCTAACCTGATTTTGACAAATTTTGATTTACCCACTGTCGTTGCTTGTTAAAAAACTCTGACTGCAACATTTCGTTAGATTCAGAAATGAGCACAGACTGCCTTTTTATTGAATTTATCCACTTTTGGTTTATTGAACAAAATTCCTTATTATGAATAATGACAGGATTGGTCGTGTGAGTCCAAAAAAACCATTGTTGGGTGTTAGCAGCGCCAAGATAACCCATATTGGCATTAATATACAATGACGACAAGTAAAGGTCAATTTTTGTGTTTTCACCAAAAATGCCTGTCCGCGCTATCTGTTCAAACGATTCGATTTGCTTCAATACATCATTCCTGAGAAGCTCCAATTCTGTGTCGTCGATAAGTTTCCTTTGATAGTAATATTGTATCTCCGTTACTAAACTTGAAAAGATATTCGAGTCCAGAATTAATGTTACGCTTGGAATCTTTTTCAATGTGAACTTGGCTTTCTTCTGTAAGGCAGCGAGTTCACGGGGAATTTGTATGCTTGAAAACAATTGATTGGATACTATTTCGCTGCTTTGAATCAACCATTTAAAATAGGTGAACCTGAATATCTCGTCATAAAATATACGCAGAATGGGCAAAGTGCGATTCAGCGTTATAACAACTTCTGACAAATCGTCCTCCTGTAACGATTCAATATTTGAATTGATTTTTTGAAGCATATTGTAGAAAGCAGAACAGGAATTTTCTTTTTCTGAAAAAAAATCAAAAAATGCTCTATTTTCTTTTATCCTTCCAATTATTTCGTCAATAGAAAACCCTAACCTAATGGATAATGCGCCAATTTCGTCCATTGTAAAAGGTATTTCGTTCCTTAATCTGCGATACGCAGATTCCCTGCTCAAATTAAGCGTTTCCATCAAATAAGAGCTTGGTCGGACTTTATTGGAAATGTGTTCTAAAACTACTGTTACTAAAATTTCATTTAATTGAGTTTCCATACCAAACAGAATTATTTTGTATATATAAACATATTGTATATTCTTTATGTTCCAGAATTGATCTTAAAAAATTAAAATTGCGGATATTGAGGGCAGTCTCTTCTAAGTTGTTTAAAAAATGATTAAAAATTTTTGTACAAAGATAATATAAAAATTGATTCAAAACGAATTTTTTTCTTTAAAACTATCTATCTATCTATCTATCTATCTATCTATCTATCTATCTATCTATCTATCTAATTATATATTAAAAAATTAATATGCTGGTTGCGCGAAAACAAAGGGGGAAATTTTTTTATTCTACCTCACGGGAAATGATAAAGAAACAGGAATTTTCTGTCGGGTTTCTACATACCACAAAAATCCTTCAATTTGCGGATAATTCATCTTTTCGAGCAGATGCATATACTGCAAAACCTGTTCTGTATGTGATTTATGCATTTCCCCAAATTTGAAATCAATAACAATTGTCGAATTGTCTGATATTAACACACGATCGGGACGCTTCTGTTTCAGTTCGCCATCTTCTTCAATAAGTATGGTTGATTCAGAATATATTTTATATCTTTCTGAAAACCAGTCTTCTACCTGCGATTCAATGATTGCCGCCCGGATTTTATTTTCATACGCCTGTTTGTCGCACAGACTTATAAGTCCTTCTGAAATATGATTTTCTATTGCCCTGTCAATATCGCTTATTTTGTGAATCTGTTCAAACAGTTTATGCATAACATTTCCGTAGGCAACATATTTTTCGTTTGGATAAGCGTCGGGATTTGTGAATTTGCGCGATTGAATTGATTGCTTGAAAATGGATTCGCCGCTCTTAAATATTTGCGAAACGAAAGTAACAGGGTAGGGAACAGGCTCCTGTTTCAAGAGATTGTCCTGAATTTTGTCCGTCTTTTCCTGGATGGCATTTAAAATTCCTCTTTTGAAATAGCGGTTTTCATCGTTCAATTCGCCGTTTAATTTGTTCCTGTTCATTTGCAGCAAATCGGAAACGCTTGATATTTTTGAAACGCCATCTAATTTTTCATTTTCTCTTGCAAGAATCAGCAAGTTATGTTCGGCGCGGGTGAAAGCAACATAGAGGACGTTCAGGTTATCCATCCAGCTCTGAGCTGTTTCTTCTTTATATTCTTCGGCAAAAACTGTTTCGCTCATTCCCTTGCTGTAAGAAACGGGCAACATTTCGATGTTATACAAGTCCGGTTTTGCCCCGCACCAGACGGTAGTGCCTGCTCGCGGGTTAATTTCCCAGTCGCAATAAGGTATGATAACTGTGTGAAATTGAAGCCCTTTTGATTTGTGAATACTCATTGCCACGACGCCGTCAACGCCTTCGCTGTGCGCAATTGTTTTTTTATACAGCTCTTCATCCCAATAATCAAGGAATTGATGAAGGTCTGGCGATTTTTCATTCAGGTATGCTGAAATGGAATCGTAGAATGTAAAGAGGTATGCTGTTTGTCCCGGAATACGTTCCAGATTGAACAGATGATATATATAGCGCGTTCCAAATCCTTCGCCAAATGAGAGTGGAATGGCATTGGCGCGTAGTTGCCGGTAGCTGTCAGTTTTATTTTCTTTTGCATCGTCAGCGCCGGGTATAAGGCGTAGAAGCCATTCCAGCTGTGCTTGCGCTACCGAGTTTTCAGGATCGGCAATGCAGCGCAACGCACTTATAATGATTCTGATGGCTAAGGAAGAATTGAGTTGGAAAGCTTCATTTGAAACCAAATCAAGGTAACTGTTCCCTGCCAGAGCCGGATAATCGTTTTTGAGCGATGAAAGGTATTTGCCCAGTTGCACAATGTCTTTATTGTAACGTGTGAGGATACAGATTTTATGAGCAGGTATGCCCGCCTGACTTAGCTGCAACAGTTTTTCAAGAATTGTTTTTTTCATACGGCTGTCGTATGTTTCTTCCCCGTCGGTTTTATCCGACAGAAAATCTATGGAAATAAAACCATTGTTGTCGGTTTTGTTTGATTTCTGAACAAGCGTATCAGGATTGTATGCCGACGGGAATGGCGATCCTGCGGCTCCCCACTGGCTTTCGTATAATTCATGAAGCGAATTGGCGGCGCAGGTAAATAAACAGTTATTAAATTCCACGACTTCTTTTTCGCTCCTGTAATTGTGCGCAAGATTTAATACGGGTGTATGGAGTTCGGAGTCGATATTTTCGAGGATACGCCAGTCTCCGTTGCGCCAGCGGTAGATAGACTGTTTCACGTCGCCAACGATCAGGCTGAAATTGTTGTTTGCAATGATTTCGGAAAGCAATACGCGGAAATTGTTCCATTGCAGGCGTGATGTATCCTGAAATTCGTCAATCATTATATGATGAATTTTTGCGCCTAATTTCTCGTAAATGAAAGGAGCGTCGGAATTATCAATCATCCTGTTCAGGAACAAAGCCGTGTCGGACAGCATAAAGCGGTTGTTTTCGGCATTTTGCAGACTGATTTCTTTTGTTATGTCCCAAATCAAACCCAGCTGGTGCAGGTTGCGCGTAATCATTTGAGACGTATTAAATAACGATAAAGTTTTTATTGTTTGATTCAGCAGCGGGATGAAATCCGATTCTGCCAAAGCTATTATTTCGTTTTTCCTTTTTGATTTTGCGCCGCCCCAAGCAGAAGAATCGGTTCTGCATTTTTCAATTGTTGCGCCGATGCTGGCTTTGTAATCGCCCTGCGCGAGTTTGTTGAACAACGCGATGGCATACTTGCTGTTTCCGAAATCGCTCGTTTCCAAATGCCGCTCGTTCAGGATTTGATTTATCCTGCCGGATGTTTTCCTGAAAAAATCTTTACATTCGTTCTGGCTTGCGTGCTGCTGTTTTTTCAGGTCGGCGAATAGCTTTGGATTGTTTTCCAGCTGTTTGCGCAGCAGCCATTCATGTTCCTGGAAAAATTCGTTGTATATGCAATGGCTGAAATCGAATATTTCTTCTTCAATGCGCCAGTTTTTACTTTCGTCAAGTTTATTTTCGATATAAGCAGTCAGCCAGTCAAGTATTTGCCTGTTTTCGCTTGCCTTTTCAATCGTTGCCTTGACAGCCTCCGACAATACTTTTCCGGTGTTCATTTCCAAATTGAAACGTGAACCTTTGCCAAGTTCCCTCGCCAAATTGCGTAAAGCCTTTTGGAAAAAACTGTCGATAGTTGTGATATTCAAATAGCTGTAGTTGTGCAAAATGCTGTTAAGCATCTGTTTGGATTTATTCCGAATAGTTTTTTCGCTTATTTCTGCGCCTTTTTCGCTGATTTGTTTTTGAACATCCGACATAAACCCCTGTGAATCAATCGTGTTAAAAGCCAATCCGTAAAGTTCGGCTAATATACGGCTTTTCATTTCACCTGTGGCGTCTTTCGTGAATGTAACTGCAAGAATGTGCTTATAGTTATCAGTTACAGGCGACGCCAATAATTCCTTAATATATTCAAGTGCAAGCGTATATGTTTTCCCCGACCCAGCTGATGCTTTGTATATTTTGAGCATACCGGTCATACATACAGTTTTATGTTAAGTTTCCGTAATTCACTGTGGATTCTTTTGTATGTTTCAATCTGTGCCGGAATTAGAGGCAGACGAAGTACATTTTCTATATATCCCATCATATCTAATACGCTTTTTATACCGGCAGGATTGCCGTCAACAAAAAGAAGTTCCATTAATTTCTTGAGACGCATATTAACATCGTTAGCCTGTTCATAATGTTTATGCAAGGCTAAATGCACCATATTACCAAATTCCAATGGTAAAGCATTGCCGATGACAGATATAACGCCTACAGCCCCAAGCTTGATCAATTGAAGGGTGATTCCATCGTCGCCGGAAATTAGCTTGAAATCAGCCGGTTTGTTTTTAATAATAGTTTCAGCCTGCAAAATGTTTCCCGAAGCTTCTTTTATTGCTACAATATTTTCAACGTCGCGGGCAAGTCGCAGAACAGTTTCCGCCTCCATGTTTACTCCTGTTCGTCCGGGAACATTATACAGGATTACGGGCAGGGGAGTTGCTTCGGCAATTTTTTTATAGTGTTGATAAATTCCTTCCTGTGGCGGTTTATTGTAATAAGGAACAGTTGAAAGTATGGCGTCAATTCCTGAAAAATCGCCCGACTGCAAATTTTCGATAACAGCCTGCGTATTATTCCCGCCTATTCCTGCTACAATCGGTATTCTTTTGTTTACTTTATTAACTACATGTTTAATAATTCGCTTTTTTTCTCTGTCGGTAAGGGTAGGCGTTTCTGCGGTAGTACCCAGAATTACCAAGTAATCTGTTCCGTTTTTTATCTGATATTCAACTAAATGCGACAGAGTAATGTAATCGACTCCACCATTTGTTAAAAAAGGCGTAATCAACGCAACTCCCATTCCTTTTAGATTAATATGTCTCATAATGACTCAAAAAATTGAGCAAAGGTACAAAAAAATAATTAACTTCATATACCTGTGACTTGATTTT
>JAIRPX010000007.1 GCA_031256775.1 Dysgonamonadaceae bacterium
AGTTCCGATCCGATGACTGGGCATATAAAATGCTGATATTCAGCAGTAAGAGTAATAATGTATAAACACAGTATCTCATAAAAACTAAAAGTTAAAAACTCCTGACCATAATTATCTCATTTATCTGTTTGTCGTCCAGCCATATATCAAAGATATAGTTACCCACCGGCAGACCGGCGACAGGAACCTGGAAACCGTAAATCCCCGCGTTGCGGCTGCCTTTCTCTTCACTGTACGCAATCAGTCCCATACTGCCGTGCAGCTGAACGCGGATATTGTTCACTGTCTTAGGCAGATACATCTCAACTTCCAAGCTGCCAGACCTTACCGGATTGGGGAAAATATTGTACGTCAGACCTGTCCACGTATCGTTAACCGTATCTACCTCCGCTTCTTCAAGCAACGCCAGATTGTCCGCATCGTTTTCCAGATAGTAATGATTCTGAGGAGGATAGAAGAATGCAGCTGCCACAAACTCATAATTATGGTTGTTGGGATGACGCTCCCAGCTCCTAACAGTCTCGAAAACAGGATAGCGATAACCCTTTGAATACCAGCGAAATGTTTCCGAAATGAAAATCACCGAATCAGACGCAAGACGGAAATCAATGCTGTCGGGAGAAATATGCAGCGGGTTGTCGCGCTTTTCGTAATATTCATCGCCAATCGGACGGACTGTTTCGGCGATATATTTCAAAGTGTGAGTGCGCAGTACATTCCTCAGCGTATCCCCTCCGGGAAGAATCATCATACCGTAAGAATCTGCTGCCGTCTCAGTCCTGCCCATCGCATCCAATTCCAAGCGGTTACCGTGTTTTCCATGAGCATAGAAACAGCTCCGAGCCGTGTCGCCGTAATGCACCGGAAATTTCAGCAGCAGTTCCGGTTGGACATCGTGCAGTTCGGTGACGTGGCCGTCGAAGCCCCACAGTAGCAGCGAATCGTTCTGCAAGGTATAATGGCTCTGCAAAATATGCTCTGCGACGGTTATCAGCGTGTCGTTGTAGGAAAAGCAGGATACTTCATGCTCTGCGTCAACCACTTCCATCCGGCTGAAATCCCAGAGGACATTAACCCCGCTGCGTCCCGGATCCTTGTAACCAATCTGCTGCTTGACGGTTACGTCACCAGCACGAAACATGTTAAGTTCCTTTTGTAGGGAAATCTGCGCAAATCCCGCAATAGGAAGCAGCATAAATACCGATAAAATAAGTGTTTTCATATACTTTTACTGTTTATAATTGTATTCGTAATTTTCAATAACGTTGCTGTTTTCGTCTTTAACATATTGCAGGCGACCGAAAGCGTCGTATTCGTAAGTTGTTTTAACGCCGTCAGGATCGGTTTTGGAGGTCATGCCGACAAGGGGCTTGTAGATGTAAGTCGTAACATATGCATTCGGTAATTGGTTGCGAATGTTATTAATTGTTATTGAATCGGCAGATGTTAGCTCCGCTTTTCCTGCGATACTATTCAATGCTGTTTCGTTTATATATTGGGTTATTTCCAAATAAGTAGCATTTTTAATTTCAGCAATGGGGTATTGATGGTTGTAGCCCCAGAGGTAAGTCGTATGCGTATCTTCGTTCCCCGTTCTTTGCAGTAATCTGCCAAGATTATTATATGAATTGTAAGTTACTTCTGTGTACCAATTGTTTGTGCCTATATATTTAGTCGATGTTTTTTGTGGTACAGCTAATTTATTCCACAGTTGATAATCTGTGTAGATACATTCCATTTCTGTACGTACACGACCTTTTATGCGAGTTGTTGTCTGTTCAATTACAGGTGAGACCCTGTTATAAGCAGTCATATCAGTGTATGGACTGACATTATAATCGGAAGGATGAGTGTATGTTATCTGCAAGGTATCCTGCGAATTGACTATTGTTCTTTTTGTTTTAATCTGGTTATTAGAATTATACAGGAAATTTTCGGTAGTTGTTATATCGTCTGTTTTTACTTTTTTAATAACTAAAGGATGCGATTTTAAATAAATTTTTTTAGCCAAGCCTCCCCCTGTTATTGTACGAAAAGAAACGATATAAGAGGTGTCATCACACGCTACGTTAGGTGCACAATTATTAATCAATGCAGCTTCATCAATAGTCATCATTTCTCCAGAAGGCGCTACATATCTGTAAAAAAAACTTTCCTTTTGTTTTTCAGAATCTTTATTATCATACATAATTTTACCTGTCAATAAACCGCGACTTGTCGAATTACTTGAAACACGATTAACGCTGGTTGCAACTAATAATTTATAATCAGACAGTGTCAATTCTTTTGCAGGATTGAGCATTTTCATTTTTGTATAATTATCATCTGGATTAGTTTTATAATCACTGAATTTATACTGAATAAATGATCCGTCGTTATATTTTTCTATAACGGAAGAATAACCGATTGGAGGTTCATCTATATTATAGTTTCTATTCCATGAATCTTCAATAATATATACCTTTTTTCCAGTGATATGTATATAATACGGGTGAGTTTGGTACAAAATACCGCTACTGCTACCATTTTTGATTTTATCAGTATAAATATATTCCTTTTTTGTGCTTTCAGATACGGATGAGTCAAAATTGGTAATGGATTTTAATCTTGCTCCATGAATATTATATTTGATAACTTTTTGAGAATTATTACCGGAGTGTGGTGGCAAATTCGGTAGCAATAAATCATCGTCACTATCCGTGATAGGTTTAAAACCTTCGCCTTTTGCATCGGAAGACACAGTAACAGTGTCTGCATTGGAAGAGGTAACCAAATACTTGGTTAAATCATCTATTTTAGTTTCTACTGCATAGCCGTATTGGTGCTTTTCATAAGTAAACAGTGAATAACCTCCTGTAGGATAGATAATTTTAGACATCAAACCAAAAGAACTGTCGGCATTATTAGACGTCCAATATCCGAAATCATCCCTCTCTTCTCCATGTATGAGACCGTCTGCTACAGCAGACATTTTTATAGGATAATCGCCGTGATTATATTCAAAATTATATTTCTGACCGTATTTAAGTTGAGTTACAGAGGACAGAAAACGACGCTTCAATACGTTTTCATACGTTAAAACATGGGTATATTGAGTATTGTCGGCATATTTGACTAAAATTGTATCTAACTGATAGGTTGCACGATTGCATGTTGGTTGTGCGACAAAGAAATAGCCATTATTGCCCAAAGTTGTTTCCTTTGATTTTTTGAACTCTATCTTCAATTGATCTATTTCAATGCATTCAAGAACGACTTTTTTAGTTGCATTTACAAAAATATCTCCAGGACCGGAATTACCGTCATGTTTTTTGTAATATCCTCGTCCTGCCTGCCAAATGGGACTGCTTGAATCTGACAAATTATCTGCTGTTACATATTTATATTTTACAGTTCTGCCATTAGGAGCCGTAATCTTGGTTAAATGCCATGCCAGTATTGTGGGATTTAATTCTTCGAACTTATAACCTTCCCTGTAAAAAACGGAATATTCAATAGCATCTAAGGTTCCACCAAATTCATAAATATAACCATCAGGAGTAGTGATACGCAGTGTTGAAATATTTGGTTGATCGTCATGCGGATATTGTTTAGAAAAACATGAGAGATCAACTTTATAGCCATTATCATTACTTTGTGCCATTCCGGAATTATTAATCATAAATTGCCCCGAATGCCCGTTGAAATTGAAAAGAAATAAATCAGGTTGATAATCAACCCAGTGTCCAGGTTCACTGGTTGATTGGTTTACAATATAGTTGTAGCTGTGAGGAATAACTACTGGATAAGAGAAATTCCACACCTCATTTTTTACATTTCCTTTTTCTTTTACAAAGTTC
This sequence comes from Dysgonamonadaceae bacterium, assembly GCA_031256775.1. GTDB lineage: Bacteria > Bacteroidota > Bacteroidia > Bacteroidales > Azobacteroidaceae > Azobacteroides. Next base: position 3,840 of record JAIRPX010000007.1, read on the forward strand.
CAAAAACCTAATTCATTACTACCCCAATTGGTAGGAACATATTCATCTGGTGTTCCATATACTTCTCTGGTGATACAACCACCAGCTATTAACGTCCAGTCAAAACCAACAAAATCGGAGCGTTTTTCTGGTTTAAAACCGTCAGCCGTATATAAAAGGCTGATGGGAATATCAAAATCTAAATCCTTGATCCGGTAAACAGGAACTTCCAGATTCATTCGTCCGATAAAAAGCGCTACCGGAATATTGCCGTACTTTATAAAATCGGCAGTATGTGGCGTAACATGACCAAAATCGCCTTGTCCGTAACTGCATACTGTATTCTTCAATGCAATTAGCATGAATAAACAAAAAGTCTTTGATAAATTGTTCATGATGTCGTTTTTTTATTATTGTTTGCGATCAAATTCTCAATAAACTCAACATTTTTATTTGTTTATCATATTTTTTTAGCAAAAATCTGTATGAAAGGTGACATGTAATCACTGTTAAGTAAACAATGAACACCTTTAAATAATTCATAATTATTGCATTTTCACTTTTTAGTGATTTATATGAATACACCAAATCTGAATGTTCTATATTAGCTGTAATACAATGTCTATACTCTGCTGTATATTTAAATAATTCCAATTTGCAAAATACGAAAATTAACATTGATATAACTGTCATTATTAAACAGAATTTTCCTTTATCATTCCTACGTATATACAAAAAGTAAGCTATAATTATAAAAAGGTATGCCATGAATACTACGAGATGATTTCAAATTATTCCTATTTCAAATTTCCTTGATTCATAAGAAATTGTTTGTTTTGAATCTTCAAAATAATCTTCAAAATAATCTTTATATGTTACCATACTAATAATCAACTCCCAAGAAAAATGTACTATTAAAATAATTAAAAAGATTACTATTATTAAAAAGAATTTATTTTTACTTTTCATATTCATCTTTTATCAATGCCTTGCTTCCCCCACTTTATCAGTGGAAGTTTTAATGAAAAACAATCGCTAAATCTTTAAACAAGATTTTTTGTTCGTTTTTTAATATGTTTTACAAGGCGCAAACCTTTATTTTGTATGGATAACTTTTAATATTTTTCCATCACTTTTCCTAATCTCAATATATGCGACCCCGCCTTTTCTATAATAAAGACTTCCTTCTATGATCCATACATCACCCTCTAAATTGACAGAAAAAGGTTTTTCTTCTTCAATATGTTCTTTTCCATATATGTTACTTAATACAGTTTCTGCAATCCTGGTTGCAATTTCTGCTGTCGAAATAAAACCTTCTTCCGGAAAATATCCGTCAATATCAGAATAATCACTTGATGACAGATTCTCATTTATAACATAATCAGTTTGTTGAATATGTTCTTCAACTATAACTTTTGTGGCTGATTTCCTGTTACAACTTGTTAATGATACAGTTGTAATTGCAATTATAAAAAATATCAGTCTATACATAATCAAATAATTATCTTTTATTCCTTTCATTTTTATTAAT
>JAIRPX010000069.1 GCA_031256775.1 Dysgonamonadaceae bacterium
CTTTGGACATTAACAATCCTGCCGAGCCGAAAATTTTATGTGTGGGCAACAATCCCGACAGGCAGAATATTTACAGCGCGGCTTTAGGATTGTATAATTCGCGTATTGTCAAACTGATAAACAAGAAAGGACAGTTAAAGAGTTCGGTTATCATTGACGAGTTGCCCACAATTTATTTTCGCGGTTTGGATAACTTAATTGCAACAGCGCGTTCAAACAAAGTTGCCGTTTGTTTGGGCTTTCAGGACTTTTCGCAGTTAAAGCGCGATTACGGCGACAAGGAAGCCGCCGTAGTGATGAATACCGTAGGCAACATTTTTAGCGGTCAGGTAGTTGGCGAATCGGCTAAAAATCTTTCTGAACGCTTCGGGAAAGTGTTGCAAAAACGCCAATCCATGACTATCAACCGACAGGATAAATCAACTTCCATTTCCACGCAGTTGGATAGTTTAATTCCGGCATCAAAAATAAGCAATTTGACACAAGGTATGTTTGTCGGTGCAGTCAGCGACAATTTTGATGAACGGATTGAACAAAAGATTTTCCATGCAGAAATTGTTGTGGATAATGCCGCCGTAGCCCGCGAAACAAAGTCATATCAAAAAATCCCTGAAATTCTGGATTTCCGCGATGGGGACGGCAACGATACGATGCAGGCGGAAATTGAACGCAACTACAACCAAATCAAAGCCGATGTGAAACAGATTGTTGCTGAAGAACTCAAACGAATCGCCGATGACCCGGAGTTGCAGCATTTGATTAAGAAAGAGTAGGGAATCAATATTATATGTCGCATCAAGTTCAAGAAATTATTCATTTCTTACTACTCTTTTTCGTGTCTATGGGGAATTGTATTGTTGCTGATATTCAGATTATTAAATAAAAACAGATGCAAAAAATACGGTTTTTATGGGGAATTTTTACTTTCTTATGGGGAATTGAAACAGTTGTGCTATATTCCGTGCATTATCTGTTTTTCAGGTAATATCCTCCTGTTTTAGGTATTCCACGAAACTCTATCAAATTTTCCGCTTTAAGTTTTGCTAAATATCTTTCTACTGTTCGGAGAGGCATATTGAGCAACTCACTAATTTGTTTTGTGTTGATGTTATCGTTGTTCCGAATAACTTCAAAAATTGTTTTTTCAATATCAGATACACTTACACCGCCACTTACACCGCCACTTACACCGCCACTTTGTTTTATTAAATCATAATATAAGTCGCATAGAATCAATTTCTTGGATTTTGGTTTTTGAGGTTTTATCAGGCCTTCGCGCTGCAATTTTGCAACCGACAGTTCAGGTAAATCTGTCGAAATGCCTTGCCGCACCCTATCCAATGTGAGCAGGTCAAATACATTGAGTTTGTCCATTCTGTCGCCTTGTATTTTATTGACAAACAGATAAAAAGCATTGTCAATAATTTTGGCTTTCAACCGTAAATCCACCTGTGTGGCATCGGTATGGGAAAAGTCCGGCAACGGCTTGCTTTCCATCAGGCAGAGGTAAAACATTTTATCAACACCCTGCCCCGACCGTTCTATAAATCCTGTTTTTTGCAACACTTCAGTCAGGCGTTTACTGCGCGGACGGCTGTTGATTATCAAAATGTTTTCTTGTGATACGCCCGAAGGAAAACCGCCTGCATTGGTAATAATCAATTCATCAGGATACTGCTTGATAAAAACATCGTCTGAAAATTTGTACGAGCGATGGACGCAGGCATTGATAATTGCTTCACGTACAACCTCTTCATTAAAACTCTTAATGTCGTAGATATTGAACTTGTCGCGAATGTGCAGCAGCGGGTTACTTGCAGGCTGGTTGATATAAGCCCATATTTTGTCAATTAACGTAAATAAAGGCTCTTGAAATTCCTGCCTTGCCGTGTAGGGTATCATTGAATGGTTTAAACGGTATTCAACAGTAACGGCAGCATTGGGAAGATATTGACGCAATGCTTTACGAGTTCCGAGTAAAAGCAGTGCGGCATAATTCAATTTACCGTTTTGAACGAGTTCCAAATCGATAAACACTTGCATATCAGGCAACATTCTGAAAGCGGGGTTTTCCTGTTTTTTGGCATAACGCTCTTTCATTACTTCTATTGCTTCCCTGTCCAAATCCTCAAAGGTCAAGCCTTCGCATATCTTTTCTGAAAAATCCGGCTCCTGTTCCTGAATAATAGAAAGATACATTTCGTCAGACATTCGCGTTAAGCTTTCGCCAACGCGCATCAGCGGAACATCTTCAAAATACAGCACTTTGCCAACCGGTCGGGACGGAATTTTGATAATCAAAATCCGTTTCCCATCATCAAAAAGCGTTTCCGTTTTTATCCTGACTTTCAAATCCCGATAAACGTCCTGTTCCAATTTCCCTTCTTTCCCTTCAAAAGCCAGCGACCCGCAAACCTCGTGCGGCGATGCCTCTTTAATGCCAAAGACAAGATAGCCCCCGCCCTCGTTAGCGATAGCGGAAACGTAACCCAAAACGCTTTTCCTACCAGAATTGTAGGCGAATTGCGTTTTAGCCTGCTTAAATTCTACCTTGTCCTCCGATTCGCGAAGGTGTATAAGTTCTTGAATTGTCATTTTCCTGATTTTTCAGAGGCGCAAAATTACTCAAAAATACTTATGTATGCAAACTCGTTTAACTTTTTGCTATCCGTTTGCCGCTCATTTCCAGAATCATTTGAGCGAACTCGCTTGCTTCCGGGTATGCTTTGTTTTTTGCATACTTTTCGAGCAAATCCCAATCTTCCCTTGAACGGGGATATTTTTCTGCAATCCGCTCAATCCGGTTCATATACTGAAGTTCGTTTTTCCTTTCCTGCGGCAATGCTTCACAGTCTCTGCAAATATGTATGGAATGTCCTTTACCGCTGAATTTTTCATTGGCTTTATGTTCGCCGCAGATTTTACAGTAATGTCCCTGATGCTTCTTTTTTGCCATATTATATTTCTTTTTTTCGGTTGCAAAAATACAGTATAATCACTGATTTCCCTTGGTTTCATGATAATTAAAGCAAAAAGGCTCTGCCAAGTATCCCTCCTGACAGAGCCGCCACTAAAATCCAAAGCAATAACAGCAAAACTATTACGACCGTGTGATTTCAGCGGCAAAGTTACGATTTCTTCTTGAAATTCCCTTTATTCTTTTCGGGAAACTCAAAAACCGTTTTGTAATTTTCATCAATTTTCAACGCGGCGTCAAA
>JAIRPX010000071.1 GCA_031256775.1 Dysgonamonadaceae bacterium
GATTTAGAATTTATTCTTACATTTGTAAATCGTAAAGTAATAACAGGACTAATACAAAAATGTCAAGTTATAGCAGGACATAGACAAATAATCTGTAAAGTTTTTTTAGGACGAGACAGTTTTAAGTTTTTAACTTTTAACTTTTAGTTTTTAGTTTTCAATGCGTAAAGTATAAAGTACTAAAACAGATACTGCAAAACAAAATACCAGCAAGTTGACGAAATAAAACCGAATACAATACTTGCGCCCACCATAAGCGACGAAAAAGAAGGATTGAGTTTATACTGACTTGCCAGTAAACTTGCTGTGATATGCGAAGACATGCCTGCTTCAAAAATGCTGATTTTAGTCATGTTGCCATTCGATTTAATCAAAAATGCGAGCAACATAACAAGACATGGCGCCAATAGAAGTTTATAGAGCATACCGGCGGAAATAAGCCGCCATTCTTTCCTTATTTCACCCAGACGAAGTTGCAGTCCAATGGAAAATAAAGCCAAAGGCGACATGGTTGCTACTAACTTGTCCAAGAAAGGATTAATTGACGAAATATCGAAAAAACACGGTAATATCAGCGCTAAAAGACACGCAATAAACGGCGGGAAACGAAATATTTTTCTAACAATATATTGTAAACTGATTTTTTTAGCTTCGCCAGAAGAACTTTTGAGAATAGCGATAACGCCTACGGTTGAAAAAAGTATGAATGTAAGCTGATCAAACACAACTGCATGGTGAATTTCGGATTCACCGTAGAAAGCCGATACCATAGGGAAGCCAATAAATGCGGTATTCCCTAATCCACAGGCGATTAGTAAAGCAGTGCGCGAACCGTGCGGCAACTGTTTCTTCCAATCGTAAATCCTGATAAACAGGCATGCGCCCAACCATACCAGAACAGGTCCCAAGACAGGCAGCAGCAATTTCATGTTCCATTCCGTATCAGGAACGAAGCGCAAGGCAAGCGCAGGTAGAGCTACATAAATTAACCATGCGTTAACGCTTTTGTGCGAATCGGCAGGAAGCACTTTTAGCTGGGACATTGTTATCCCAGCTATTATGCAAACAAAAATCAGGATAAAATTAATCATTTATAGATTTTTGTTACTGATAATTCAAGTAAGCAACTTGATTTCTATTTTTTCCTGTTACCGTAACGGCTCATGAATTTATCTACACGTCCTGCTGTATCCACCAGTTTCTGTTTACCGGTATAGAATGGATGCGAAGTGTTTGAAATTTCAATTTTAATCAAAGGATAGGTAACACCTTCAATTTCAATTGTTTCTTTGGCGTTAATCGTTGAGCGAGTGATAAATGTATCATCGTTCGACATATCTTTAAATACGACCGGACGATAATTTTCCGGATGAAGTCCTGCTTTCATTTTTATATTATTTTTAATTATTTAATTCCTTACTAAAAAATTGAGGTGCAAAAGTACAAATATTTAAGGAAATAACAATGATTTTCCCCAATTATTTTTTGTACTGTCACATATCTCCTAACAAATATACTTTACGCGGTTTAATTTTGTTCATCGTAATTGCGAACATTAACGAAGCAATCCAGTTGTAAATAAATAGATTACTGGATTGTTCAGGCTTCGCTTTCGCAATGACGTTGCACAAGACCATGCCGTGCAGAGTATAATATTCAGTAAGTGCTTGTTAAAATACTATTTGGTAACTGCTTTCACTTTATATCCTGCCTGTTCCAGCAAGTTCAGCAATCCATATTCGCCCACCAGATGTCCTGCGCCGACGGCAATGAAAGAAGGTTTTTCCTTCATCAATGCAGGCAACTGCTTCATCCAGTTGTTATTCCTGTCTTTTAGCATACGGTTCAATTCCTCTTCTGTATCCGGACACGGGTTGTTTTCATCGCTTACTTGCGTAAACAGTTCGTTCAATAAGTGCAAGTCGGCTTTATTATACCCTTCGATCAATTTTTTTAATTCAGTAGATACAATTTGATCGGTATTTTTCAGGTGGCACAACAGTAAATCAGCTTGCCGTTGCAGTGGAGACTCAGTAAGAAGTGTAATCTGAGAATCTGCGGTTTCCAATCCCGCTATTGCTTTGCCTTTTTTGGCGGCTTTGCTCTGTATGTACATATCCAACGCTTCAAGCGGATTAAAATTGCCAATGTTTTTAATATATACCATTGTAAAAATGGTCATATCCAGCGCAGCAGGCTGTAGCGAGCCAAGCTTGTCCAATCCTGCTCCCATGTATGAAATCAATTGCTTGTTAACAAATTCGTAATCGTCATCCGAATATAATTGACGATAATTTGCACCCTGTGGCATTTGCATTTTCATCATCATTTTCATCTGTATTTCCTGCATGTTATCAAGCGAAACTTCGCCAATTACCTGCTCGGAAGATTCAAATGCCTTTTTTGCTCCGGCTATACTGTCCATGTAAGAGCCTGATTTTAAATGGAAAGTCCCCAATAAATAGGATGGCGCCGTTAAATCTTTTCCCGATATTTCCCACAGCAATGAGCCGGTAGGATACGTTTTATGTGCAAACGATTCGCCGTAAATAATTAATGCGGCGATAAATAACACAACTTTAAAAAATCTCATCTGTTTGTATTTTTTAGTTTTTAACTTTTAGTTTCCCTGCGTAATGCTTTCAGATTTATTTCTACTATTTCTTCGCCTTTTTTGCCGAATATGGATTTAATCCCATTTTCCAGTCTGCAAAAATCAATTCCAAGATACGGAGCAGCTGCTCCCAGTAAAACAACATTTCCGGAACGCGGAGCGCCCAGATCTTTTGCAATCTGCTCTACATCTAATATTACCTTGTTAGGCAGGCTGTTGTATTCTTTCATTAAATTTTCCATATCCGGATAATTTGAGATATTCTCAAAGGGGTTGCTACCTGTTACAATCCAGCCATCTTTTTTAAGATAAGGAAGATAGCGCAAAGCTTCCATTGGTTCGAGAGAAATAATAATATCGGCATTCCCAAGCGGAATCAGATCGGAAGCCACAGGCTTGTCGCTGATGCGCAGATGCGACTGAACATCCCCGCCGCGCTGACTCATCCCGTGAACTTCAGCCTGTTTCATGTAAAGACCGGCTTCCAGTGCAGCTTCTCCAATTACGGCGGCTATCGACAGGATACCCTGTCCGCCTACGCCTGCTAAAATTATATCGGTTTTCATAATGTTATTATTTTTTAGACTGTTTTACTTTTCTCGCATGAGTTTGAATACATTCCCTGCAAGGAACAATTACAGAAACTCCCTGATATTCAATTTCTTCCCGTATAATATTTTTCATTTCCTCCATGTTTTTTTTCAGGGGAACTATTTCCCGCAAATGTTCAGGATTTACGCCTATTCCTTTGCATATAGCGTGAATACGTCCAGTTGCCGCCGAATTCTGTCCGCCGGTCATGCCTGTTGTTTCGTTATCTGATATAATAATCAGTACGTTAGCATTAGCGTTAACGCAATCCAGCAGTCCGGTCATTCCCGAATGTGTGAAAGTTGAATCGCCGATAACTGCCACCGAAGGAAAAATTCCAGCTTCGGATGCGCCTTTCGCCATTGTTATGGATGCACCCATGTCGATACAGGAATCTATTGCACGGAATGGGGGCAAAGCTCCCAGCGTATAACATCCAATATCGCTGAATACTTTTGCTGTGGAATATTCTTTTAACACTTCATTCAGAGCTTCATACACATCCCTATGTCCGCAACCGGCGCACAGGGCTGGCGGGCGCGCCACTACGATTTCCGGAACGGAATAATGAACAGCAGGTTTAAGTCCAAGCGCTTTACGCACAGTGTCGGGAGTAAGTTCCCCGTCGCGTGGAAGCGTGCCGTCGAGACGACCGTGTATTTTCAGACCAACGCCAAGATAACCCTTCAACTGTTCTTCCACAACGGGAAATCCATCTTCGAGTACTAAAATTTCTTCACATGATTCTGTCAATTGAAACAGCTGTTTTTTAGGTAGAGGATACTGGCTTATTTTCAAAACCGGATTTTCAAAACCGTCGGGAAAATTTTCCTGCAAATAGTTGAAAGCAATGCCGCAGGCAACAATGCCTGTTTTGTGACTGCCACTAAAAAACTGATTGTATTTAGACGTTTCAGAAGCGTGAAGAAATTCCGCCTGTTTTTCCAGCAGGATTTTGAAACGGTTACGTGCAATGGCAGGCAGCAGAACATATTTCTGGCGTGCGTCATCTTCCGTATGTACAGCATTTTGCGGTTTCAACACTCCTGTCTGTACGCCTGCTCGCGAATGAGCCATGCGCGTGGTAATACGTAAAAGGATGGGATAGCCCCATTTCTCCGACCATTCATATCCTTCGTAAACCATATCGTATGCTTCCTGCTGGTTTGAAGGTTCAAAGACCGGAAGCATGGCAAAATTTCCATACATCCGGTTATCCTGCTCATTTTGCGATGAATGCATTGATGGATCATCAGCTGTGACGATAATCATTCCTCCATTGATTCCCGACAGGGCAATGTTCATAAAAGCGTCGGCAGCAACGTTCAAACCGACATGTTTCATACATGAAAGCGTCCGTTTTCCTGCATACGACATTCCCAGAGCCGTTTCCAGAGCCGTTTTTTCATTACTGCACCATCGCGAATAAATCCCGCGTTCTTTTGCCGTTTGCGAATGTTGAATATACTCGGTTATTTCGGTGGAAGGAGTTCCGGGATAAGAATAAACGCCCGACAAACCGGCGTCGATAGCTGCCTGAGCAATAGCCTCATCTCCTAAAAAAAGCTGTTTCTTCATACTTCTATGATTTATTTTGTTACCGAAAAAGCAAATCCGATACCAACCGACAAGCGGATTCCCGACCAGTTTGCTCCAAAATTATATTCCCTGCCAGGAATTTCGCTGATGACGGCTATCCTGTTGCCATAATAGGTGTCATAGACACCGATAACATCGGTTGTGTTTTCATCTGCTGTCCTGATTTTTCCAGGGTTGTCGAACAGATAACCTGCGTTGATATTGAGTGATACCGTTTTTTTCCACCACAACTGAAGTCCTACAGTAGGTTGAACATACCAGTTGGTAGAATTCCAGTCATAAGATTCGTCCTTTTTTTCAAATTTACGGCTGCTGGAGCCTATAACATAATAATCCGACTGAAATATTTGCGGATTATAAAGGTCTAAAAAATAATCTAAATGTCCATAATTGAATATAGCTCCTGTAGCTACGCCCGCGCTGGCTGAAAAACTGAAATCTTTCGTTAACGGAACAGACAAGAAATGGCATTTGTAGTAAAGTCCCAAAGCATCTCCCGAAAAGACAATGTCCTTTCTCAATTCTCCGGAATAGTCGGACAGATGGTTTCGTCCGCCTGTGGTTAAATAATTGTACTGCAAGCCTATTTCATGAAAAGAAAACTGTAGCCCCAAATAGGCGTCGTGAAATAAACCGTCGGGGAAATTTTCAGTATTTTTGTATTTAAAATCCAATTCATAGCTATCGTTGACAGCTTTTACCTCGTTTTTAACATCATTTTCCAGTATGGATTTCATGTCGCCCATTTGATAACCGGCTTTTCCAAGAGAATAGCCGAATACGAATTTTTGCGAGTAGGCGGAAAATGGCAATGCTATGCAAATCAATAAAATAACTGAATGTATTATTTGTTTGTTCATAATAATTTGTTTAATAGTTGTTATCATTGTTAATTGCAATCTCTTCTGATTGTAATTGTTCTAAATCGCTATCCTTAAAATGAGCTATAACACGATATCGCATGTACCACCCTTGAGGAAGTGTTACTGTGTATGAAGTATCAGTTGTTTTAGCCAGACTATTATAGTAATCATAAATGATGCTATAATAGTCAACTTCTCCATAATCAGGATCTGGCTGATCCCAAACAAGATTAAAAGTGTTTTCATCTAACCTTTCACAACGTAGATTCAATTTTGGAGGCGGATTTTGCTGTAAAACAATTTTCCATTCAAGAGTTTTTTCATAAAATTCATAACCGGAAATATCCGCTAAGCTACCCGTTTTTGTTCTGTGTGGCGGAATTTCGCATTTTAATGTATATTTGCCTGGATAGAACCCTCTTAAATTAATGGAAGTCCGTCCAACAGTAAGTGAAAAAGAGTTTCCATATCCATCTTCTCTATACAGAATAAAATTCAGATAATTTACATCTTCGGGAAGTTCCGAAGAAAATTTTAAATTTTCATACTTAACAACATACTCTCCCTCACTATTTTGGGAGGCTTTCAACTGGATGTTGTAGCTCAAATTCTGTGGCTTTTTTATTTCCACAGGATTTGTTTCCTGCAATTCATACTCGCAGCCCGTGCAAAAAATAAACGGCAAGGCTGTCAATAAATAATAGATAAATTTTTTCTTCATAAAAGTATAATTCTTAAAAAAACTTTTAATTAATATTCGCAGCAAAGGTAGCAATAATTTTATATTTTTTCATAAATTCACAGACAAAAAATCCCCATATTAACTGTTTTTAAATACAATAAATGGAGACATGATAAACAGAGACACGAATCGTCATTGCAAGCGTTAGCGAAGCAATCCAGAAAATAGTTATCAGTTTTTAGTTTTCAGTTTTTCGCTGGATTGCTTCAGGCTTCGCCTTCGCAATGACGATGCACAAAACCATGCCGTGCAGAGTATAATTCATAATTTCTGTCTTGTTTCGCTAACGCTCGTAATAACGTTGCACAATTATGAATTAACTGGCGCGCTCTCGCAAAAAAAGGTTGCCCAAATTTTTCAGGCAACCTCTTTCTCTAATAAAAACTATAGTTTATTTTGCCAAAATCACCTTACTGGCGATATTTTCAACCAGAATGAAATACGTACCGTTAGCGTAATTCAATTCTACGGGTAATACGCCTTCAGATTGATAAACAGCTAATACCTTTCCAAATATATCAACCACCTTGACCGTAGCTTTTGTTCCCGTTTCAACGGTAATATTGCCTCTCGTCAATGTAGGATATACTTTTGCTGATACCTTAACATTGCCAATATTTGTTCCTAATGTTGTGTAGGTCAACGTGATTACGGTGTCGTAATTGTCTATAGTACCAGCCGGAACAGTCAATGTATAGGTTGTCATGTTTGCCAGATCAGCGTGATTTACCGTCAAAACAGAATCTGCAATGACCGGCGTAACAGTAACAGCGCCGCTGCCGCCTGTCAAAGTAATATCTCCCAGTTTGGAGCTGGTGATATTCTTGTTGAAAGTCAGGATAATCGGCAAATTAACAGCAATATCATTAGCACCCTCGCTGATATTAATACCGTTCAGCACGGGAGCCGATGTATCTTTATACTCAATTGTTACTGTCTTTCCGTCGTTATTCGGATTAATGTCGCCTGCTAATTTAGTATAAACTTCCAGCGTATAATCGCCATATTGCGACAAGTCAACTGTTTGTGTAAAAGTATATTCTATTGTGTCGCCTGCGATCAGACTGCCGGTATAAGTTTCTGCCACTTCATTACCTCCGTTCAGCTTGTAAGCTACTGGAACAGAAATCAATACTCCTTCGCCTGAATTGGTAATACTAACTTTCACCTGAGCATCTGCCTGACCGCCATCCAGCGGAGCCTTAATTTCCGTAACGCCTGCATCTATCGGCAAAGCCTTAACTGCAACATCGTCAAGAATCCATATATGAGAACTTCCAATGTAACGGAAAGCAATATAAATATCTTCACCTGCATAAGCTGCCAAATCAATTTTAGTTTCCACCCATTCTCCAGCAACCGACGTTGGCGACCATACTTCAGTAAACTCGTTGTCGTCGGGATTTTTGCTGCCTTTTGAAATCATTACGCTGTTTTTCTGGTAATATCCACTACTAACATTGTATGACCAGAACGACAGACCATATACGCCCGTAGCAGGAATGGAAATTTTTGGAGAGACCAGCCAACTATCTTGCGAGCCGGATAATATCGCACGCGAACCGTCATGAGCACTGGCAGTTATAGCCCAGTTTGATGTACCGTATTTGCTCCAGCAAAGAATGTCTATATCATTTTCAAAGCCTTCCGTATATGGGAACGCCGACACAACGCAATTTCCTATATTAGTAACGCTTACGCTTATGGTATCGTTTGAGCGATCGCCGTCACCGGTTAAATCCGTATAAACAGTTATTTGATATGTTTTTACAACCGAGAAGTCGAATGTGCCTGGGAAAGTAAATTCCACTTCAGCTCCTGAAGCAATGTTCGGTATTGTACTTTCAGCAGGAACGCCGCCATCAATAACCAATTTTACAGGAACGTCGGCAATCTCTGACGTGCCAAAGTTTTTCACTTTTACAGTTACCTGTTCCGCATCAGTAAGCTGACCATTGACAGGTCTTATCAGTCCTGTTACTTCGACGTCGGGAACTCCAGCGGGATTGAATTTAACATCATCAATATACCATGCAAAATCGCCATATTCATTATTATTGATTCCATAAAGGAAAGCAATATATACCTGTTGACCTGCGTAAGCTTCCAAAGATATTTTTATTTCTCTCCATGCGTCAGGTGATTTAGCTACTTCATTTGCATTGTTTTTGTCTGCTTCCCAGATTTTCGTAAACCCTCCATCATCAGGATCGCCGCTTCCTGTAGAAATCCACACGCTAGCCTGTCCTGTTTCATAATCACCTGCATATCTAATGTATGACCAGAAATCCAGTACATAAGCCGCATCAAGATCAATTTTCGGTAATACCATCCATGCTTTGGGATATGTTTTTCTACTTGCCCATTTATGCACAGACGAACCTGTACCGCTATGGACATATTGGGGCTCGTTGTGGTTAAAACTCCATGATTCGCCGCTTCCCTGATTATACATTTTAATACAGCCCAAAGTAGCGTCATTTTCTTCAAATCCCTGAGTATAAGTTGCCGCCGACTGTACTGAACATGGATCGGTTACAGTCAAATTAACTTTTTGGGTAAAATACAGTGGCGCAGCCTCATACAATATAACTTCAAATTCGTATATCTTATTTGCTTCAAAAACAAAATTGTTGCCGCGATCATTGATTGCATACTGGTGATAAAGTCCTGCTATCGCACCTGCTCCAGGATAGGGATTAACAATGAAAAAGTCATACGTTCCAGCAGGAATATCAATGCCAATTGAATCGTTAACCACAATGTTTTGCGTAGTTGGAGAATCATCTGCATTTACAGGAATTTTATACGCAAAATTGCTGTACGGATAAGTGAACGGATAAGGAGTTTCGAGTTGATTGGCATTATTATAAGCCGTAGCATTCGGATCAAGCAACATTTGATAACCTGTACCATCATTATACAAATCGCCTGCCTTTAAAATAACGCGAGCTGTACCGTTTTGCGGAGTTGCGCCTACATATACGTTAAAGTTAACAGCGGCTCCGTCGCCTCCTGCATTGCTTGCATAAATACTGTACGCATGATCGCCAACAGTTGGCGTATTGTCGGTATATGTAGCCGCCGCGCCGGGAGTAAGCTCGCTTGTATAAGTATCTATCACAGTCCCATCACGTTTAATCGTTATTGAAGTAATCGACGACAGAGCGTTACCATCTGCGTCCACATCCGGATTAGTCCACGACAGGGCAGCCGAAAGAGCGCCACCCGCACCAGGAGTTACAGTAAATCCAGTTGGCACAGCAGGAACAACAACAGGCGAATTATCGGTTATTGTCAGATTAACTTTTTGAGTAATAAAATATTGATCATTTGGATCTGGTTTGTATAATACAACTTCAAATTTGTATATCTTATCGGCTTCAAAAACAAAATCATTACCGCGATCATTTATTGCATACTGGTGATAAAGTCCTGCTATCGCACCTGCTCCAGGATAGGGATTAACAATGAAAAAGTCATACGTTCCAGCAGGAATATCAATGCCAATTGTATCGTTAACCACAATGTTTTGCGTAGTTGGAGAATCATCTGCATTCACAGGAATTTTATACGCAAAATTGCTGTATGGATAAGTGAACGGATAAGTATAATCAGGTTGATTGGCATTATCATAAGCCGTTGCATTGGGATCAAGCAACATTTGATAACCTGTACCATCGCCATACAGATCGCCAGCCATTAAAATAACGTGGGCTGTAGCAGGGGTATTGTCAGTTATTGTCAAAATAACCTGCTCAACATAATTTACTAAAATAACTTCAAATTCGTATATCTTATTAGCTTCAAAAACAAAATTGTTACCGCGATCATAGTCTCCAGGCTGATGAGCAAGTCCTGCTATCGCATTAGCAATGGCAAAGGGTTGGACAATAAAAAAGTCATACGTTCCCGCAGGAATATCAATGCCAATTTCATTGTTAACTACAATATTTTGCGTAGTTGGAGAATTGTCTGCATTCACAGGAATTTTATACGCAAAATTGCTGTATGGATAAGTGAACTCATAAAAATAATCAGGCTGATTTGCATTATCATAAGCCGTTGCATTGGGATCAAGCAACATTTGATAACCTGTTCAGTCTCCCCACGGATCAGCTACCTTTAAAATAACGCGAGCTGTGCCGTTTTGCTGAGCCGTTCCAATAAACACGGTAGCGCTAACAGCTACGCCATCGCCATCTGCATTGCTTGCATAGATGCTGTACGTGTGGTCACCGTTAGTTGGCGTATTGTCAGTATAGGTAGCCGCTGCGCCTGGAGTAAGCAAGCTGGAGTAAGTATCTATCACTGTTCCATCGCGTTTGACAGTTATTGAAGTAATCGACGACAGAGTGTTACCACTGGCGTCCACAGCCGGATTAGTCCACGACAAGACAGCCGAAAGAGCGCCGCCGGCATCGGGCGTTACAGTAAATCCTGTGGGAGCGGCAGGAACAGTCGGCGAATTATTGGTTATTGTCAAGTTAACATGCTCAACATAATTTACTAAAATAACTTCAAATTCATATATCTTATTGGCTTCAAAAATAAAATTGTCGCCACGATCATAGTCTCCAGGCAGATGATCAAGTCCTGCTACCGCACCAGCATAGATATAGGGGTTGACAATGAAAAAGTCATACGTTCCAGCAGGAATATCAATGCCAATTGCATCGTTAACCACTTTATTTTGCGTAGCTGGAGAATCATCTGCATTTTCAGGGATTTTGTACGCAAAATTGCTATATGGATAAGTGAACGGATAATAATAATCAGGCTGATTGGCATTATCATAAGCCGTTGCATTGGAATCCAACAACATTTGATAACCTGTTCCGTCTCCCCACGGATCAGCTACCTTTAAAATAACGCGAGCGTTACCAGTTGCCAGAGCCTTTTGTGGCGTGTAAGCAGGAGAGGTAACAGCTCGTCCCTTTCGCAGATTTTGCTTGTCGGGCAAAATTCTCTTAAATTCTACAACGGGATTTTTCTTATCCTGCTGTTTTCCATTCAACAATGCAGCCGCTTTCAGTTTTTCCAGCCGTGCATTACGCTTACTTTCTATTTCCTTATCAGAAACAGAAGACTTCACAGATTCCCTTTGAAACAATGTTGATTGTCTCTTCGACAGTTGTCCCTGCACCGCAAAGATGCTCACTGCAAGGCTCATCACAATTAAAAATGTAACCCACTTTTTCATAAAAAATTAAATTTAACAATATAGATTAAAAAATAGTACTCATAATAATAATAAGACTAACATAATTTTTGCAAAGATAGAACATTTTTTTCTATCACAATGTCATTTTACGAAAAAATATCATTATAAAATTAATGTTATTAAACATATTTCTCCAATCCTAATACCATCTTACTATATATAAGTAAATTAGAGTTTAGATATTAGAGTTTAGTTTTTAGTTTTTTTTTGCGCTACGTGTTCCGTTTAGCGTGTTCCATTATAATAAATTGAGAAAATTTTGGCGTTTTGAAAATAAATGATTACTTTTGAAGAAAAATTTTATGTTTATTATGACAACGCGCGAAAAATACATAAACCCATACACCGATTTCGGTTTCAAAAAACTGTTTGGAACAAAGGCAAATAAGGAGTTACTGATTGATTTCCTGAATCAGTTGATAACCGAACAGGGTACAATTACCGATTTGCAGTTTCTTTCGGCAGAGCAAATGGGCAGAAATATCTTTGAACGAAAAGCCGTTTTCGATATTTACTGCGAAAATGAAAAAGGCGAAAAATTTATCGTCGAAATGCAGAAAGCTGAACAAAGCTATTTTAAGGACAGAAGCGTTTATTATTCAACATTCCCGATACAGGAACAGGCAATGTCGGGAAATTGGAATTTTCAGTTGAAAGCTGTCTATTTTGTTGGCGTTTTGGACTTTGTGTTCGACGAAAACAGGGACGACGAAGAGGTTTTCCACCACGAAGTAAAATTAATTGACACAAAAACCAGCAAAGTTTTTTACGATAAACTGACTTTTATCTACCTTGAAATGCCGAAGTTCAACAAAAGCGAGGATGAACTATTGAGCCGTTTCGACAAATGGCTTTACGTGTTAAAATCGTTGCCAAAGTTTCAGCAACGTCCACGTATATTGCAGGAACAGATTTTCAAGAAACTTTTTAGTGTTGCTGCACTGGCAAAACTTAATCCTGAAGAAGTTCGCGGTTATGAGGACAGTTTGAAAGTTTACCGCGATAATATCAATGTCGTTGATACGGCAAAAGCAAAGGGGATAAAAGAAGGACTAAAAGAGGGCTTGAAAAAAGGACTTGAAAAAGGACTGAAAAAAGGAATAAAAAAAGGTAAGGCTGAGGGGATAAAAGAAGGCATTGAGAAAGGAAAAGCTGAGGGGATAAAAGAAGGTATTGAAAAAGGCAAGGTTGAGGGTATTAAAGAAGGCATTGAAAAAGGCAAGGCTGAAGGTATTAAAGAAGGCATCGAAAAAGGAAAAGCTGAGGGCGTAAAAGAAGGGGTAGAAAAAATAGCCAAATCTTTGCTCAATATGAATGTTCCGATTGCTCAAATAATGAAAGCTACTGGTTTAAGCGAAAATGAGATAAATGAAATACTAAAACAGCATTAATAATAATGTCTTTTTTTCCTGATTTTTAACGAAATTGAAAGACGCGAAACATTAGAGTTATTAATAATAAGGAAAATTGAACAAATGCCGGAAAATACATTTGACGAAATTGCCGATAAATATATGGAAATGAACATTACCCACCCGTTTATGGAAGGCAATGGACGAAGCACATGCATTTGGCTTGATTTAATCTTGAAAAAACGTCTGAAATGCTGCGTGGACTGGAGTAAAATAAGCAAAAACGACTATTTAAATGCAATGATAAAAAGCAACGAAAATAGCGCCACAATAAAAAAACTGCTGAAAAATGCCCTGACAGATGAAATCGACAGCCACGAAATATTTATGAAAGGAATTTATTACTCATATTATTATGAAGAAAACTGAATACGGAGACACGATGAACGAGACACGTGGCGCTATGTGCATCCGCTGACGCGGCTTTGTAAGCCCGTAACTGTTTTTACATTATTATAAAAACACTGGTTGCAAACCCGCGCCAGCAAATTCTTAATTCCTAATTCCTAATTATTATTCCTTTTCATCGTTTATTAATAAGTGAATTACAAACCTCGCGGTTAATCTTTTCAACCCTTTTTTCGTCTATTTTGATTACTTTACGATCGTAGGTCATCAGTCCGTTGATTTCGCCTTCCACATCGGTAGTCTGTGTGTAAACGGCGGCAGAAAAACCCGTCTTAATTAATTCCTTCAACTGTTCGGCAAATTTAACATATTCATCTGTAACTTCTTTGGAATTTTTAAATTGAACGTATCCCCAATTGCGGTCGGGTTGCCACAAATGACCCTGCACAGGTAAACCTATTCCACCATATTCGCCAAGTACGGTGACTCTTGCCGTATCGTACAGAAACATTTCAGGCGCCGGATATTTATGCAAATCAAGTATGTCACCTGTATGGAAATGATTTCCTCCGCTTGCAGTATTCACCAGACGGGAAGGATCGTAGGATTTAGTCCATTCAACGATTTCTTTCGTTTTGAACTGTCCCCATGCTTCATTAAACGGGACCCAGACAACTGTGCAGGGATAAGGAGATACAAAATCCATGATTTCTTTCCACTCTTTGCGATAGTTAGCTTCCGATTCTGGAGAACGTTGAAGCTCTTCTCCTTCGTAGTAGGTGTACATATCCCAGCGAAATGTTTCATCCCCGCTCGGCATGTCCTGCCATACAAGTATTCCCAGCCTGTCGCAGTGAGAGTACCAGCGGGCAGGTTCCACCTTCACGTGCTTGCGAATCATGTTAAACCCGAAATCTTTTGTTTTCTGAATATCATATTTCAATGCTTCGTCGGTTGGAGCAGTATATAAGCCATCGGGCCACCATCCCTGGTCAAGAGGTCCGAATTGAAATAAATCCTTGTTGTTTAACTGCATACGCATAATTCCATTCTCATCGCGATTGGAAGATATTTTACGCATGGCGCAATAACTTTTCACTTTGTCAACAATTTTACCGCCCGAATACAGGCTTATTTCCATGTCATAAAGAAACGGGGAATCCGGCGACCAAAGTTTTACATTCGGAATATTCAAATCAAGCGTTTGGCAGGCGGCAGCTTTCGCCGTAGCTACAATATTCTTGCCATCCAGCACTTTTACTTCAACAATATCAGCCGGTTGAGTGTTTTTAGCGCCGACAGTTACCGTCAGTCTGTCTTTATCAATGTCTGGAACAGATTTGACTGCGGCAATATGCTTTTCATTTACAGGTTCTATCCATACGGTCTGCCATATTCCCGTTACTGCTGTGTACCAGATACTTTCCGGTTTGTCAGTCTGTTTTCCGCGAGGCTGAAATCCACTGTTTGTGCCGTCCCATACTTTTAGTACAAGTTTCTGTTCTCCCGATTTCAGATATGGAGTAACGTCGAAATAAAACGGTGTGTATCCACCGGTATGCGTTCCGATTTTAATATCGTTAACATATACATCCGTTTTCCAGTCAACAGCTCCGAAATGCAACAGGATATTTTTGTTTTCCCAGCCGGAAGGAATCGTAAATGTCCGTTTATACCACAGTTCATTCTTTGCCCCAACTTCTTTTTGCACTCCCGAAATACTTGATTCAATGGCGAAAGGCACAAGAATTTTTCCATCAAATCCGGCGGGTTCAGACTTTCCGGCAGGCAAAACGGCATAATCCCACAGTCCATTGAGATTTTGCCATTCTCCGCGTTCCATTATTGGTCGCGGATATTCCGGCAATACGTTATTAGGGTCAACTTTGACTGCCCAGTCTGTTTTAATTTTGCCGCCGACAGGTTTCCACTGTCCAAATACATTTAGCGTCAGGGTTAATATCCCTGCAAAAGCAATTATTCTTTTCATGATTTAATTGTATTATATTAGTAATAAATGATAATTTTTCATTTTATAAATTTAAAATTCCGGCGATTCAGCCTCAACCGATGGGGAATCCGTTGCAACGCAGGGAAAATCGTCAACCCATTCAATCCTGTCGAGGAAAAGGCTTCGACCGCTGGTGTTTTCCACGCAAAAACCGTGATATAATATCCAGTCGTTTCCGGAGTTATCGCTGACAATTTCGGAGTTATGCCCTACCCCTACAAATGCGCTATTTTTATGAATTACCACTTCGTGATGATTTTCCAGCATAAGCTGTCCTTTTTTATCGGTATAAGGTCCCCAAAGATTTTCAGACTTTCCGACAACGGTAGTATAAGTACTTTTCAATCCTTCGCAACAGCTTCCAACAGAAGCAAATAAATAATAATATTTTCCCCGTTTATGGATATAAGTACCTTCGTAAGCAGTTCCGGCAACCTGACGTTTTTCGGCGTTTTCGCGGATTTTCAAGCCGTCGTTCGATAATTCTATTCCATAAATGCCACGAAAACTTCCCCAGAACAAGTATTTCTTGCCATTATCTTCCACATAATTAGGATCAATGGAGTTCTGTACGCCTATTTCGTTGCTTCTGAACAGCATACCCTGATCGGTAAAAGGTCCTTCCGGTTTATCGGATACGGCAACGCCTATTCCACACGTCCATTCACCTCCCCATACCGACATGGAATAATACATCACATATTTTCCATTAATATAATTAATGTCGGGCGCCCATAATCCGCCTTTAGGCTCAAACGACGGACGTGATTCTTCCGTGAAAGCCGTCGCAACAAATTTCCAGTTGACCAAATCGTCGGAGCGATAAATTGGGAGGTTACGCACATCTTCGGTGCTGTAAAGGTAAAAACTTCCGTCGCTTACCCTGATGACAGTTGGGTCGGGAACGCTTCGCCTGATCACGGGATTACGGTATTTGCCGTTCTCCTGCACTTTCTCATCGTCATGATTACAAGAAAAACATGAAGTGGATAAAACTAAAAAAAACGCTGATACGAAATATTTTATCATGATTATAAACAAA
This sequence comes from Dysgonamonadaceae bacterium, assembly GCA_031256775.1. GTDB lineage: Bacteria > Bacteroidota > Bacteroidia > Bacteroidales > Azobacteroidaceae > Azobacteroides. The sequence goes on from JAIRPX010000071.1 coordinate 16,447, forward strand.
AAACTGTTTTGAATCCACAAAGGTAATACTTTTTTTAGAAATTGTGAATTGTGAATTATGAATTAGTTAAAAAAACATTTTTTCAGACATATTTGTATCCATTTGAGGCACAGATGTTTTTATTTCCCACAGTTTAACATACTTTTGTGGCGTATTTAGCAAATTGGAGAATTATAGTGATTTAATGTGACAAATTACAATAAAGATAAATACATTGATTATATTCGTTGGGCGAGCGTTTTTATTACGTTTCTGTTTTTTATACAGATTCTGCAAGCCCAAAAAGGCGATACCTATCTTTTTTCAGTAGGGAGTAAAACTGTTACAATGTCGGGTAATGGGGAGGCGCTTTCTACCTCAGACAACAAAAACAGCGCCGCAACAAATAATAAAACAATTAAATCCCTCAGAGTTGCCGGTTACAGCAACGATATTTTTATCGGCGACAACAGCGATATTTCTATTTGGAAAGAAAATAAATATTCCGCTGTTTTTTATTTTCCGATAGACAGGCATATACTTCTTCGCGACTACAGTAGCAACAGGGCTTCACTTGCTGCGCTTGATATGTTAATCAATAACATAGAAAAAACCGGAATGCCCGATACTGTTGAAATTGTCGGGGCATGTTCGCCTGTCGGAAATGAGGACTATAATTTGATACTTGCTTTAAGTCGCTGTATGGCAATGCGATCTTATTTGCGTTGGAAACATCGGGATTTTGCCGAAAGGTTCCCGATAAAGTTTGAAATTGTTGGCGTGGACAAGAGGGGCTACAATATTCTGAAAAAAGAAAAACCCTCGCTTGGCGAAAAGCAAATATGGGATTTGCTGCAATATACGGCTATATGTATCAAGATGAAAGACGGTTCGCGCATTATTCCCTGCTTGGAAAAGCAGGATATTACAGAAGAAAACAAGCCTGAAAAGCAAATTGAAGTTCCTGCAACCGTTCTGCCTCTCGCAGTTCACGACACTGTCTTTTTGAAATCCGACACAATGTATATATATTACAACGACGAGATTGTTAAAACTTCGCCCGCATGGTATGGGGCGCTGAAAACCAATTTGTTGTATGATGCGGTTTTACTGCCGAACCTCACAGCCGAACTGTATATCGGACGGAAATGGTCGTTGGCTGTGGAAGGCAACTGGAGCTGGTGGACATTCGACCGCCCTGTGCAAAATCAGTGGCATCACCGCATCCAGGTGGCGGGAGTTGAACTGCGCAAGTGGATCAAATCGCCATATCCATTGCAGGGACACGCCATTGGCATTTACTCAATGACAGGCAATTACGATGTTCGCCTGTTCACAAAAGATGAATATTCAAAGGGATGGCTAAGCTACCAGAGCTGGTCGGCGGGCTTGTCATATTCCTACAGTATGCCCATAGCCCGCAGGCTTAACTTAGAGTTCGGTATGGCTTTCGGATACGTCGGCGGAAGATACTATCAGTATGACTATTGCATGACGCACAAACATTTTCCTCCGCGCGCCGTTTTCAACAGGAATTATATTGGTCCAACGCGGATAGGCGTTTCGCTTGTATTGAGGCTTGGCGCCGGTAACGACGACGAAAGCAAAAACAATTTTTATGCACGGGAAAGACAGAAACATCAACAGTTATACGGTTTAAATAATAAATAGCTTGAAACGGTTTATAATACATATTGCAATATTCATCGCTCTGTTGACAGGTTTAATCGCCTGTCGGCAGATGGATCTTGATCCGTGTCCGCCTACGGGCAATATTCCCGTTGATGTGATTATTCACTGGGACAGCGTGAGCGACATGTCAACTCTGCCCGGCAACATGACCGTACACTGGTATCCATCACGGGGAAGCATCATCGCTTCCGACATGAGCGTTTACGGGGGACGGGAATGGCTCTACTCAGACATATATAAGGTTACGTGCCTCGACTTTAACGGGAACTCCGCCCTTGCTTTCCGCAGCAACGGCGATTATGAAGACTTTGAAATATACAATACGCGAATGACGGGAACATATAATTCGCTCGTTCCTCAGTTGCCAGGTGGCGAAATAACCGTTGCCGAAGCCTATCCCTACAGGTTTTATATCGACACTTGCAGGCAAACTGTCGATCTTGAACATCTGTTGCCGGGAGATACTGCCACTGTTCACTTCTATCCCAGAGACATACTTAGGGAATTTACCTTTTTGATATACGACGTTACCGGCGCAAAATACATGTCGCGCAACAGCGGCGCAATATCAGGAATGTCGGGTTCTTATTTCACCGCAAACGGGGGGCTGGCTTCTACGCCTTCCACCATACTGTTCTCGCGGGTGGAAGCAATAGAGAACGGGCAGAACAGCCCGCGATGGACAGACAGGGACAAAGCCCTCTTTGCCGCAAAAAATCCAAATTGGAACAGTAGCGATACGCTGATTGGATGGACGCGCGACTGGGTTATCGGTCGGTTCGTCACTTTCGGTCCCCTCAATACAGACGAACATCGCTTCCGGCTTACAGCTGAAGCCGTAAGTACAGGCAGCAACTACTATCACGGCGAATGGGGATACTGGCACGGTCAGTGGGAAAACACGGTAGGCGCACAGATCGACAGCGCAATGGGCAAAAACGGCACAAAAGCGGAACAGGCAGCATGGCGCGAACGCAACGGGGGATATGATATTGTCCTTTATAACGCCAACCGCTTGATTGTGCCTGATGACGATTCCGAAGCTTATACTCCCGATGGAGGAGGATTCACTGTCAACGTGGACGACTGGGGCGATATGATAGAAGTCCCTGCGGCAACGGGAAACCGCTCCGCATCAATGCGCAGCGCCATAATGAAAGCTCCAATAAATACTTACGCCACCATCCCCGATTTTGTAGTAAACGGAATACATAACGAAAACAGTGCGTACTCTATCGTTTTCAGCGAACAGTATGTTTACAAGCCTGAAAGCGGTTTGATTTGGGATTATTCGCCAAAAAAATACTGGTACAAGAATGGTGAAATAGATTTTTACGCTTATGCGCCAGCCGGTATCAAAAACCTTACCAAAGGTTTGCACGACAACCTCGTAGACCTGAGCGCGCCGCCGGTGATAGCATATTCCATGCCGCGCAAAGAGCGCGAAGAGCCGCCTCCCGGAACAGGCGAAAAACCGTCGCCCATGATAGTGGACGACAACCAGGAAGATTTGCTCGTAGCCGTGCAGAACAGGCTATCGCCGCAAAACGACCCGGTACCAATGAATTTCAGGCACGCTTTCAGTCGCGTAACCGTAAAGGCGAAAACCGACCGCGACGACGACAATTACAGCATAAAAGTTACGCGAGTGGATTTGAGGAACGTATATTCGGCTGGAAAACTTACATTGAATCCCGACGATGTTAGCGGCGGTTCCAGCACCGGTATTCCAATGGAAGTAAGCGACCAGTTCCAATACGGCGGCGCTACAACGCTCTGGCATGAACTCAACACGCTGGTGAACTACCGGTTCAGGCTAATATCGGGCGCAGTTGCCATTGAAGATAGATATACAGCGCTGCAAAACAGCAACGACGGGGTGTTTGTAATTCCACAGGCGGCAGGAAATGCGGCGGTGTATGTGGAATACGACGTATATTCGGTTTCGCCGACGGGCGACGAGCGCTATCGCGATTCGTTCAACAAGCTGCTGATGCTGCCAACAGGATTCGCTTTTGAAATCGGACGGCAGTATGAATTGCAGTTAACTCTGGAAATTCCATAAATTTAGGATTTAATTATCATATATAAATAACAGACAAAAAATTAATTTAAATTCATTATGAAAAAGAAAAGTTTATTTTTAGGATTGTCCTTTCTGGCAGTAGCCGGACTATGGACAGGATGTACAAACGATGAAACTGTTGAAACTCCAACCGACAGCAAGGCTATTTCGTTCCGCTTACAGGGTGGAACGCCATCTCTAAGGACTACCGGAACTACGGTAGATTATGTGAACGCTTTTGTGGTAAATGCTTACGGAGATGTAACAGGCGCAACTAAAGCAACTATGCTCGGTACCACCGTGTATCGCATAGAGGATAATACAAGTAATGTTTTCGATTACAATCCGAAAGCTTTTTATTATGCAGAAGACGCGAGCGTCGGTTTTTCCGCATATTCGCCTGTCAGTAAAAACGTTAGCGAAGGATTAGGCATTACCGCGGCAAATAACACAATTACCTATACCGTTCTGCCGCCCGATGATACTTCCGGCGAGACGAAGCAGGAAGACTTGTTAGTTGCTTATACCAAACAAACTAATTTGGACGGCTCGGCTGTTAGTCTTAACTTCAAACATGCCTTGAGCCGCGTATATGTAAGTGCGGAAAATAAAATGAGCGAAAACGTTATTATCGAATCCATCAAACTTGTAAACTTGTATAATGAGGGTAAGCTTGATATTGACGCCATCAGTTGGAATAATAATAGCGATGTAGATATTAACGAAGATTATCCAACCATATCCACGGCATCTACTTTTACAGACTACAAAGTATTATGGGAGCCTATTGCCGGTGCGACGCAAGACAATACATACGCCTACGTGCTTCCCGCTTCAGGCGTAGCGGTGCCGGCTAAAAGCAAGTCTGTTTACGTTGTTTCCATGGAACAGGGAATGTTAATATTGCCGCAAACAACTAAAAATGCAAATAACGATGATAAAGTCGACGCAAACGACTTCTATTTGGAAATAACGTACAAAGTAGCCAACATTGAGGAGACCGCCAAATTTCCATTTAAAGATAAATATAAGTTAACTCCGGATAATGAGCAAGGTTTTACTTTTGAGTTTGGTCGTCAGTATGAACTGAATATCACTTTTGATAATAAGGAAATCAAATTTGAAATTAGTGTTAATTCATGGAATGGTCCTATTGACTCCGAACCCATAGATCCTCCCGTAACCCCGTAAAGAAAAAGTAATACCTTTTTCTACATCATCCCGCGCACTCTTGGCTGGGTGCGCGGGAACTAAATAAAAAATTGATACACAATGGAATCCCGTCTCAGATACATTATTTTAATTTCTGCAATTGCCTGCATTGCAGCTTTGCGGGTTACGGCGCAGATAATAAAGCCCGGTAATACCTCGTATGAAGTGGAACTCTGGCTAAAAGCAGATTCGGTGCAAAATACGCCGCCAACCGACGGCGCAAGTGTTAATGCATGGAGCGACAAGTCGGGAAAAGAACTTAATTTTGTACAGCGAAATTCAGATCCCGTGCCGGTCTATATGCAAAGGGGCGCGTTCAATTTTCAGCCTTCGCTGTTTTGGAGCGCAACTTCGGGAGACAGAAACCTGACCTTAACGTCCAATACAGCCTTTACTCCTAACGCAACCAAGTCATACTATATTTTTACCGTCAGTAAACCATACGGTTCCTCAAGATCATACAGTACGCCTATTGTCTGTTTATACCCAAGAAACAGCATATCAGCTTCCGGCGTCTATTGGATAGGAACAGTAACAGGCACCGATCTAAGGGTAACTACAGGATTTAACACAACAGAAAGGGCAACAGGAAGCACTACTAATGGCTTTACTGCTACCGACCAAAAGCAGGGACTTATTTCGTGGATTGTACCCAACAACAGTACAAATTCAGGCGATATTGCCGCCATATACCTAAACGGAAAGAAAAGCCCTTATTGGGATGGAACAGGTACAAATGGAGTGCAAAGCGGTAGAGGCAGCAATTGGGTGCTTCACACCACAGCCCAAAAAATACAACTGGGACAAGCCGGAACAGGCAATAATTATCCTTTTTCGGGCGAAATCATGGAAGTTATTATTCTCTCAACAAGTGGCAACACGACAATAAACATCAATGAACTGGGTAAAATCCAATCCTACTTAGCCATAAAATACGGACTGGAACTGAAAAAAGCCGACGGCTCGGCACAGGACAATATAGTCAATTCCGATAACACTCCTGTATGGAACATCGCTAACGGCACGGGAGTTCACGCCGACAACGCAACTTACAGCCATAATGTGTTCGGTATCGGACGCGACGACGCCTCCGGCTTAAACCAGAAACAGTCGCAAAGCATAAACGACAAGCAGCTGGCAGTGGCTCTTGGCGCTTTCGCAACAAGCAATACTCTGAATACCAACACTTTCATCCAAAACAAAACGTTTTTAATGCTTGGCTCAAACGGCTTGGCAGAAGGCAGGGAAGCCTACAAATATAATTCCGCCAACACTTATTTATCCGGCGCGCTGGCTGACAGCGTTAATTTCCGCAGCGCCACCGTATGGAAGGCAAGCATTATGACCAACGGAACGGCAGGCGGATCCATGACGAATATCAGCATGGAAGTAAACAAGTCGCCGGTAAGACAGGCAAAATACCTGCTTGTCGGCTCCGACCCCGCATTTGCGCCAGCCAATACCCGCATCTATTCTTTATCCGACTTCAAGGCAGGCAACGTTACTGTTTACGACGGCGACTATATCGCATTTGCCTGGTATTCGGCGGCTGCACCAGGTGGAGCAACCGGCGCAGGAACATACATGGCATGGCTCACCCCCGACAGTTACGACAAAGCTACCGGATGGGCAAACCTGATTGAAGGCTCCGGCGTCGGGAATTTCAACGCGCAACAAACCGCGCCCGATACGGTAAACAGCGGATACAATTATCATCCGGCGGTGGAATTTAAAAAAACAAGCAACGGGAATGCTACAAACCGCTTGGTAACCGCAGTTAATGCAAACATAACAAGCGGACAAAACGTAACTGCTATTTTTGTGTATAAAAGAGAAAATGCAAAATTTAATAATGACTGTATGTTTTCTTTCAGCAACAGCAATTATTTTTACTCTTTGGCTTTTTATAATTCCAGCAGCAACAACGATATGTATTTGTACTGGCCTAATACAAGTGGAGCCAAAACAATACTTACTAATGCACCGACAGGAATAATAACCGTTGATAATGCCAACAACAATTCGACTGCCTCCCAAGTATATAGCTATCTGAATGGAAATTTAGCAACTACCGTAACAGTCGGTCAGGGCGGTGTCAGCGCTCCATGGAAAATTGGCTCAGACGGCGTTGGAGAATATGGTTTTGAAGGAACTATTCAGGAAATAATCATTCTCAATGCAAACGGCACAGGCAACCATGTTGCTCCTGCCGACCTTCAAAAAATCCATTCCTACCTCGCAATAAAATACGGTATTTCGCTGAATAGCAGCGATTATATCAATTCCGACGGGAATATCGTATGGAACAGAACCGACAACAACAAATTCAACAACAATATCTTCGGTATCGGACGCGACGACGCGGCAGGATTGAACCAGGTGCAAAGCCGCAGCCAAAATACCGATATGCTGACTCTTTACAAAGGAACGCTCAATACGCTGAACGACAACAGCAGCAAGGCGCTCGAAAATAAAACTTTCCTGATGCTCGGCTCAAACGGACTTGCAGGCGACAGCATTTATAACCATCCGGCAAACACAAATTTTGCAGGGATTAATAATACCGAAAAACTCAACTACCGCAGCGCAACAGTGTATAAGGCGCAGGTTACAGGAATATCAACCATAAACGTGAATATTGAAGTTGTTTCCCCAACTGCAAAATATATACTTGTTTCGACAGACTCTACATTTAGTGACCTACCCAATACGCGCATTTACCCCATCACGAATATGAAAGCCGGTGTAGTAATCAACGATGGCGACTACGTAACCCTTGCCGGTTACAGGGCTATTCCCGGCGGCGCGCTTGACGCAGGCGAATATATGGCATGGCTCACTCCCGATTCCTACAATAAAACAACAGGATGGACAAACGTGATTAAAGGTA
>JAIRPX010000163.1 GCA_031256775.1 Dysgonamonadaceae bacterium
TATAAGTAACGCCAGAAGTATTTTCATAAACGTAATACTGTATTTGAGTTATTTCGTAACCGTCTAATCCTTTCAGGTCTTTGGGTTCCCATAGAGAGCCGACGAACATGTCAAATTCCTCGTTAAATCCGTATGCACTAGAAAAACTTCCTGCAATTGTTTTCAAGCCGCCAGAGAATGGAGCTGTCCAGTTCAGGTAGGCTTTATTAAGCGTTGTTCTTCCTTTCAAATCGCTGATAGGCAACTGGTAAGTAGTTGAACCAGCATTTACTGTAACGTTTACCGTTACTTTGTCAGATTCTGTTGATTCGTAATATGCCGACACTCCATATTCATACGTGCCGTTTGCAACGCTTATTTGCGTATAAGTCGTTGTTGTTTTACTGTTGATGGTATATTGCAAAACGTTGTCGCGATAGACTTTATAGCCCAAAACGTCTGCATGATCGGCAGCCGTCCATGTGAGCTTGACATTTCCTCCCGTCACTTCCGGCGACAGATTTGTAACCGGCGTAGTAGGTCCGTCTAAAAACTTGAATGAAACGGTATTATCCGAAGCTTCCGTTATTTCCGTGAGCGGTTTGGCAATTGTCTGACCTCCAGTTCCTACCCACGTGAACATTGCAGGAGTTGTTTTTGCCGAAAAATCATTATTATTGCTGCTTCCCGGAAAAGGCGTTCCAGCTGAATTGATGTTTCCGTATGATGCTACCGCCGCCGTTGGTATTTTGTATGACGAAGACGCCACCACCGGATATAGCTGCTGCGGATGACTGGAATTGCTTCCGTTGCCGTTCAAAGCGCCCGGATGGACATGCCACACCAGCAGCCCGTGACCGGGAACTGATGCATCGAATCCAACTAACTGCCTGTTTTCCAATACATACAATTCCCCGTTGGTATTGGCTTTAATGGTATATGCCACAGGATTCAAAGCCGAAGGCGGCATATTTTGAACTTCCGTAAAAGAAGTCAATTCGGTGGGAGTAACCCATCCGTATAGGATTTTCTGAAACATATTTATATGTCCTGGCTGGCGACCGTTGTCGTTCCAGCTTCCGTCTGCCATCAAATCCCACTTGCCACTGCCGGAATATCCCACAGAACCGGTATCGTAGTAGTCGGGAGCGCCAAACACGTGACACAATTCGTGAGAAATAACTCCAATATAGGTAAGGTTGCTGCCGCTGCTTCCGCGCAGTTCCGGCGAGCAGGAATAAACGGAGATACGGACGCCGTCCAGATATATTGGCGACGCCAGCTGCCATTTATGCGACCATATTTGATTTCCGTTACCAATGGCTTCATCGCCATATCCGGCAAAGATAACATGAAAAGTTTCCAGCTTACCGTCAACGGCAAATTCGTTAAAATCAATATCTGCGTCGGCTTTTTGCGCGGCTTCGGTAGCAAATGCCCTGTTTCCGTTGTTGGAAACGTATGAACTCATGTTGTTATCGGTCGTATAAGGACCAGCCACCGTAACAACCAGATCTAATTGTCCGTATGAGTTTTCCCTGTAAAAATCCCGTACGCTTCCCTTTGTGGTAGAGTTGTAAAGCCCCACCTGATTAAACAGGGTTTCAAATTCCGATTTCTGTTTGGAAAACGGCTTATCCTGAAACCCCATAAGAACGCAAAGCGCTTTCCTTTCGCCCGTTACAGGCGCTTTTTGCGGTTCGTCCGCTACCTTCCATATCTGTTCCAGAGTCTGCTTTTGCGAAGCGCTGTAGGATAAACCCTTTTTAATGGTTTTCAACAAATCAGGGGAGGTAATTTTTCCGAAACGGATGCTTGACGGCGCAAGATTGCCGTTTTTGTCCTGTTCGGCATACACAACATACTTCTTTGAATCATACATCAGCGTGTATCCATCCAAAGATTCCATCCAGTTTACCTTCTCGTCGCCTTTCAGCAACACAGTAATTTTAGTACCGTCGGGCTGTACCTTTTCAACAGGCCACGGCACAGCCGGGACTGCCCATGCATTATTGGTCAATGCACAAACAATGCCCACCAAAAAAAATAAAGATAACTTTTTCATCATGAAATTTTTAATTAAAATAATACATAAAATATTTTTAACTTGTAAGCATTTATCTCTTAATTTGACTTATATGAAAATAAATTGCTAACATTTTGCAAAGGTAGATATAAATTTTATTTTCGCAATAGTTATAATCAAAAAAAGTGTATTACATATAAGTGTCAAAATCTGATGCAGAAAAATTGCATAAAAATGAGGAAAGCGAATGGGTAAAATGTGATAATATCATTTTATGATAAAAATTTATATTTTGAAAATAAATCTGGCATTTTTTGAAATAATGTATTAATTTTGTATTTTCAATTATACAATTACAAAATAGTTTATTTATGAAGAATTTGAAAACACTTTTAATTTTATGCGGCGCAGGTCTCTGGTCGATAAGTTTATCGGCGCAAAACAGTGATTCCCTGTATGTTTACACGACGGATGGAGCAGTGTTGTCGTTCAATTTGGATGATCTGCAAAAAATTACTTTTACAGACAGCGATGTTGTCATTGAGCCTGCAACAGGCAACTTATCTTCGTTTCTTTTTGATGCAATCAGGAAACTGTCATTTGAGGCTCCGGTTATTACCGCTATTCCGTCCTTGCCCGAACAGTCTAAATCGCGGATCTTCTACAGTCCACAAACACAGAATGTTGTGCTTGAAAGCGAAACGCTAATTGGCTCTGTTGCGATTTACAACATGCAAGGCGTTATGTTGAAAAATATTGTTTTGCAGTCAACTCGCGCAGAGATTCCTGTTGACAAACTGCCCGCAGGAATTTATATTGTGAGGACAGTCGAGTATGTAAAGAAATTTATTAAGAACTAACTATTTAAATGAAAAAATGAAAAAAATATTATCAGTTTCAGTTTTATTTCTGCTTACAGCAGGAATCGTTGCGCAGGCACAAACAAAGAAAATGGAATTTTTTCGTATTGGCGCTGTAGAAAAGCGTATTGGCATATCATCCGTAGATAGCGTCAACTTTGTAGTTGATTACGATGGCGAGGCAGTGCAACTTTTTAGTAATGGTTCAGTTATAAAAAAAATATCTACTGCCAAAATCGACAGCATAATCTTTAAAGATTACGGTGTTGATGAAAATGATTTTGATAATTACATTCATGAGTCGCTCAGTAATGAATGGATGTATAACGGTGAAAAAACGCCAATTATTGATGTGTCGACAGAAACAAGGGGCGACAGCATATATTTTTATTTGAACAAAAATGTTCCGGTAGACTATGAGTCGCAATATGGCGTTAACGGGCATGTACGATTGGTTTTTCCAGTATCGTCGCTGGGAACAAAAATAATTTGCGGAGCGAGAACGAAGTGGACATTCGACTTGATTGACGAAGAAAAAGGCATTGAAATCAAGTCAAATTTTGGCAAAGTTGGATCTTCTGTTGGAGGAAGCCTGAAGATTGAAAAGGACGGTGAAAACTACATTATAAATGGAGAATTGTATTATTCCGACGGTAAAACGTTGGCAATCAATTACGAAGGCATAGTTACAGATTTGGCGGCATATCACAACTCCGTTTTTACTGGAGCAGGTAACTTGAAACTTAGATTTACCGGAGCAGGACAGCCCACTGAGCCAGATTTTAATGAAAACAGACCAATTACTCAGGCTATTTATAAATTTATCAACTTCAACGAGGGCGCGATGTATTCAATCTTCCTTTACGCAGGCGACAAAAGCATAGAGCAGATGATAACCGACTGGGATTTGCTTACCGACCAATCGTGGCAAAGAGCCTCTATTTTCAATAACGAATTAAGATTTAACGGTATAATGATATTTATACCTGCATCGTTTGTAGCGGAAGGCAGGACTGTTGAACTGTCTCAACATACGAAGTTTGCCGATCTTACGGAACATCGACTTCCATGGGGCATTACAGGAGAACTTGGTAGAAATGCGCTGTCTAACGGTTCGTTTTTTGAGGCTGTGTTTTATGGATATGAGGATAAGATGAAATTGGGCGCGGCGACTTTGGGTTATGAGATTACAGGCACCATGAAGATTACTAAAAACGGCAACAATTGGAATATAGTTTTGGATAATATAGCAAGGGATACGGATGAAAGCCGTGACAAAATATTTTCTGGAGAGTTTAACGGTACAATGGAAAGCTGGACGGAATACGGTAAAGGCGCTCCCCGCATCTGGCTCGAAGAATGGATAAGTTTTGGTCCTAATGCCGACTAAATTTTTTTATCATTTGTAGAGACGCGATTAGTTGCGTCTCTACGATGATAATTCATATACAGGGAATGTGCTGACGCCTCGTTGCGCGAAATTGATTTATTTAGTACATGATAATACCTTGCTCCATAATAATATAATCCTGTTTCCTCGTCCAACTATTTTGCATTAAACAAATACGGTGTATTCCATTTATTGTTTCGTTCCTCAATGTTGGTAATTAATGAAGTACTTCCTAAATGATCACTATGATAGTAATATTGGAAAAGTTCCGGATTATTGTTGCCTGCACGTAAACCAGTTGCATCATCGCAACAGAAGCCTTGACCATTCACGTAATCGTCATTGCTGCTTGCGTATGCAATGCGGCGCGAGCCAATATAAATGTGTTTCGTATAATTACTGCCTTTGTTTACAATAAGATATGTATTGATGTAAGCAAGATATTTTTTATTTCTCATTTTTAACTAATGCTTTGCTTCTTCCATCAATTTTAATGATGAAAATTTATACAAAAACAATATTAATCTTTAAACAAGATATGTGCTTGCTTTTTTACATGTATTAATAAGCATTTCGTGTTTTTAACGCTCAGTTCTTTAGCCCATAAAAATAATGCAGATCTTACATCAGAAGAAATAACCTGACTGATATAAGTTCCTCCTCTATAATACATAATAAAAGAATAAAGATATTTTTTTTCATCTATTACCTTTTGCATTTCGACTGTGTGTTTCTCCTG
>JAIRPX010000198.1 GCA_031256775.1 Dysgonamonadaceae bacterium
CAGGGAAAGGTCTGTGTTTTCCAACCGTGCGCTTACGCACACGGCTACAAAGATGTTGCAGCTACGCTGCTTTTGTTAAGCACGATTTAAAAGAATTTGCAGAGTAGCTGTTTTACGAAGTAACGCGAGAAAAGTTTTTTAAACGAAACACGTGGCGCAAAGCATGAAGGCACGGCTTATAAAGCCGCGTCAGCAGGAAAGCCATAGACACAGGGTTTTGCGGGTGAGCCATTGATTGTGCTGGCGTGGCTTTTTTACTGACGGAACTGTAGGGCTGGCGTAAATTTAAAATGAAAGTACCACCTATTATGGATAGGTGGTACTGGGCAATCATTTTATGCCACAAAATTACAAAAATATTCTGATATAACACAATAAAAGGGACTGAAAAAATAAAAAAAATAAATTTTTGACATAAAATATATTGCTATATCATTGTGTGTCAATATGTTTAACTAAATGTTTAATTAAAATTGCATTTTTATTGCATGGCATAAAAGATATATAACTTTAATATTCAATAAAATAATCTGCATGTTTTCCTGATTGTTTAATAAAATGTTTAACAATTTGTTTAACAACTAAAAAACCGGAAAATTATTTTCCTTATTCACAATGACTTATAAAATGTTTTTTTTTCAGTACCACCTATCCATAATAGGTGGTATTGGAAATGAATAGGAAATAACAGTTCATAGATTACAAAAAATATTTAAAAAACAGGTGCGCCATAAACCTGAATAAATCCAAAAGGCATTGGTGAATTTTTTATGGGAATTATTAACAGGTTAATTATCAGTGTTATGTTATTGTTGGCTTGCATAACGGTAGCATACGGTCAGGATTGTAAAAGTTTATTGCAACAGGCAACAGAATTGGTATCTAAGAAAAAATATTGCGATGCTAAAAAACTTTATCAGCAATATGGCAATTGCAATGCCGATGCAGACGTCAGCACGGAAATTGCAATGTGTGAAAGGTTTTGCAAACTTCAAGGAACGCAGGGCGATGAAAGCTACACGCCTGCTACAGAGGATAACAAGCAAAGTTCCCAATACACTCCTTCATTAGAGAATCGCTCTGCTGTGTCGCCATCAAACGCACAGAGTGTCAACGAAGCTGTGTCGTCTTCATACAAAAGTAGTTTCAGTGGTTTTCAATTGCACGGCGGGGTTTTCAATCAATTAGTTTCTAATTCCACAATCTTTTTTAATCTTGGCTTTAAAACGTATATACCTGCTTCATTTGCCAACGGTTTGTCGTTTCTCGCGGGAATAGATGCTTTTTACGGAAGCAGGGATAATGTATCTGCTATATTGGCGCCGGTTTTCGGAGGGATAAATTATGCGTATGCAGTAAATAGCAAATTCAGCATTTACGGCGAAGCTACAGGCGGTTATAGCATTTATAAAGTCTTGATCAGTGATTCCAATTTAGACATGATTAATGGTTTTACTTTTAGCACAGAAACCGGTGTATTACTTTTCGGTAAATGCAATATTGGCGTCAGGTATAATTATTTTAGCTTTTCAGAAGGCAATTTAGAAGGCAATTTAGATGGTTTATCTCTAACGCTCGGAATTTTATTTTAACTTTTAATTAATTTTCCCGATATATTTCAGGAAAAAACTAAATAAAAGCGATACACAAGGAGTTAGCCGAAAATCCTTGTAAAGAGTAGGCAAAAGGAAAAAGTGGTCTTTGACATATTGGTTTACACGAAAAAGAAAATAATTGCATAAAAAAAATGCAGTTTTTCAAAAAATCGCACTGAAATTATGCAAAAAGACGTACCTTTGCAAGAAAAATATTTTTGTTATGGAAAGGTTAAAAGCACATTATCAGACAGATTGTGAATCAGACACTTGAAATTGATATTCCGCAATTTGCAGGCATGAATGTGGCTGTTGGTAGAAAGCTTAAACAACTGATGGCTGTGATTGCCAAAAGCGTACCTTTCAAACCAAATTTTACTGCAATAGCCGCTGTTTTGGAAACAAGCCGCAACAATATAGCCGATTATTTTTTGCATATTGAAGATGCTGGGCTAATTAGGCAACTGCGCAACGAAAGTTGGGAAAAAGTAGATAAGGTGTATCTTGATAACTGCAACCTGCTTTATAATCTTGCAGACGCTGTGCCTGATATTGGCAATGTGCGCGAAACATTGTTTTTCAATCAGTTGCGGACAAAATATGAAGTTTGTGTTTCGCCTGTTTCCGATTTTCAGATTGATGGTATGACTCTTGAAGTCGGCGGAAAAAGTAAGAACAAGAAACAGATAAAAGACGTTAAAAATGGCTATGTAGTGAAAGACAATATCGAATTTGGCTACGACAATATAATTCCACTATGGCATTTTGGTTTTTTGTATTAGCAGAGAACAAAGAATTAATTAAAATCGTGTAAATCAATAATTAAAGGTTTACACGATTTTTTTTTATGTTAATTTATAAAGGAGTAGCCGAAAATCCTTAAAATAAAGAGTAGGCAAAAGAAGAAACGGTCTTTGATATATTGGTTTACACGAAAGAAAAAAGTTCAATTCTCGCTATAAGTGGTATTTTTATCGACTTTTAGCTGATAATAAGTTTGTATAATCAGCGAAATCTAACAAAAAAACATAGGATTCCGCTGGTTATAAATTCTTAAAAGTAGCGGAATCCATATTTTTTTGTATATTTGCAGCTGAATATAAAACTGTAATTTTATGGAAATAGTTGGAAGGTGTGATGATAAAGACGCTATGCAACAATATTTTGAGAGTGATAGACCAGAATTTGTCGCAGTGTATGGACGGCGCAGGGTGGGTAAAACTTTTCTGATAAAAGAATTTTTTGAAAACCGGTTTTCGTTCTATATTTCAGGTTTGGCAAATGCTACGAAAGAGGAACAGCTTGATAATTTTGCCGCCACGCTTAATGCCTGTGGAAAAACGCCTTATGCCCGTGCTAAAAACTGGCTTGAGGCATTCCGGCAGCTTGTTCATTTGCTTGAAAACGACAAACGGCGAAACAAAAAAGTGATTTTTATTGATGAACTGCCATGGTTCGATACGCCGCGTTCCGGCTTTATCACTGGTCTGGAATGGTTTTGGAACGTCTGGGCTTCGTCACGACCAGAGATTTTACTGATTGTTTGCGGCTCAGCTACTTCCTGGATGATAAACAAACTGTTGCGCAATCGCGGCGGACTGCATAACCGTGTGACGCACCGAATGTTGATTGAACCGTTTACGCTTGCCGAATGTGAAGCGTTTTTTAAACATAAAAAAATTGTTCTGGAGCGTAAGGATATTGTAGAAAGTTATATGATTTTTGGCGGTATTCCATTCTATCTCAATATGTTTGAAAAAGGATTAAGCCTTGCGCAAAATGTTGACAAACTGTGTTTCGGCAAGAAAAGTGAGTTGAAAGAGGAGTTTTCGCTGCTATATTTTTCACTATTTAAACACGCCGAAAGCTACAAAAAAATAGTAACGGCTTTGGCAAAGAAAAAAACAGGCTTGACACGCGCTGAAATAGTTGTTGAAACCGGTTTTGCCGATGGCGGAACACTCACTAAAATGCTCGAAGAACTTGAACAGTGTAGCATTATATGCTCATACAATGCTTTTGAAAAGAAAAGCAAGGAACGGATTTTTCAGCTTGTCGATTTCTTTTCGCTGTTTTATCTCAATTTTATGAAAAATATCAGGCAAAACGATGAGCATTTTTGGACAAATTTAATTGATAATCAGAAACATAGAGCATGGAGTGGATATGCTTTCGAGCAGGTTTGCTTGCAGCACTCAGCGCAAATCAAGCAAAAACTTGGCATTTCGGGCGTTGTTACATATTTGGCAGCTTGGCGCAGCAAAAAATCCGATCTTCCCGCACAGGTTGATTTACTGATTGAACGCAACGACGGCATTATCAACCTTTGTGAAATGAAATATGCCAGTAATGAATTTGTGATTGATAAAAATTACGATAAAGTGTTGAATAACAAGCGCTCTACATTCAAAGACGAAACAAAAACCCGCAAAGCAGTTCATATCACAATGATAACAGCTTATGGGGTAAAGCATAATGAATATTGGAATAATATTCAATCGGAAGTGACTGTAAATGACTTATTTAAATAGATAATCAGCGGAATCATGTATTTTTAGGCGCTTTTAGCTGTATATAATTTCTTTTTTTCGTGTAAACCGATTATTAATCAAAGGTTTACACGATTTTTTTATGTAAACTTGTTATGTTGTTGAAATTAAATATATTAAAAAAAACAGGCGAGCCAGAAGCTGCAAACAAATCCAAAGGGCATTGGTATAAGGTATGGGTAAAATAATTAATTCAATATTTGCCGTTCAAATATTTTTAGCGGTAGCGTTGTGCCTTTCGGGTTGTAAACGGTCTGTTCCAAAAGCATTTATTTTGGATGTCGTTTTAACGTCAGGACTGGAATACGGTAATTTTCCTGAGGATTTGCAAAAACTGTATGAACCTGTCAGCCTGGAAGAAAATGACTCCGTCTTTTTTGTTTCAACAGGGATAGACGGACAAAATACTGTTTACAGCAGCATAAAACGTATTGATCTGAACGTCGGAATGAATTTAAAAACAGAAAAAAACGCATGGAATAAATTCATATCGTTTTTCGCAGAATCTGAAAAACATATAAAATCAGAAATTACCAGTTATTTTAAAGAATTGGATATTAATGAATTAAATGCCAAAAGCAATATTTCCGACGCAAAAAAAAATACTCTTCTTAAAGATTATATCAGGCAAAATGATTACAGCAAGGTTATTTTTTATGATAATAAAGGCGAAATAAATTATAGAGTCTGGAATGGACATACTGTATATACTGATATTGAAGGAGTTCGCCGGATTTTGTCAAAGTTTTTGGCGAATAATTATGACTGCAAATTTTTGGTCGTATGTAATCCTCCGATGTATAATGAAGACGTAGATAAAACTGCAAGCCGTTTAGTGGCAAAAAAGGCTGTTGTTGAACCCATACGACTGACATTACAACCGATTCCGGTAGTCTTACCAAATGCAACGCCAAATATTAAATCTACGCCTGCATCTGCGTCAATACCTGCCGTACCTGCATCTGTCACCGTTTCTCAATTAAACAGCTTGTTAAACAGTATTGCAAAGGATAATGATGCAGCGAGAGACGAAATGAGGAAATTTAATAATGTAAGGGTTGTTGGCGCTGCCAATATCAGCAATGTGTATCAGCTTGTTACGGATGTTTCAAATGGAAATTCCTATACTGTAACAGATATACAGACTGATGGCAGTGGTAAAGTTGTTTCAATAAATGTAAGAAAATAATGTTAATACTCATATATAAATGAATAAATTTATACTAAAAATATTGCCGACAGTATTATCGCTCATAGCGCTGTTTTCGGCTTGCAGTGATAAATCGAAAAATCAGCAGGATATTGCTGAAATAGTAGTTATTGATGAAGAATCTGATGAAATGCCGCAGATTCCGCAAATCACAGCCATACAGAAAACGCCGGAAAGGTTAGCGAACAGCAACGAAACCTACACCGTTACGCTGCAAATCGCCAAAATGGAAGATACGGAATTTTCAATGGACGGAACAACGTGGCAAAAGGATAATGTGTTTCAGAATATTGCAGGCGGTAGAAAATATGCTTTTTATGTCCGCAATGCGAAAGCCAAATCGTTGCTGGACAGAAAAGAAATGTATTTTGAAGAATACATAAATGTTGCCGTACCGACAAAAGAACAGCTTAACGCTTACTTGAAACTTATCGCCGACTGTAATGATGAAGCAGGCGATGAAATACGAAAATGTTTGGGTAACGACTGTATCGTAAAAGGCGCAGGAAATATTCACGATGTAAAACAGCTGATCAGGGAAACTTGTATGAACAGTACGGTTTTTTCCGTAACCAATATTGAGGTTAAGGGCGGCATTGTTAAGTCGATTTCAGTAACTGTAAATACTAAAAGTTAAAAACTAAAATACTAAAAATAATATGAAGCATTTAATAATATTGGCAATAAGCGTTTTGTTTGCAACGCAATTGTTTGCAAAAGACCTGCATTTCATTTATATCAGATTAGACAATTCGATGGATGCAGAAATACTGAAAACGCAAATAGAAAAGTTAAAAACGAGTTTTACGAAAAGCGATTTTGTTTTGTATTACAGCAATGAAAATACAACAATGGATAAACAGTCATGGAACAAAAACAAGCTGTTTGGTCTGATCGACTCTCAAAATTCTTCTGTGGCAATTTCCATTCCCGACGAACTGGAAAATATTTCGCTTTCGCTCGAACAGCAATTGCAGGATGAATCCTACAGCGCCATTTATTTCGACTGTTTTGTGGGTAGCAGCTTTTTTGATAACAATTTTCAGAATATGCTGCTCGCAAGAATGTTGATTGTAAACAGTCTGTTACAGTCCGAATATAAGGTATTGTTGCGGTATTTCTCCTGCGGAGCCGCCTATAACGCTCAAAAAACAAAATTTAATTCTGAATATAATATTAATGTATCAACTCAAATAGTTTCGTCTTTATGAACAGGAAAATCCTTTTACTCATATCAGTGTTTTTTTTAATATGTGGAACGGTAGCGGCGCAAAAATTGCCTGGCAAATGTAAGGTTTCGTTGCCTGAATACATCGCCAATACCGGTAAAGTCTGGTCAGATTGGACGAAAGATAAAACCTGGCAGGACTGGGCTGTTGCCAGGATAAAAAACAATGATTTTGGCAAGTCAAACACTCTTGTATGGAAAGTGTATAGCGATCGCGCCAACAACAAAACTTATAAAGAGCCGACAGTGTCTTCTGGAGTTCATTCCACGCTGGCATTTATGGAGCAGCTGAATATTGCAGACGTTCATAACGGTTTTGCATTGGTGTATAAATCATCTTATGAAGGTCAGGCAATAGCTAAGGATGCGCAGTGTATGGGCTGGATTCCAGTAGATTATTTGTTGCTTTGGGAAGAATGTCCACGTAGCCACAGCAAAATTTATCAAAAAGCGCTGGTAGTACACGATCCTACAAAACATGGTTCTATCGCTGAAAAAAATCCGCCTTTTTTTATGGAACCAAATAAAAGGGCTAAAGTAAATCCTTCGCAGACAGCAAAAGATCTTGAAATCTATTTTGTTATGAAAACCGAAATAGTCGGCGGTTCAAAATATTATCTTCTGTCGAGAGGTATGTTAATTGGCAACAGCACGCAAACTGTTTATGGTTGGATGCCTGAAGAATACATCACCGAATGGAATCAACGTCTGCTGATAGAACCTACACACGCTTCAAAAACGGTTGAATATTATAAGAATAAAAATATCTCTCCTGCTATTTTTTTCGAAATGGATAATGCGCGTCAACTCTGGACTAACGAAGTGACGCAAAATCCGATGTGGCTCTACCGCGATTTTAGCACCAAAAGAATGCACGAATATACAATGCGCAATCCGATCCTGTCAAAAGGGGAAATTGGCGACGGCATTTTTCATGTCGCTTCCATTTCTTCCGTGTCGTCTCAAAAGATAGATCCGGAACTACTGAAAAAAATCGAATTGCTGAAGCAGGCAAAAGACAATATCAATGTGATATTTGTGATTGACGCCACCTCTGCAATGAAAACTTATTTCCAGTCGGTTTCAAATGCTTTGACTTCTATTATGAAAAGCGATTTTAAATATCCGATGAAAACGGGCGTCGTGCTTTACAAGAATTATGGCGACCAGGATAAAATTGCCTACAAAAAAATAACCGGTAAGATTGATGAAATATCTTCATTCGTTGCTTCAAAAATATCATCATTCGTTGCGTTAAATCAGGAAACGGCTGGAGCTTACGGAGCCGACGACTACAATGCAATGTTTGCAGGTCTGGAAACAGCGCTGGATACGCGGAAAATGGGATACGAAAGTTCTCATACCAACTTTGTTATACTTATTGGCAACGCAGGTAATCGCCGTGTCGATCCGGATGGCGTGAAGTGGCAGGATAATGTTACAAAATTAGCTGAAAAAATGTTTGATAACCGAATCAATTTCATAGCTTACCAGGTTAATAATGCAGGATCTGCTGCTTACGACGATTTCGCCATTCAAACAGGAAAACTGCAAAAGGAACTGGCTAACAAAGTCGAAAACAGAATCAAAAGCGGGGAACTGGAATATAAGCTGCAAAGCAATCGACTGTATGTCTTGTCAAGAAAAGGCAGCAGCGATGAATTGCCTGTTTACGATTCATACAAATATGCAAATTCAGGTCAGTCGGAAACAATGGATGGACTGCAAAAAATAATTGTCGGTAATGTTTCCGATTTTCAGGAATTTGTATTTAAGCAGCTTACCCTGCTGGAATCAAACAATGCAACTGCTTCGTCCGGAGGATACCTCGTGGAAGAAAAACTGAAAGAAATTTTGAAACTATACGACTGGAACGAAACGGAAATTAGCAAATATATTGAGTATATGAAAGACGGAGGTACTACTAAATTTATAGGATATGCGCCCGTACAAACAAATAAGTCTCAACACAAGCTCTTCGACTATGTGCTGTTTTTCTCGCAAAATGAGTTGGAGGAACTTATCCAGCATCTTTCTGCAATAAATTCGTCTAACGTTGTTTCAGATGCAAAGGCATTTCAGGATGCTATTGTTAAGATGGGACAGGCAATGCTCGGTCAGTTCAATGAAGATGAAATCAGGAATATGGATATGGACAAGCTGCTCGGACAAATATATGGAATACCCGTGCCGATAAATCTTTGCGGACTCGACATCAAGAAAATACCCAATATGGAGAAAGACGATCTGAAAGATTATATCACGACGTTCAGAAATAAACTCGACAGACTGAAACGAATTAATTCGGACAGTAATTACGACGGACGTTTTTCTCGAAATCATATTACTTACTATTGGATTCCAATGGAAGATATGCCTGGAGTTTATGACGACTGCGCCGAATTAAGCAAATACAGGTAAAAAAATGAAAATCAGGAGTGTTTTATTGTTAGCATTAGCGCAACTGTTAGTAAATGCAACAGCGACAGGACAGTCTTTGCCTGGCAAATGCAAGGTTTCGACGCCAGAATATATTGCATTTGGCAGGAAAGTTCAGCCCGACCGCGCAATGTCTCAAACCTGGCAGGACTGGGCGGTTGACAAAATCAAAAACAATGATTTTGGACAGGCAAATTCGCTTGCATGGAAAGTATATAGCGACCGCGACAACAACAAAACTTACATAGAGCCGAATACTTTGTCTGCCGTTCATTCCACGCTGGGATTTATGGAGCAGCTTTATATTGCGGAAATCAAAAATGGTTTTGCCTTGATATATAAGTCATTATACAAAGACGCTCTGAAAATAAAAGACGCGCAGTGTTTCGGATGGATTTCTGTCGATAATTTGCTGCTTTGGGAAGAATGTCCGCGCAGCCACAACGGAGTTTACAGGAAAGCATTGATTATAAACAATATGTCGGATCCCGAACATATCATTGAAAATCCGCCATTCTATCTTGAACCAAATGAAGAATCAGGGATAAATAACAACGCAACGACGCTCGACATTATGTTTGTGATGAAAACGGAAATGGTTGGCAACACAAAATATTATCTCCTGTCGCGCGAAATGATGGTCGGCAACCGCCAGCAAAATGTTTATGGCTGGATGCAGGAAGAATACATCACGGAATGGAATCATCGTCTGTCATTAGAACCGTCGCGCGGGCAGAACGCAATTGATTATTACAGAAGCAGGAATATTTGTCCTGGTGTTTTTTACGAAATGGACGACGCACGGCAACTCTGGACAAACGAAATAATGCAAAATCCGCTATGGGAATACAGCGATTTTTCCAGACAAAGAATGGACGCCGACAAAATGAGGTTTCTCGTATTTGGTAAGGGTGAAATTGCTGCGGATATTTATCCCGTTGCAGCCATTGTTACGCTCAAATCTGAGATTTCGCCAGGAATAATCGAAAAACTGGAAGATTTGGTTGCAGAGATTAAAACAGGACAGGATGCACAGAACCTGGATATTGCAATCATTACCGCAAAAAAAATGCCGCTGCAAAAACAACGACTGAAAGAAATACTTAAATCGCGCAAATGGAACGAAACAGACGTCAACAGATACATTTCGTATCTGAAAAATGGAGGAAATGCAGTGATTAATGGATATGCGACCGTAAAAACAGACAAATCGGAATACCAACTCTTTGATTATGTGCTGCTTTTCTCGCAAAAAGAATTGGAAGAACTTGTTCAGCAATTCTCTGCAATAAATTCGCCAAGCGTTACTTTCGATGCAAAAGCGTTTCAGGATACAATAGTTAAAATCGGGCAGACAATCTTCGGACAGTTAAGCGAGGAGGAAATAAGGAATATGGATATGGACAGGCTGCTCGGACAAATATATGGAATACCGGCGCCGCTTAATCTTTGCAAAATCGAAGTTAATAAAATATCAGGTCTGAAAGAAGAGGTTTTGAAAAATTACATTACAGAGTTCAGGTATAAACTCAACAGATTGAGGAAAATCATTTCAGACGCCAATTACGACGGACGTTTTCGGAGAAATAATATTACTTACTACTGGATTCCAATGGAAGATATGCCAGGAGTTTATGAGAATTGCAATAAATTAAAATGAATGTATTGAAAAAATGAACAACTATTTTGAAATAAATAATCTACAGTGTTCTTATGAACGAAGTGCCGACAACCCGAAAATTGTACTGCAAGTAGATGAACTGATTGTTCCGAAAGGGGAAGTGGTTTTTATTGTGGGACAGTCGGGTTGCGGCAAAAGCACCATACTCGAAACTTTGGGGCTGATGAATAATACCGTCCTTTCCGCCGGTAAGTTTATGATTTATCCGGAAAAAGATAATGAAATTGACGTTACGAAGGTTTGGCGACAGAAAAACAGCGTTCTTTCGGAAATACGTAAAAAATATTTCAGTTTCATTTTCCAGCAAACAAACCTGATGTCTAATTTTTCAATTTGGGAAAATGCTGTTATCCCGCAACTTGTTAAAGGCGGAACTAAAAAATACGAAGAGACATTGAAACAGGTTGGGCTGGAACAGATTCTGAACGAGAACAGGCAAAAAGTCGGCGAACTTTCGGGCGGACAGCAGCAGCGCCTCGCCTTTGTGCGTGCATTCATGCCTAATTTCAATATTATTTTCGGGGACGAACCGACAGGAAATCTCGACCCCGAAAATGCCGATAATCTGATGAAAATTGTTGCCGACGAAATACACGCCATTCCTCCCACTTCACAGGAGACGAGAGGGCAGGGGAGTGAGGTGAAAACTGCTATCATCGTTTCTCATTCGCCCGAACTTGCCGTGAAATATGCCGACAGGATTATTAAAATTCATAAGGAAGAAACTCTGGGAAAAATCGACAGTGACAGTGTTTTTGAAAAACGCGACGGGAAATGGTTTCACGGTAAAAGAATAATTTCAAACGAAAATCTAAAAAAATTAATGCAATGAAAGCAAAGAAATACTCGGATATATTTATAAAACAGGAGTTTAAACTGATTATTGGCAAAGGCTGGCGAAACTTCTGGATACTGGCTGTTGTTTTTGCCGTAACCATTTTTGCGCTGGAATTTAGTCGTAGCGGCATGAAATTCCTGTCCTACAAAATGAGCGACCCCTTCATAAACTGGATAGATGTGAAAGAACAGCCTAATTTTGAGGCTTTTATGGAAGAAACAAATCAGATGAAAGACACTTTCAATATTTCGACCATAGAGGCAAACAACTACATCCTGGAATATGTTTTCACCAAAGATTATGGAATGAAGCGCGTAGAAGGACGCAGTGTCCTGTATGACAGTAATTTGCTCAACAGGATTCTGGACGGGGAAAATACCGTTGTTGTACGTCGGCAAAAAATAGATGAAAACGACTACGGCTGGATTGTTACAAAAGACCTGATGCTGAGGCTTGGTTATGACGACAAGTCGCATTATCCGCTGTATATAAATTACACTTTTCCGGGTTCGGCAGAAAACCTGGAAAAATACGGTTTGAAAAACTTTGGAGATTATTTTGAAATTCCGATTCCGGTTATTGCCGTTGTTGAACAGCTTCCCGACTTGCTTGATTTTATTGCTCCTGTATATTTTATGGAGCAAAATGCAGGCGGAAACAAGCCGTTCATTGTTCCAAATCATGAAAATTATTTTCACGACCTGTATTTAGTTGCCGAAAATCCGGACGCCGGTTTTGAAAACCGTTTGAAAACCTGCCTGGATAATACCGGTTTGGAATACGACGACGATTATTTTGAAAAAACGCAGATTGACAATCTGTTACGTCCTGCAACGCAATTCAGGATTATCATTCGCGATTCTGTTTACCAGGCGCTTAACAAAGCTGTTGCCGAAATTTGCGAAAAGGAAAAAGACGTGTACCGCACCTACGACTGGGCTTTCGACAAAGGCTTTCAGTTGCAGCCTAATTATTTGTCGTTTATGTTTGAAGACCTTGCGAAAGTGAAGGCATTTTCGCTCATGGCAAAAGAAAAACACGGTATCCGTATAGATATGGCGCAGATTGAAGCAAAAGAAAACTTCAACACATTCAACATTTTATCTTCAATGCTCTGCCTGTTTATTGCAATAATTGCCATTGCCTTTGTCACTATTTTCCTCTATTTCCTGATTGATGCGCATTTTCGCCGTATTTCAAAAAATCTGGGAACGATAATGGCTTTTGGATTGGCTAATAAACAGATTATAAGCACCTATCTCTCTGTATTTATGTTGATGATAATTAAGGGTTTAATTGCCGTAATTGCTGTTTTGGGGTTGTCGGAAATTGTGTTTAATATGCTTAAATGGTGGCAATACGAAGGCGGAATGCCGCATTTTTCGCTTTGCGATGTGTGGGTGATAGTTACAGTTCTTGTGATACCGCTTATTTCGGCTATAGCAACAGTTATTTTCCTAAGGAACAAGCTGAAAGCTACTCCCGGAGATTTAATTTTTGAAAGGAATGTCTGAACTGTGGATGTCTGAACTGTGATTTTGATAAGATTTATATGATTAACATGATTTTAGAAAATAAATAAAAATTAAATATTAAAAACGATGAAAATGAGTATTAAAAAATTAGCATTGATTATTGCCGGTATATTTTTTCTGCATTTTGTTAATGCAGGAGAAGTACGGACGCAAGATATTGTTTATGTTTGCTCAGGCAGCGATACAATAGTACGTATTGCCCCTGACAATTCTAATGCTGGGCAATTCTATTTGTGGCAAATAAAAAAAATAGAATGTGAAGATGATAATGAAACCTGTTGGGAAAATGCACCCGGCAAAGATTGGAATGAGGATGATTCTTTGGAATTGAAAAATATTACAACTCAAAATTATATACGGTGTTTTAGAAATAATGTCAAAGATCGGCAGGATGCAGATACAATTTATATTACAGTTTTAATTAAAACAATTTTGCCAGGTATAATTAGTTCTGAAAAAGATACTATTTGTTATAATACTTCTGTGGAACTTTCAGGTACAGATTGCACAGGTGAAGGCAGTAACAAATTTTCATACCAATGGGAACAATCTGATAACAACGTCGATTTTTCTCACATAGAAAATGCAGATAGTTTGAGTTTTACTTCAACCTGGAAGTATACAACTTGGTTTCGTTTGAAATATATGAATGGTTGCGAAGAAGTCTATTCTGATACTATTAAAATTACTGTTTTGCCAGAATTTAAAGTAGGTAAAATAAAAACTGATAGTATAGGAATCTGTTACAACTCAACTGAGACAATAACGATAGATAGCGAAGAAGACCCAAGTGGTGGCGACGGGATAATAACATATAAATGGCTTAGAAACAATAAACGTACAGGTAGCGATTCAACAACATATTCCGGCGTCTTAAACTATTTAAATCCTGGCGAGTATACTTTCAAACGCCAAGCAAAAGATAGTACTTGCAACACGGAATGGACAGATTCTGAAGGTGAGTATAAAGTTACTGTTTACGCTCGATTTACTTCTGGCGAAATAGAAAGTATAGAAACAAAAATTTGTTTCGGAAATACCCAAACGATTGGTAGTATAGACGCTGCAAGGGGTGGCGACGAAAAAATAACATATCAATGGTTAAAAAATGATACTATCATTGATACAACAAGTGATTCTGAAACTTACACTCTGCCAGAAAATTTAGCTCCTGGCGAGTATACTTTCAAACGCCAAGCAAAAGATGGTACTTGCAAGGCGGAATGGATAGATTCGGAAGGTGAGTATAAAGTTACAGTCTATGCTCCATTTACTTCTGGCAAAATAGGGAATATAGATACAAAAATTTGTTTCGGAGATATCCCCCCAATGATTGGTAGTATAGAAGCTGCAAGCGGTGGCGACGAAAAAATAACATATCAATGGTTAAAAGACGATATTGTTATTTATACAAGTGATTTTGAAACTTACACTCTGTCAGGAAATTTAGAGCCAGGCGAGTATACTTTCAAACGCCGAGCAAAAGATAGTACTTGCAACACGGAATGGACAGATTCGGGAGGTGAGTATAAAGTTACAGTTTACGATCTATTTACTTCTGGCGAAATAGAAAGTATAGAAACAAAAATTTGTTTCGGAGATACCCAAACGATTGGTAGTATAAAAGCTGCAAGGGGTGGCGACGAAAAAATAACATATCAATGGTTAAAAAATGGTATTATCATTGATACAACAAGTGATTCTGAAACTTACACTCTGCCAGAAAATTTAGAGCCTGGCGAGTATACTTTCAAACGCCAGGCAAAAGATAGTATTTGCAACGCGGAATGGACAGATTCGGAAGGTGAGTATATAGTTGAAATTCTCCCTAAACCTGAAAAATTAACTTTGTATGGTGACATTTCCGTTTGCCACAACGAAGGTGATGTAGAGTATTATTTTGAGACAATAAAAGAAGGTATTAAATATGAGTGGGAGGTCATAGGGGGCGATACAACTAAAATAGATATTAACCATATTATCGTTCATTGGAATTATTCAGAACAAGGTGAAGTAATCGTTAAGCAAACCAATGAATTAAACTGTTCTCATTCTGATACGATTAAAATTACCAAATTAGGAAGCGCTCCCGATAAAACCACTATTATGAAAAAAGGTAAGTCCAATATCCTGATTTGCGATTTAGTTAATGATGATAAGCCGAAGACTTACAGATGGGGATTTATTGATTTGGTTGCGAAAAATGTTACTATATATTATGATGATAATGATGAATGTCATAATGATACAATAGATTATAAGAAGGATAAATATGCTAATTTTAGATATTTTGAAATGCCACATAATATTGACACAGATCATGAATATTTTGTAGATATTTTTTATGAAGATAGTTGTGCTTGTATAACCCGTACATATTACAAACTTGATTCTCCGCAATCTTCAGTGGTGCAAAGTCCTAAACTCACTGTTTCCCCCAATCCTGCCAAAGATCATTTTTCACTGTCGTTTGGCGAGGAATTTGATGGTAATTTGCATATTTCGCTGAAAAACTTGTCGGGAACAACGCTTCAAACAAAACAGGTTGCCGGTTATAAAGACGGCGATGTTTTGCGCTTCGATTTTAATTTGTCCGCAGGTATATATCTGCTTATGGTTCAGACAAAAGACGACGTATTAACCTCTAAAATTATAGTAGAATGAAAAAGATTGTATTAACAGCAGCAGCAATCATTATTGCATGTATTTCGGCGTTTTCTCAATCGCTTACCGAAAAACGCCATGTCAAAACAACGGCTTTGCAGGTGTATGAAAACTACAAAGTTGTGATGTCGTCGCTTTACGGCAGGGACAATTATATCGAAGATAATTTTATGGCGCTGTTCGATGATAAAGCCTTGATCTACAATGATATTGTCCCTGTCAATACGCCGTCGCGACTAACTCCGGCAAAATATTTTGCAAAATTCAGGGCAACCGTAAAGCGTATTTATCCCGAATTTAGCAGTTTCACAATGGGCGAACCTGTTTTAGCAGGCGGTAAATGGCACATAAAATGCAGCTTTACACGAACCACCCGATTCAGGACGCAAACAGAAATGCAATATCCGCAATGGACTTTCCATTACACAATGACCATTAAAATGGAAAAAAAGTACGATGCAGACAAAAAAGTTTACAGGGATGCAGTAATAACAGATATTGTGGTAGATAAACCGCTTGAAAACTATTTTATCCTTGAAAATAAGGATAATATGTCCATGCTAAATGTAACCTCTGGCGAACCTGTCACAGGCTGGGATGAAGAGTATCATAGCCGCATCTTCCCTGAAAGCGAGTGGGATATTTCCGATATTAAAATTTCCGAATCCGGCAATATAGAAAATGTTTTTGACTATTCCAAAAGCAGATTTTCCAAAAACAGAGCCGACGAGCATTTCTATCAGCTTAAATTTATCAGATTTCCAAAAAATATTTATGGAGCAGGTTTTAATTATAGTCTTGGGGCTTTGGGAAATAAAATGAGTGGAGAAAATGTGGAAAATTTTCCAGATATTTCGATGAAATCCAGCGCTTTTTCCTTTTCGGTCTTCTATGGCAAACAGATTGCGCAAATGGGAAAAGCCATATTGTTTTTAAATGGCGGGTTGGATTTAAGCTGGTATTCCTATAATTATAACGGAAAATATTCTACTAAATACCCAGCAACAGATGATGATGATGATGGGGATGATTATACGCGAAAAATTGAAATCAATTCGTTAAAGGAAACAATCACAACTTTTTCTCCCGCCCTGTCGGGGAGCGTTGAATATGTAAGTCAGATCGGCGAAAAGGCAAAAAATCCGTTTTTCTTCTCTTTAAAGGCAGGAGTGTTTATTGAGCCAACCCTGTCATCGAAAGCTGAATACAATATAAATGCTGATTATCACGGTATATACGACAAATACTTTGAAATTGAATTTGATCATTATTACGATTATGGTAATTTTGATGTTAAAGGCAAGGAAGATTTGGATTTTAATTTTAATGGAGGTTTAATCTTAGGTGCCGGATTATGGTATGCTTTGAATAACAGCAATTTGCTGAAAGTAGAGGCATTATGCAAAATCGGTTTTAGTTCGCCTTTGAAATACAATAAAAACTATGTGATTTCCGAAAATAAAGATTCTTATAATTCGTTGTTGTATAGCACAAATCAGGGACTGCGTAATATATATTTGGGCTTTTCGTGGGTGAAAACAATAAATTCAAAATAGCATGTAAATTGTAGAGACGCGATTAATTGCGTCTCTACGGATAGGTATTTTAGGCTATTTATTTCGCATTACTAAATGAATATGGGAAATCCTCCTTTTTAGTTCCCCGCGTTTTATTTGGCGCAGGCGACATGGTGAAGCGGATATTCAAGCCCGACAATAAATCTGTGTGTTTCAGGTAGTTCCTGGAATATACTTTTTCATTAACCAGCATCGAAGCGATATAACGGTTTTCTCGCTCGTGGTTATTACTTATGATCGTAACCTTTTTTCCATTTTCAAGATGCAGTACAACCCT
This sequence comes from Dysgonamonadaceae bacterium, assembly GCA_031256775.1. Taxonomy (GTDB): domain Bacteria; phylum Bacteroidota; class Bacteroidia; order Bacteroidales; family Azobacteroidaceae; genus Azobacteroides. Next base: position 17,594 of record JAIRPX010000198.1, read on the forward strand.
TTTGAATAAAGGCGAACCTATAACATATTCGCCTGAGCCTGGACAGACAGGATAGAATCCAAGCGCAGAGAAAACATACCATGCGGATGTTTGCCCGTTGTCCTCGTCGCCGCAATAACCGTCGGGAGCAGCGCTGTAGAGTTTGTTCATCACTTCGTGTAGCCAGTACTGCGCTTTCCATGGCTCGCCTGAATAGTTATACAGGTAAATAGCATGTTGTATAGGCTGGTTGCCGTGCGCATAATTACCCATGTTCATGATTTGCATCTCGCGGATTTCATGAATCACGCTTCCGTAATAACTTGCATCGAAAAGTGGCGGTACATTAAACATGGAGTCCATCATCTGATTAAAAACTGCTTTTCCTCCCATCAAATTAATCAATCCCTGCGGATCGTGGAAAACCGACCACGTATAATGCCAGCTGTTGCCTTCGGTGAAGGCGTCGCCCCATTTCAGCGGATTGAAAGGCGACTGGAAACTGCCGTCTTCGTTACGTCCGCGCATGAGTTTGGTTTCGGAATCGAAGAGGTTTTTGTAATTCATTGCGCGCTTGGCAAAACGGTCGATTTCGTCCTGAGGACGTTTCAATTCTTTTGCCAGCTGATATATTGTCCAATCGTCGTAGGCATATTCCAGCGTGCGTGCGGCGCTTTCATTAATCTTCACATTATAAGGGACATATCCCAAACGATTGTAATAGTCATATCCCAATCTTCCGGTAGAAGATACTTTTGGATGTACGTTTTCTGTCCCGTGCAATACCGCCTGGTAAAGCGTTTCGATGTCGTATCCGCGCAAGCCTTTCAAATAAGCGTCGGCAACGATAGATGCAGAATTATTTCCAATCATGCAACCGCGATGTCCGGGACTTGCCCATTCTGGCAGGAAACCGCTTTCTTTGTACGTATTGACCAATCCTTCCTGCATTTTGACGTTCATTGAAGGGTACATCAGGTTAAGGAAAGGAAACAGGCAGCGGAAAGTATCCCAGAATCCTGTGTCGGTAAACATGTAACCTGGCAATACCTGACCATTGTAAGGACTGTAATGTATTGCGTTTCCGTTGGCGTCGTATTCAAAAAAACTTCGTGGAAACAGAACGGAACGGTAGAGGCAGGAATAGAACGTCCGGAGGCGGTCAATATCCTTGTCTTCTACTTCAATCTTGCCCAGAACTTCGTTCCAACGGGCTTTGCCTGCTGCCTGAACAGCATCGAAAGAGTTCTTGCCTAACTCTTTAAGATTCAGTTCCGCCTGTTCTGGACTGATAAAAGAAGACGCTATGCGGGCATGTACGATTTCGCCTTTACGGGTTGAAAATCCTATGATTGCACCCGTATGACTGTCTTTCGATTCCAGGTTATTTTCCGTCAAAGTTCCATTGGCAAAAGTTGCCTTGTATGTAAGCGGTTTGTCAAAAACAATGACAAAATAGTTCTTGAAATTTTCGGGAACGCCGCCGCTGTTTTTTGTCGTATAACCGGTAATTTTGTTTTCGCTGGGTATGATTTTCACCTGCGAACCTTTGTCGAAAGCGTCAATTACAACAAATGAATGTTCGTTTTCGGGAAATGTGAATCGGAACATTGCTGCCCGTTCAGTAGGCGCAATTTCAGTAACAACGTCATAATCGGCAAGATAAATACGGTAATAATACGGCTTGGCTATTTCAGCCTTGTGAGAAAACCAGCTGGCGCGTTCATCCTCGTTGAAAACAGGTTTTCCGGTAACGGGCATGATGGCAAACTGTCCATAATCATTAATCCAGGGACTTGGCTGATGAGTTTGCTTGAAACCGCGAATTTTGTCGGCATCGTAGGTATAAGCCCATCCGTCGCCCATTTTGCCGGTTTGGGGCGACCAGAAATTCATTCCCCATGGCATGGCAATTGCAGGATAAGTATTACCTGTTGATAGAGAATGTTTCGATTGCGTGCCAACTAAGGTACTGACGTAATCGACAGGAGTTTGACCTTTGGCTTGCGCAATGCAAACGCAGAGGGTTAATAAAATAATTGCTTTTTTCATCTGTTCACTTTTTGTTTTTGTTTAATTTCGACAAAGATAGCATAAAAACTTCGGATTACACAAAAACTGATAAAAATACAGGGGGAAAAACGATGAATGAGACATGAAAAACTGAAAACTAATTTCTGGATTGCTTCGCTAACGCTCGCAAAGCAGCGTAGCTGCAACATCTTTGTAGCCGTGTGCGTAAGCGCACGGTTGGAAAACACAGACCTTTCCCTGAGCAGCGTAGCTGCGACATCTTTTTTAACAGCAAATTAATTCATAAATATGAAATAAATAAAAATTAAGGTATCGCAGCTACGCTGCTCTGTTATATTCCGTACATCCTTTACCGTGCGCTTACGCACACGGCTACAAAGATACTGGCGCTACGCGCCTTCTCGCAAAAC
>JAIRPX010000229.1 GCA_031256775.1 Dysgonamonadaceae bacterium
GTTGAACTTCGGTACCATGTTTGAAATTTAGCCATATAAGAATTATCTGTAAAATATCTTCTGTTAGAAAGCAGTTTTGCGATTTCACCGGAATTAACTGTTTTATCAATTATATCTTTCGATAAAATGCTGGAGTACAAAAATACAAATTTCTTTAAATAAATCATACTTTGTTCCGAATTATGTTGTTTGGTTTCTATCATGCACAAATAGTAGTAGGGATAAATCAAATTGGGCAATTGCTTAATCGCTTTTTCCAAATAGGATTTTGCCTCTTTTTCGAAGCCGAATGACAGAAGTATTTTTGCACTTTTGGCAAGCAAAACCGGATCGGAAACCGTTTTTTCAATCAAGGCTGTATGTAATAAATCGTTTTTTAATGATTCGCTTAACAGCTTGTCTTTCATCAAAATATCCTGCAAATAGGAACTGCTCAACAAATCGGGCGACAATTCGACGGCTTGCGCTAAATGAGGAATTGCCCGTTCCGGTTCTCCATCCTGATATAAAATATCGAAAACTGCCAACCGATACAGGCTTTTATTGGAAAATTTTTGCGTCAATTCCGTTAAGATAGCCAGCGCCTGTTTTTTCTCTCCTTTTTCCCTTAAAATAAAAGCCTGATAAAAGTTTATCATCATATCGTACGGATTCTTCAATGCCGCTTTCCGAAGGTAATTTTCTGCTTTATTCAGAAAAGATGTATCCTGCGTATTTTTATATAATTCCTTGCATATAAGACTTCTATTGATTAAATAAGGAGTTCTTTCGCTTGTTTTTGATATATATTTTTCTGCTTCTTCCAACTTTCCAGTATTCATTGCATATAAAGCTTTTTGATTATTGTCTTCGTCTATCGTGCAATGAATTGAATATGTGCAGATTAAAATAGCAATACCTAATGTCGTAACCGGAAAATAGCGGATATATTTTGATGTTTTATGCGTTTCTTTACAGGACAACATATTTTGAGAAATGGCTAAAACGGTAAAAATCAGCAATTGAAATCCTCCGCTTTCCAAAAGGACGGGAAAAGTAGCTTCCCTCATTAAGACTGCGACAAAAATAATCCCGGTAATGATAGCTACCTGCGAATCTTTTCGCTTTTTAAAAATAGTAATAAATACAATAACAAAAAGCAAACCCCAGAAAATAAATCCTAAAACACCCTGTTCTATTAATAATTGCGTATATCCGTTGGGCGCAAAATTTGTAAAACTATTGTTATCATCTTCGTAGCGGTATTCATTGATTACCAGCGAATAAGTTCCCGCTCCCGTACCGGTTAAAGGATTTTCTTTCAATAATTCATACGAAAAGGACATGTTTTCAACCCTGTTTTCAATACTTCGCTGTTGCGACAGGGTTTTATTGAATTGCAAGGTTTTTATAACATCCTGTTTGTTAATGAAACCGGAAATAAGTAAAGGAAACAGCAAGGCAATCAATATTCCTCTCTTTTGCATCTTGCTGATACTGGAAGAAATCAGGAAAACAAGGTATAAAACCAATAAAACAGCAGTAGAAATATATACGCCCCGCGAAAAAGAAACGACAATATTCCACAACAGCAAAGAAAACAGAACAAGATAGAAATAAAAATGCGTTTTCTTTTGATTATCCAAATGTAAGGCTAACAGAACAATACCTGTAAAACCAACAAGCAAAGTTCCCCATACATTGGAAAGATAGCCCAGCGGCTTATACAAATACCGGAAATCATACAGTTCGGTAAATTCTACATAAACGCAAGTTGCTCGGAACAATAAAAAGGTAATCAGCGCTACACAGCATAACAGGGCTATGAGGAAGCAAAAGACAAACAAAAATGTTTCGATTTTAGGTGATCTGTTGATTCCTGTACGAAGCAGAAAATAAAAAATAATACTGAAAACAAGCGTTTTAATTGCGAAAAAACCGGATAGCGGTTCCACCGAAAAGAAAATATTCAGAATCTGATAGATTAAAATGACTATTATTGATTTATCAACCCACGTAAACGGTACAGGATTTTTCTTCCATTTCCACAGCAAAAATAAAGCAGACAGAACGCCAAACAAAAACATCGGCTCATTGACTCTGAACAGGATAATGGCAACAAGTCCTCCTATAAACAACAGGTCGAACCATCCTGCCTGTAACTTGTGTGCATCATGATATGGCATAATTTTCCTGTGATAATGATTTTTTACGCTTCATGAATTTGCTTAAAAATGGCTTTAACATACGAATCAGCATATATACAATCAACGCCATGAAAATCAACTGTACAAAAATTGCCTGTATCAAACCCAAATCAATCGCCTGCCCGCTCGACAACCTGTAAATCAACTGCTCCATCAAAGGAGGAAATGAAGTATAGAAATGATAAATAAATGCCGGCAGCAAAAAGAAGAAATAAAATCCAAAGAAAAGATTAACTATTATTGTATAAGTAATCAAAGCCACTCTCTCAGCCCTTTTTATCCGTTGCAAGTAAGGCGCTTTGCCCGTTTCACGTTTCAATAATTTCCTGAAAAAATACCGTACTAATTCTCCTGATTTTTGTCTTAAATTGGAAACACCCAGCAAATCGGATACAATCCAATAGCCATCGAATTTAAAAAAAGGATTAAGCGTAACCATCAAGCCGATATTGACGGTTAACAAAAACCATTTAATAACGTGATCATCTGTGAAAAAATAAAAAAGAAAAAAAGGAATCAGCATAATTAACTGAAAATACACGCCTGCCATGTTTACGACAAGCCGTTCTTTCCGTTTCAGTTTCCATGTTTCCGACACGTCGGTATAAAAAACTGGAAAAGTCAGGTAAAGACCAAAGCCTACCCCGCCATGTTTTATATTGAAATGCCGACAGGCAGAAGCATGACCAAGTTCATGTATGAACGACGACAGCAACAGCAATAATAAAACGCCAAGTATGATATATACATTCAAATCGCCAAAATAGACCAGCATGGTGGCGTTAGCAATGAAATAACTGTTCAGAGCAATAATACACAAAAGCAATCCTGCAATAACATATTTGTGAAAAACTATTTTCAGTACATTTGAAAATTTTTCAATGGTCGATTGGGATAACAATTCCAGCTTGAATAAAAACGGATGTTTATGAGGCGTTTGCGGGGCATTCAATATTGGAGCAATACAGCGTTCGACGATTTTTTCCAAATCTGATTCGCTGTACTGCCTGCCATCAGCTCCTCTGTATTTTTTTGCCACATTTGCCATCGTTTCCGATTCCTGCATGACGGCGATCAAATTCGCAACAGACTCGCTGATTTCGAAATGCCGCCCTTCGTAACCGGCTATGTATTGCCGGATTTTATCGGAAGTTGCAAATGGCTGGATTTCTATTTGTGATATATTGGAATCAATCATGTGTTATTGTATCTTACCGTCTAATAAACGTACTATCCTGTGCGTGCGTTCCGCAATTTTTTCATCATGCGTAACCATAACGATAGTAGTTCCTTCGCGGTTCAATGCAAGAAGCAGTTCCAGAATTTCCGTTCCCATTTTGCT
>JAIRPX010000258.1 GCA_031256775.1 Dysgonamonadaceae bacterium
TCGTAAATAGCTTCGGCATATTTACGGATTGCGGGAGTAATAACGGCAAGATCGGAACTGTTGCCGATATTGTATATCGAATCTTTAGGCATATCATCTCCGCAGGATGCAGAGAAAAGTGTAACTACAACTTTGGTTCCTTTCACTTTCTGTGCATATTCCATATCGGCTTTCCTCTCAGGGCTAAGACTAAACTTGGGATGTCCTCCCCAGTTGGAAGCGATAGTTACCGAATCGGGAAGTCCCGAAAGCGATCCCTCGCCTGACAGTCCGCCCGCCCATGAATCAAACCATACGAAGGTCTGAGGCAAATCCGGCGTATTTTTCCATTCGCGCAAAGATGCGTAATATTCTTCCGTTTTATTTGTCCCGTTCAGATCCTGATTTTTAAAATCAATCGATTCTGCTTTTGTCCAGTCGCTGCAACTTGCCGCAGAGAGGACTCCTGCACATAAAGCAAGCATAAATATATTTTTTATGATTTTCATAATCTTCATTTTTTACTGTTATTGTATTATTTTTTTGCCCACCAGATGTTAGTAGACAATTCATCCGGGCCGCCCAGTAGTTTTTCTACAGCATGTTTAATATTGTCGGGATTTCCGTTGTATTCGGAAACAGGGTAAGGCAAACGACGAACCATCCTGACGGCGTAAGTATCGTTTACCGGATCTATAATGTCGGGATTATGTACCGATCCGCCGGAGCTTGTTGAACTGAGATTGCTCATTGCTGGTATAAGACGCGGGCAAGCTGTGCGGCGGAAATCGCACCAAGCTTCAAAGCCCGAAGGATAATTGGCGAGCCATTTCTGGGTGATGATAGCTTCCAGTTTGCGAGCGCCGGTTATTGCGCTTGCCCATGCCACTGTTACATTTCCTCCATTGGCAGAGGAGGCTACATTGAAACTCGCACGAGTTACCGGATCCGTGTAATTTTGAGGATTTGCGGTGACGGACAGGTAATTCCCTATGGCTACCTCATGCTGATTCATCGAAGTAATAATACCCTGCTCGTACAGACTTTGGGCATCGCCGCTTATCCATCCTCTCAGGGCGGCTTCCGCTTTCAAGAAATACGTTTCGGCGGCGCAATAAACAAGCAAAGGCGAATTTGCCGCAAAGTTTGGTTTGGAAAACAACGCGCTGCCATAAATGTTTTTATCAATATTGCTGATACCCATTCTGACACCTCGATATAAGCCGTCGCTTGTCGTTGTCATATAAGCCGGGCGGCGCGGATCCGACCACCCGTTCATGTATGCGGTAAGCGTGGCATTGACTGCCAAGTCCTGCCAGTCGAAAGCCGACTTGCGATAAGGGTTGTCAATAGCAGGCAAAAAGGCGTTGTCTGAATTGGATTCGATGCAGCCTCCGGAAATAGCGCTTCGCATAACATCTTTGGCATAATCGGTATCTACAAGCGCTATACGTACTGCCATCCGCAATTTCAGTGAGTTGGCAAACTTAATCCATTTTGCAAAATCTCCGTTATACATGCGGTCGTATTCCGCTACCGGACTGGCGTTGCCTTTATTTTCCTCAACAAAGGCGGTCAGCGCGGCTACGCTTTTGTTCAGATCATTAATCATGTTATGATAAATGTCCTGCACGTTATCGTATTCCACAGCTAATAGTCCGTCGCCCATCTTGGAATACGGTATAGGACCGTAAGTATCCGTTACCCTGAGCATAACCGCTACCCGTATGATATTCGCCCAGGCGTAGATATAACCTTTCTTTTCTGTTATCCGGCTTACTTTTAAATAATTTGAATAAAATCCCGTAAAAAGTTTATTAAACGGATATTCTACCCAGCCCTGAGCGGGATTGAATGTTCCGAAATTTGTGCCTTGCCACTTGTTGGTTGTAGCCATATAGCCGCCATACTGGTTGCCGACCATCTGTTCGATCATCTGATTGTCGTTTTCCTGCGAATTATGCATCATGTAAAGCATTCCGGGGAAAAGGATACCTATTCTTTCCGCAGTTGTCAAATCTTCCGGATTCGGATTATTAGGATCTTTATTGTACTCTTCAAATTTATCGGTACAGGAAGAGAATGTAATCAACGAACACAAGCTTAGAGCCAGGCATATTGTTTTGAAGTTATACTGTTTCATAATATTTTCTGTGTTTTAGAATTGTAATTTAACGTTAAACCCTATGTTTCTCAGGCTGGGCTGCATAAAATAATCGACGCCGGTATAAAAAGTATTGGTAGGCGAGGCTACCAGTTCCGGATCAAAAGGTGCTTTGCAGTAGATCATCGCCAGGTTGTTGGCTACAACGCTCACCGTAATGTCGGCAATGTTATTTACCGATTTTTTTTGTATAGTATAATGTAAGGCTACTTCAGTCAGCCGTATATTGGTTGCGTCATAAACGTAATGAGCGCCCTGTCCCGTGCCGTCGGCTACGATATTGAAATAGTCCTTAGCCTGTATTTTTTTATTACTTATGCTTATGCCGTCGGTTTCACGCAGTTTGGCGCTGGATTCCGAAACGCCGTAGCGGTCAAGAAAGGCTTGAGTGTTGGAAACGACCAATCCGCCAAACCTCCCGCTGATCAGTGCGCTGAGTGTAACGCCTTTGTAAGTAATACTGTTTTGCCAGCCTGCATGTGATTTTGCCAGCAAGGAACCTGCTTTTTTGTAGCCCGTATCAACTAAAGAAGGAAGAGATGTTACAGGATCTAAATAAATATAGCCATTGTCGTCGCGCTTCCAGTCGCGGTTGACGTATATGTCGCCCATTGTGCCGCCTTCCGTAAGTCTCACTATCGGCGATCCGGTGCTGCCAAGTGTAGCTTTGTCCAAATAAGGCATCGAGATTTTTTCACCGGTAATGGGGTTTTGAATGTCATTAGCCAATTTATTAACGATATTTTCATTGGAACTGTATGTAACAGAACTTTTCCAGCCGAAACTGCCCCATTGCCTGCCGTACCCTAAAGACATCTCTATGCCGGAGTTTTGAACATTGCCCGCCTGGACATATACACCCGAATAAGCAGATGAAGAGGGGAGTGTTGCTATAAACGTCTGGTTCTGCGTCATGGATTTATAATAAGTTGCATCCAGCCGGAAAGAATTGTTAAAAAAAAGCATATTCAATCCTGCTTCATAAGAACTGGTAAGTTCCGGTTTCAGATTCCGGTTAGGATATAGCAGCTGTGTGTTGTACTGATCCGTCTGAGTGTTATATTCATACCTTTCTCCGGTAATATACGGGTCATAAGCCGTACCTACCGATGTAAATGCAGAGCGCACTTTCAGGAAAGAAAACCATTTGGGCAACCTTACCATTTCACTTACAATAACGGCAAGACCGATAGAGGGATAGAAAAACGACTTTTCGCCCGATTCGGAGAAAGCTAATGCCGAATCCCAGTCGTTGCGACCGGTGAGTGTGAGGTAAAGCCTGCTTCTGTAGCCTATTTCGGCGTTGGCGAATAAAGATTGTGATTGCTGCCTTTTTCCGTCATCGTCCATTTTGAAGCCATTGGTGCGGCTAAGATTTTCAGTTGTAAACCAATTTGTTATCTTGTTAAGATTTCCCATAACGGAATGACTGTTCATGCGAAAATCCTTGACTGAGGCTCCGGCATTAATATTGATGCTGAAATTACCTGCATAATTGTTGTAATTGGCAATGATGTCGGCGTATGTTTGCTGTTCTCCTCTGTTATCGAGGCGGAAATAGCCTTGCGATCCGGCGAATGTAGCCAGAGTGCCGGCATTGCGCTTTTCTGTATTGCGATAATCCGAATTATCAACATTAACACGCCCGATGATATTCAGCGAGCTGTTGATGTTGTATTGCAGACCGACGGAAAGTTTATATCTTCTCTTGTTTGACTCTCTGTTCATGCGGTGCATAATCCAGTAGGGATTCTGCAGGGAAAGTCCCTGATCGCCGTAAGTCCAAAACTGCGTGTTCACTCCCGACAATTCGTCGTAACGTTCAAATAAACGAACTTCACCGAAATCTTCTCCGCGGGGAAACAGGTACAGTGCGAGCAAAGGATTGAAATACTGTCCCTGCGAAACCATGTTTTTATCCTTTTGTATGATATAGTTAATGCTCGCGTCCAATATAAACTTATCGTTCTGAAAGGAAGTCGTATTACGATAAGAAAAGTTGTAGCGATTGTATTCATTATTGGGCAGAATACCGGCGGAATTGGTTGCCGCTGCGGAAAAGTAAGATTGACTCTTGTCGTTGCCCGTAGCCAGCGAAAGGCTGTTCGATATATTACTTCCCGTATTGAAAAATTTGGCGGGATCGTAGCTGCGCTCCGTTTTGTTGCCCCAACTGGCTGTTTCTCCGGCTATATTTCCGTAAATGTTCTGAAATTTCGGTATCATGAGCGGGTTGGAAAATGTTGTGCCGTTGCTCAAGGAAACGGAAGTCTTGTCTGTCCGTCCTTTTTTTGTAGTGATGAGAACGATACCATTAGCTCCTTCATATCCGTATAGCGCGGCTGCCGAAGGTCCGGTCAGCAGGGAAATATTTTCGATATCATCGGGATTAATGTCGGCTGCGCCTTCGCTGCCCGGCTGCGAAGAATAAAGTTCGTCGGTAGTATTATTCCCGTAATTGGAATTGTACATGGGGATTCCGTCGATAACATACAGGGCGTTGTTATTCTTGGTTAAAGATTTTGCACCGCGCATTACCACTTTAACGGCGGCTCCCGGTCCGGCGGCGCTGTTATTGATGGTTGCGCCGGCTACCTTGCCTGTCAGGGTATTTATAAAGTTAGCGCTCTTTACTGTTGTAAGTTCGTTGGAATTGATTGTCTGCACATTATAGCTAAGGACTTTTTCCGCCCGTTTAATACCCAGAGCTGTAACGACTACTGTTTCGAGTTGTTTTGCATCGGGCAAGAGTTTGATGCTGTAATCATCCTGATTTGTAACCGTTATCTCCTTAGTCAAGTAGCCCAGATAAGATATAAGCACCGCGCTTCCCTGTTCTATGGAAAGCGTGAAATTACCATCCAAATCGGTAACAGTTCCCAACCCTGATTTCCGTGCACTTATTGTCGCGCCGATTAAAGGCTCGCCGTTTTCATCAACTACCGTACCGGAAATCTTTTTCTCAACAGTTTCCTGTTTTGGGGGCACGATAACAATGTACTCGTCTTGTAGCCTGTAACCGAAACCGGTTCCTGCGAGAATCATATTCATCGCTTCATCCAAAGACCGGTTTACAATGCTTGTCTGAATCCGTTTTTCTCCATTGATTTTGGATTCATTGTAGGCGACAGACATTTTTGACTGTTTTTCTATCTCTTTTAATGCTTCCTTAATTGTGAGATTTTCTTTACCGATAGATATTCTTATGTTGTTTTGAGCATAAGAAATAAGCGCCTGTAAGAAAAACAAACACGTTAAAATAAACATTTTGGAATGTTGCTTGGCATTTAAATGATTCATAAAAAATTCAACAATTTAGTTATTAACACTTTAGTATTAGCTTTATTCAGCCGATTTCCCGTAAAAAATATAGATATTTTTATCTGCTTTTATCTCTTTTTTTATATTTCTTTTTTGTTATGTGATATGAATTTCCTGTTTTTTCATAATCAATATCTCCTGAAGTTTCCATGATTATCTTCATGATACAGGAAATAGAAGAATGTTTTCTGAAACGAAAATTATATTTGTCGCTGTTAAATACATTGGGTCCATAGCGGAAAGACACGTTGTATTTACGCTCCAGCGCATCCAATACTTCAGGCAGAGTCAGACTGTTAAAAATATATTCGTCTCTTTGCCAGGCTGTTACATCATAAAGATTCACGACTTCGATGGAGTATTGCCTTGTAAGCTCGTGGTATGTAAACTGTTCTGCCGTTTTCAGAATATGGCTTGCTGGATTACCGTTTTGTCTGACTTCAATACTTCCGCTGATTAAGGTTGTCTTAAAACAGGCATCGTCAGGATAGGCTGATACATCAAATTCAGTTCCCAAAGCCGTAATGGAAAAGGTTTTTGACTTGACGATAAAAGGCGCGGACTCATCCCTGCGTACTTTGAAGTTGGCTTCGCCTGCAAGGTAAACGGTGCGCGTTTTTTTACCGTAGGTTTCAGGATATAAAAGCCATGAACCGGCATTTATATGAACCGTGCTACCGTCGGGTAATGTAAGTTTTTCTACTTCGCCTGATTGTGCATAATATTCCGTCAGCGCCGGTTCATGTTTAAACTTACCGGAAAGGAAAAACAGGGAAGATATGGCGATGAGTAAAGCGACGGCAGCTGTATAGCGGAAAACCTGCAAGTGGAAAGTTTTTCTTTCTTTCTCGATCCGGCGTTTGATCTGCAGCGAAGCAAGTGAAGTCAGGGTATCTTCGGTTACGACATTTTCCGTATTTTCCCATATATGAAATAAAACTTCGTCCTTTTCCTGCGAAAAATTCTTTTCCGCAAGCCACTGCTGAAACTTGCTTTGGGCAGGGCCTTCGACCGGTTGCTGCGTATATAATTGTATTATCTTATGAATGTATTTGTTCATTTGCATTGCACTCTTTATATAGATAACAATTATATCGCGACAATTACTTAATGGAGGAGTAAAGATTTAATGTTTTTTTTAGATTGGCGAGTGCTAAATAGATATGGTGTTCGACTGTTCTGACCGACATATTCATTATTTCTGCTATTTGCCGGTTTGATTTCCCCTCGTAGCGGCTCATTTTAAATATCTTTTTTCGCGTATCGGGCATTTGTTCTATAATGTGCGCTGCAATTAACCGTATTTCTTTGACGTACAGTTTTTCCTCCAGTCCGAAGTCTTCAGTGACCGCGTAGTCAAATACCGTTTCTTCCTTGTACTTGCGTTCTATATTTCTGCGCTTAATGAAATTAAAAATATGATTCTTGGTTGTTTTGTACAAATAACCGTCTTTTTGTTCTTCGTCCTTCCAAATTTCAGGTTTGTCCATCAATTTTAAAAACACATCCTGAGCTATGTCTTCCGCATCCTGATTAGACAACAGGATTTGCTTCGCGAAAGCTTTTACTCTTGGATAATTTTCCATAAAGAACTTTTCGTATTTTTCTTCCAAATCGTGATCTCTAATAAAGCGCATCTTAAAAATAACGTTGCAAATATACGTATAAACCATGAAAAAACAAATTTAATAAAAACTCCGTACAATGACGAAGTTAGATTCTCTTTCCTCCGGTATTGTTAATTTAAAATAGAATCATTACTTTTTCCGCAAAAAAGTATGAATTGTTCAAGATGTGGAAGTGTGAATTATAGTAAAGACGGTTTTTTACAAAATCGTCAAACAGGAACAAGATTTTGGCACAAAATAAAAGATATCAACGCCTCTTATTATTGTTCGGATTGTTGAAAAAGTCATGAAGAATTTATTTCTTCCGAAAAAAGCACCTCCAAAAAGGAAAATGTTACAGCAAGATTGAACACATGGTTGAAAAATTGCTGACATTACTGTTTTTGAAATTCAATAAGGAACTTCCTATATTAATTTAACAATACCCCGAAAAAAACAATTCTTCAAAAGTTACATATAAATCCCAGTCCCTTATACTTTCACAAGGGACTAGGAAAATTTTAATTCAGCGGGCTAAAATTATTTTGTTGCATTTTCCAAACGTTTCATTATCGAGAAAATAAAAACAGCTGAAAGGATGCACAAAACAATTAGTACGCTCCAAACCGCCCACAACGGAATCTTGCTTTCCCATAATTGACCGGGAATGGAAGTAAGGTAATTGCCGATAGCTGTTGCGGCAAACCAACCGCCCATCATCAGTCCTTTCAGTTTGGGAGGAGCGACTTTCGTTACGAACGAAATCCCCATCGGGCTTAATAACAGCTCGGCGAAAGTTAATACGAGATAAGTGCTTATCAACCAGTTTGGAGATACTAAATCGGGACTTACGCCTCCCACCGATTTTAATTCAGCCGGACTTGCCAGGCGATAAGATGCAATAGCCAAGATCACAAATCCTGCTGCGGCAACCAACATTCCTGCTCCGATTTTTCGAGGCGTGGAAGGCTCTTTTCCTGTTTTTGCCAGCCATGCAAATATCGTAATCGAAAATGGAGTCAGTGCAATCACAAAAAACGGATTAAATTGCTGGAAAATTTGTGGTAAAACATCAATGCGCCGACTCATTCCGCTATAATTCCATATCAAAAGGGCTAAAATTGCTGCAAATACAATGCCTGAAATGCTTTTCCCTTTTTTTGTTGCGGACTGGAAAATATTGAAAAGTACATAAATGCCGACAGCAATCAGCGCTAAATTCAAAACGCTAAATCCGATTCTTGTCCACCCTTCGGCAAAATTTTGCGTATAATCGCGGGCAAACAAGGTCATTGTTCCGCTACTTTGCTGGAATGCCATCCAGAAGAAAATTACGACAATGAAAACCAAAACTAATGCGACAACTCGTTCGCTTACTTGCTTTTTAGTTAATTCGGGTTCTGCGACTGTCTTATTTGCTTGTGCGGCAAGCTGTTTAGAATTGTAGTCGGCATGTTTGAACGTTTTCCGGAAAACAAGGAAAATCAACATCGACAAAACCAGCGAAATACACGCCACGCCAAAAGCATAATTATAAGCTTCCGATAACCGGTCGATGTATAAATGACTAAACTGCGTCAAATCGGTTATTCCTGCATTTTGAGTAGAAGCAAGCGCAGTAAGTTCCGCCCTACCTTCCGGTTTAATCGTTTCATTCAAGAATTGATGCGCCAGCGCAGGAATTTTTGCATCGTAAAACAGACCTGCTTTTTTCAGGAAAAAGTTTGTTACCTCAGTGGCGGCGGCAGGAGCAAACATGGCACCAATATTAATTGCCATATAAAACAGACTGAAACCAGGATCGCGGCGTTCCTTGTACTTGGGATCGTCATAAAGATTACCTACCATTACTTGCAAATTTCCTTTAAAAAGCCCTGTACCCAAAGCAATTACAAATAAAGCGACAATCAACGGAATCATACCCATTCCCGGAATTGTCATCAACAAATAGCCGATAAACATTACAATAATTCCTAAGGTAACGGTTTTTCCGTATCCTAACCAATTGTCGGCAATAATACCGCCCAAAAGCGGTAAAAAATAAACGGACGCTAAAAAAATACCGTTCAATTGCGTGGCTGCGGCTGAACTAAGCCCGAATTTTGCCTGCAAAAACAGTACAAAAATGGCTATCATGGTATAATAACCGAATCGCTCTCCTGTATTGGCCAGAGCCAATGCATATAACCCTTTCGGATGATTTTTAAACATAAATATAAAATTTGGTATTAGTAAAGATTTAATATTTTTCGCAAATGTAAAAAAAAATTTTGAATTAAACAAAGAAAATAGCTTCGGTTAATTTTTTTTAATCGATTATAAAGGTTAATGTTTGTCCGGTTTCTTTTTATTTTATCAATAGCTTCGACATGACTGTTTATCCATAGAGTTTTTTGCTGCAAAGACATAAAAATATTTCTATTTATGGTTAATACTTTCTTCTATGTTTAATCGAATGACAGGATTTTTTCATATGCCCGGCGTTGATTTTTATCATAAAAAATTTCACCGCAATAAGTAAAATTCAAAGCAAACAGGATTTTTTGCATATACAGGTTATCAAAATTTGTATCTATGCGAAAGCTACCGAATCCTTTTTGTTTGGCCAATTCCTGCACCTTTTGCATGAACAAAGTAGCTACTCCTCTATTTTTTACTTCATCGGCAACAGCCAAGCGGTGAATAACCACATACGGTAAGTCGGTTAGCCATTTCCCCTGAATATCGTTATAGGCAGACTCTCCGTCAAAAATAACAGAGCCATAGGCAATTACGCTGCTATTTCCACACAATACATAACCGTAGCCCTTTGCAATATCGCTTGCAATATTTTCAATAGCCGGATAGCCATCCTGCCATTGGCGGCTGTTCATCTGACGCATTTGTTCTTTGGCTTGCAGAATAATTTGCCAAATGCGCCCGGTATCTGCCTGCTCTGCTTTTTTAAATAGAAAATCCATAGAGTTCGTATCTGAAGTTGCAAAGATAGCATGAAATTTTTTAATTCTACACAACCTCATAAAAATTGGCGGGACTATCAGCCTCGCCAACCCGTCCAACTCTTTGTTTTCTTATATTTGCAGTTGAAATACAAACAAATAAAGACATGAAGACATCAGGTTTAGACGTGCATAAAGAAAGTATATTTTGTGCGATTTACGACGGAAAAAGTTATTTGGCCAAAAGAAATTACAACTGCGACAGATTCCATTCGTTCTCTGGGCGAATACTTGAAATCGGAGAAAGTAAAAAAAGTGGCCATGGAAAGTACTTCTACTTACCGGGTTCCCATATGGGATATTTTGTATGAAATGGAGTTTGAAATGAAGTTGGTCAATCCGTTGCACATAAAGCAAATGCCGGGACGCAAAAGCGACGCAATGGATGCGCAATGGATAGCCGGGTTGCTGCACAAGAACATGTTGCGCGGCAGTCTGATACCCTTGCCCGGCGTGAACCAAATATCGGCTATAATAATTATTGCTG
>JAIRPX010000332.1 GCA_031256775.1 Dysgonamonadaceae bacterium
CAGCTTATCTGTTTTACGAAGTAACGCGAGAAAAGTTTTTTAAACGAGACACGTGGCGCAAAGCATGAAAGCGCGGCTTATAAAGCCGCGTCAGCAGGAAAGCGCAAATAAACACAGGGTTTTGCGGGTGAACCGTTTTATTCCTTGTAATATACTCTTTTCACTCGTGGCGATATCGACGTTAAAATTTCGTAGGGAATTGTTTGCAGTTTTTCTGCCAGATCGCTGATTGTTGGCTCATGCCCGAAGATAATAGCTTCGTCGCCTTCTTTTGCATCCGTATCAGTTATATCAACCATACAAATGTCCATACAAATATTGCCGACAGTGGGACATTTTTTATTTTTAATCATAACGGATGTGTTGCCGTTACCTAATCGCCTGTCTAATCCATCGGCATAACCAATCGGCAAACAGGCAATGCGCGAATTGCCTTTCAGTATGCCTTTGCGACTGTAACCTACTGTTTCTGTTGGTTTTACTTCCCTGATTTGCAGGATGCGTGTTTTAAGCGAGGCAACCGTTTTCAATACATTGTCGTTGGTAGCGGAAATACCGTACAGTCCTATTCCCAGACGCGCCATATCCATTTGTGATTCAGGAAAACGCTCTATCCCCGCCGAATTGAGTATGTGCTTCATCACAGGATATTTCAATGATTTTTCCATGTAAGAGGCATCCTGCATGAAACGGTCTATCTGGCTTCGGGTAAAATCGTCGAACATGGAAGAGTCGCTTCCTGCCAAATGAGAAAAAACCGATTTGACGGTTACGCCCTGCTGTTTACTTAATTTTTCTATTATGTTGGGAATGTCTTCGCTGTCGAATCCCAAACGGTTCATTCCCGTATTTAGCTTGATATGAATTGGATACTGTAAAATGCCACGCCTGCCGGTTTCACGAATAATAGCGTCAAGCATACTCAAATTGTATATTTCCGCTTCCAGATTGTTTTCAAACAGAGTGTTGAAAACATGTTCCTCAGGATTCATTACCATAATGGGCATGGAAATTCCTTCGCGCCTCAATTCGGCTCCCTCGTCGGCTAACGCAACGGCAAGATAGTCGGCGCCGCGTTCCTGCAAGGTTTTGGCAAGTTCGTAAGAACCAACGCCATAGCCGAATGCCTTCACCATGCAAATAATTTTTGTTTCAGTCTTCAAACAGGAACGAAAATATTTAAGATTATGAATTACGGCATCCAGATCTACTTCCAGCACAGTCTGGTAAACCTTTTCTTCCAGCTGTTCCGAAATGCGTTCAAAACGCGATTTGCGCGAGCCTTTAATCAAAATAATAGAGTTTTTTAATGTACGCCACCTCCCCGAATCCAGATAACTTTCTGTTGTCGGATAAAATTCTTTTTCCATGCAAAACAGGTTGGAATGAGACATTAAATTAGGACCGATACCGATGATTTGCTGTACCTGTTTTTGACCGACAAGTTCGGCAACTTTCCGATAGAATGCTGCAGGCACCATGCCCGACTGCAATATGTCGGATAAAATCAAAACCCGTTTCAGATGATTGTTCATCGAACGGCGCGACATAAAATCCAGAGCTATCGACAGGGAATTTATATCGGAATTGTATGTATCGTTTATCAGTATATTATTGCCTGTGCCTTTGTTAACATCCAGTCGCATTGCAACAGGATCTAAACGTGCAAATCTCTCTGACAAATTTTCCAGTTTGGGATAAAGGCAGCTAATCAGCGCCAGGCAGTGGATGGCGTCTTCAATAGAAGCATCGTCCGTAAACGGAATTTTCACGGAAACAGGAGAATGAACGTCTTTTTGCGTTTTGCGCAAGGCATAAATAGTTGTGTAATTTATTTCTTTTTCTATTCGTGAAATGAAAAGGTCGGCATTTTTGTTTGTTTTAGACCATGAAAAACTTTTATGCTGGAATTTTTTTTTCTCAATGCAATATTTTACTAATTGCTGGTCTTCATTGTATATGATGTTTTCTGTGGAATCGAATAATTGCAGTTTTTCTAAGCATTTTTCTTCCTGCGAGTAAAAATTTTCCTGGTGCGCTTCTCCTATTGTAGTAAAAATTCCGATTGTGGGGCAAATGATAGATTCCAGATGTTTCATTTCGCCAGGCAAAGAAATACCGGCTTCAAAAACAGCCAGTTCGGTTTGATCGTTCAATTGCCATACCGATAGCGGAACGCCTGTTTGCGAATTATATGAGCGTGGCGACCTGACAATTGAGAACTGATCATGCAGCAATTGATACAGCCATTCTTTCACGATGGTTTTCCCGTTACTACCCGTAATGCCTATAACAGGGATATTGAACTGCTTACGGTGAAAAGCCGCCAGGTTTTGGAGAGCTAAAAGCGTATCCGCAACCCAAAGGAAATTAGCTTCCTGCATTTCATTCATCCCTTCAAAATCGTGCTGCACAACAAAATTACGTACGCCTCGCTCATACAGATCACGGATATATTTGTGTCCGTCGTTAAGCGCTGTGACTAATGCAAAAAACAGGCTGACAGCCGGTTCCAAAAGGGAACGGCTGTCAGTCAACAGTATCTGTATTTCTGTTTCATGCAGCGAATTTACTCGCGCATTTGTAATTTCGGCAATTTTTCCAATAGAATATTTCATCTATATATCTCATTCAGTTTCTGTTAATATGGCATTGCAATAATTCCATCCCATGCCGTCATAGCGTTTGAACTGTTGAATCATCCTTTCCTTGAAATCAGGATAATTTTTTTTAGCATTGGGCGACCAGCCAATTTCAGCAACAGCTGCGCCACGCGGGAATGCCATATATTCAAGATGATCTGAAGTTTTTATATATTCCGTCCATATATTTCCTTGAAGTCCAAGTATATGCTTTGCTTCTTCCTGATTAAGGACATCGGGAATAGGATTGTAGCTGTATACTTTCCACAACGGAACGAAACCGCCTATCGCCCATGGCTGAGTTTTTGGATTTGCCTGATAATAGTCTAAATACAGATAATTGGTAGGCGTCATGATCACGTCGTGATTTTGTCGGGCAGCCTCAATGCCGCCTTCTTCGCCGCGCCACGACATTACAGTAGCATTTGGAGCCAGTCCGCCTTCCAGAATTTCATCCCAGCCGATAATATGCTTGCCTTTCGATTCGATGAATTTTTCAATCCTCTTGATGAAATACGATTGCAGTTCATGCTCGTCTTTCAGTCCTTCTTTTTTGATTAAAGACTGACAGTGAGCGCAATTTTGCCAGCGCAGTTTAGGGGCTTCATCGCCTCCAATATGAATATATTGACTTGGAAATAAAGCTATTACTTCGGATAACACGTTTTCCAGGAACTGGAATGTAGTTTCTTTCGGGCAATAAATATCGTTGAAAACGCCCCATAATCCTTCCACTTCAAAAGGTCCTCCTGTGCAGGAAAGTTCGGGATAAGCTGTCAGTGCTGCTATGGCATGACCTGGCAATTCTATTTCGGGAATAACATTAACGAATCGTTTTTGAGCGTATGCCAGTACTTCCTTAATATCTTCCTGCGTATAAAACCCGCCATAACGTGTATTGTCCCATTTCCGTTTTTCGGGCGACGTATAAGCTCCGTCTAATGTGCGGTTTCTGTAAGCGCCAACTGTTGTCAGTTTGGGATATTGCTTGATTTCGATTCTCCAGCCCTGATCTTCGGTCAAATGCCAGTGAAGTGTATTCATCTTGTGATACGCCAGCATGTCGATGAATTTTTTAACAAATTCTTTGGGCTGAAAATGGCGACACACGTCAAGCATCAAACCGCGATGGACAAAGCGGGGAGCATCTTCTATTTCCAGGCAGGGAACAGTCCATGCTACGTTGCTCAAATAAGGTTGTTCGATTTGGAGCGGAAGCAGCTGGCGCAGAGTTTGCATACCATAAAAGATGCCTTGTGGCGTTTGAGCTTCCAGCGTAATCAATGAATTTTGTACCAGCAGTTTATAGCCTTCTTTGTTACTGATTGCCGGATTAAGTTTGCAAATAATGGCATTTGAAGAAACCGAATTATTTGTAACCTGCAAACGATAGCCTGCTGCCCTGTTCAACAATCCGTTAAAAAGTTCGACGGCAGTTTTCATTTCCTTGTTATCAGACGATAGAACAATCTGCGTTTTGGAATTGATTTCAAACTGCCCAGCATTAACTTTTACTTTTGCAGGAACTGGAACCAAGTTTAACGATTTTGTTTGCGCATTGATTGCTGCGCAAAATAAAATAATAATGACCGATAAAAAAATCTTTTTCATAATGTATAATTTTTATAATTTATTTTTACTGGATGCTGAATTTATAAATCGTCTGGGATTGATAGATGCTGTCGGGATAAAGTTCTGTTGATGGAAATTCCTTCCGGTGGGGCGAATCGGGAAAATGCTGAGTTTCAAGACATAAAGCCGTCCTGAAATTGTATGCAATTCCTTTTTTACCAATATTTGAACCGTCAAGGAAATTTCCCGTATAGAACTGGATTCCCGGTTCGGTGGTATAAACCTCCATGCTGATTCCGCTTGCTGGTGACGTTAATTTTGCGGCAACATGATTTATATCGCCAGGATTGTTCAACACAAAATTGTGATCGTATCCGTTTCCGAATTTAATAGCTTCAAAAGATACATCGTCGATCCTGTCACCAATAGCGGTTGCCTTTGTGAAATCCATCGGCGTTTTAGCCGTTTTTTCTATTTTGCCTGTTGGAATTAGCTCCTCATTTGTAGGAGTATAGTTATCTGCGTCAAGATACAGCAGATGATCTAAAATTGTCCGGTCAGGATCGCCTGATAAATTAAAATACGAATGATTTGTCAGATTGACGACGGTCAGCAGGTCGGTAGTAGCCTCATACTTGATGTCAAGAGCATTATCTTCGGTTAATGAATAAGTTACCGTTACGTACAGGTTGCCTGGAAATCCTTCTTCCATATTTTTAGACAAATATGTGCAGATCAGGGTCAGGCTGTCGGGCTGTTCGATATCGAAATATCGGGTATGAAATCCCCGCGCTCCTCCGTGCAGGGTATTCTTTCCGTCGTTTTTCCGTAATTCATAATTAGCCCTGTTTGTAAGCGTAATTTTAGCGTCGGCAATCCGGTTGCCGTAGCGACCGATAATTGCGCCAAAGTTTGTGTTGAACGGTACGTACTGTTCAACATTGTCGAAACCAAGCACCACATCCTGAAAATTTCCGGATTTATCAGGAACCCAGATAGATACGATACGTCCGCCGATGTTGGTGACGGCAACTTCCATTCCTTGCGCATTTTTCATTGTGTATAAATGCGTCGTTTTCCCTTCTTCCGTCACTGTTTCAAATTTTGAAGGAACCAGTCCGGAAGCGGTCGTTTGTTCGGCAGTTTCCTTTTTAGTGCAGGAAACAATTGATAAGCAAAGAATTGCAAAAACAAAAAAAGTCGTTGTCATACGAATAAATAATTATTTTAATTAATGAATAAATACAAATTTAATATGCCTCAAAATGAGACTGTGCAAAATTAATCAAAAAAATTGAAACTGATAAATATACAGTTAAAATATTTTTTGATGCGCTATTCTTTTTGTTTGAAAAAAATTAGACATTTTTTTTCATAAAATACCTTACGGGATACAATACAATTAAGAATCCGATAATCAATCCCGACATTAAAACCATCAGCAAATCGCCTGTTTCTATCATTACAGGATAAGCGTCAACAGAAAAAAATCCCTCCGTACCCATTTTTATCCATCCAAAATATTGTTGTCCAATACACAGTAAATATCCCAAAACTATTCCCAAAACTATTCCCAAAAAGATTATTATCCATCCTTCAAAAAGGAATATCCTAAAAATCAAACTGTTATCCGCTCCCATGTTGTGAAGCGTAACAATATCTGCCTGTTTTTCAACAATCAGCATGGTGATTGAGCCGATAACATTAAAACAGGCTATAAGCAAGATAAAGCACAAAACCAGGAAACTTACCCATTTTTCAATATTAATCATCTTGAATGCTTCTTCCTGCTGTTCGTAACGGTTTTTAACCTGGTAATTTTCGCCCAGTATTCGACGGATATTTTTTTGTACGCCGTTAATATCCACGCCATCTTTCAACTTGATTTCCAGCGAACTGACCTCATTTTCATAATCCAGCATTTCTCTTGCCAGTTCAATGGAAACAATCATGTAATTCTCGTCATAAACGGGTTGATTAACCATAAATACGCCGCCTATATAAGCGTAATCCGAATTGAAAGCCGAAACGGGATTGGCAAGATTTACCTGCGCTTTCCGTTTGGGTGCATAAATTTCCATAGGATAAATAAATGCAGCATTGATTCCCAGAGTATTAGCTAATGCAATTCCCGGATTGGCATAATTATGGATTTCATCTTTCAGCATGAATTTCCCGTCAATTAGAATATCCTCAATACGAATCTGTTCTCCAAAGTTATCGGAAACGCCTTTAATAACTGCCGGAACTTGTTTGTCCCTGTAACGGACAAGAACATTATCTTCCAGACTTTCAGATACTGTTGCTATTTCAGGAAGTGAATAAACCTCAATGAATTGAGCTGTTGCAGGATCAAAAACTTTTCCTTCAACCGGCACGATTTTCAGTTCCGGATCAAAAGAGCTAAACATACCCGACACAAGCGACTGAAAACCATTAAATACCGAAAGCGTGCAAACAGTAGCCATTGTTGCAACAATAACTCCGCAAATAGCCACCCACGAAATAATGTTGACAGCATTGTGCGACTTTTTGGAAATAAGGTAACGCTTAGCTATATAAAAAGAAATATTCACTGTTTAAGCAAGTTGTCTATGTTTGCCAAATAATCTATCGAATCGTCAAGGAAGAACGCCAGTTCGGGTATCCGGCGCACCTGTTTTCCGATACGTACGCCCAGTTCGTAGCGGATCGACTTTTTATTGTGATTTATATTTTCCATTATTGATTCTCCTTTCTCCGAAGGAAAAATACTTAAATAAGCCTTAGCCAGGCTCAAGTCGGGACTCATTCTGACATTGGTGACAGAAACCATCAGTCCATGCGTTAATTTGGTTTGTAGTAAAAAGATTTCACTTAAATCTTTTTGTACCAGCCGTTCAATTTTTTGTAATCTTGTAGTATCCATTTTTCAGTTCATGAATTACAGTTTGTAAATAATTGTTAATCCATCGCGAATCGGAAGAATAACTTTTTCTATTCTCCTGTCGTTTTTGATTTTATCGTTAAAGTTGAGAATACCGATTGTTTGCTTGTCATTAGGATGCGGTTTTTCAATAACTTTACCGTTCCAGAGCGTGTTATCAGCCACAATAATACCACCCTGCACCACCCTGTCGAAAATCAAATCATAGTAATCACAATATGCACGTTTGTCGGCGTCAATGAAAACCATATCGAAATATACGTTCCAGCGCGGGATTATTTCCAAGGCGTCGCCAATATGCAACCTTATTTTATCCTTATATTTCGACTGATTAAACTGGTTGCGTATAAAATCTTCCATTTCATCGTCTATTTCAATTGTATCAATCTCCCCGTCTTCCTGTAAACCTTCAGCCATACATAAAGTGGCGTAACCGGTATAGGCGCCAATTTCCAGTATCCGACGTGGTTGATGCATCCGTACCAGCATTTTTAAAACCCTGCCCTGTAAATAACCTGAAATCATTCGCGGTCGCAACAGCCTAACATGCGCCTCGCGATTCAACAGTGATAGCTGTTCGCCTTCTTCGTCGATATGATTCAAAATATAGTCGTCCAGATTCATTTTTTTTAATGATTGCCGTACAAAAGTAAATGAAAAAAATGAGAAATACAAAAAAGCGCGTAATGAATTAAGGAATGGTATAGCATAATCCGACAGTTTTAGATAGCAAATATATTGTTCCAGATTTTTTTCTTACTTTTGTCAACTTAAAACATGAATATATATGAAGCTATATGATGAAAGCGAAACGCTCAAACGGTTGCAAAGTGAGGAATTATCGGTTCAACACAAGGCATTTGAAGATATTGTCAATTATTACAGTGAAAAAATATACTGGCAAATTCGTAAAATGGTTATTTCGCACGATGATGCTAACGACCTGTTACAGAATGTCTTTATAAAGGCTTGGATGAGTATTGATTTTTTCAGGGGAGAAGCAAAACTGTTGACATGGCTGTATAAAATTGCATTAAATGAATCTATAACTTTTCTTAACAAACAACGTCAACAGAATACGTTTTCGTTAGACGGTCAGTCGGCTTTTTTATCAAACAAACTTGAAACCGACGAATATTTCAATGGTGACGAGGCTCAATTAAAATTACAAAAAGCCATCCTTTCCTTACCGGAAAAACAGCGGGCTGTTTTCAATTTTCGCTATTATGACGAAATGTCCTACGAGGAAATGTCGAAAATTACGGGAACTTCTGTAGGCGCATTAAAAGCATCTTATCATCATGCGGTGAAAAAAATAGAATTATTTTTAGAGTGCGATTAAACTTTTTTAATTTATTAAAGTCTATAAAAATATATTATTTAGATTATGAACGATAAATCAGTGAAAATAGAGAATATTGGAAAGACAAATCCATTCAAAACGCCTGAAGGGTATTTCGATAACCTGACAGAAAGTATTATGTCGAATTTGCCCGATAAATTTGAAAGCAAACCGAAGATATTGAGTTTTTGGGATCGTATGCAGCCCTGGCTATACATGGCGGCTATGTTTTTTGGTATAGCTCTGATGCTGGAAATAGTTTCTCCCCGTAAGACGTTAAATCTGACTTCATCAACCGAAGTAGAAGAGTTTTATCAATATTACGAAGAACAGTTGACAAGTAATCTTTATCACGAATCACTTTATCCTGACGAATCAAATTTTTCAGAACATTATGAATAATTAATAAATTAAAAAGAAAATGAAAACGTATTTAATGGGAATTATCCTGCTGTGTTTTTCGGGAATGAATGTAGCGCTTTTTGCGCAAGACAATCAATCCAATGATAAAAAGTGGAAAGAAAACTTTGAACAATTCAAAGCTGAAAGAGAGGAATTTATATCTAAAGCTATGAATCTAACGGAAGACGAATCGAAAAATTTCTGGACGCTTTGCAATGAGCTTCAAATGAAAAAATTTGAGTTAAACAAGGCTTTACATGCTGAACTGCGTAAGGTGCGACAGGCTAAACGGGACAATAAAACAGTGAGCGACGCCGATTACAAAAAAATTGTTGAATTGAACGCATCCGTAAAAGTTAAAGAAGCTCAATTAGACGAGGAATATGTAGCAAAATTTCTCAAAGTGGTTTCGGCAGAAAAAGTTTATCTCTATCAGCACGCCGAGCGGCAATTCGCCAATAAAATGTTTGGTCAGAGGGAAAAACGTGAAAAATAAAACAGTTTTTAGTGCTGGATCTATGAATTAGCTGGCGCGGCTTTGTAAGCTGTGCCAGTTTTTAAGTTACAATTTAAGCGATTTAATTTTGTGCAACGTCATTGCGAGCGTTAGCGAAGCAATCTATCCTATTTGTGGGTCTTCAAATAAATTTCCCTGCGCATTTTGTGGAATCATGCCAATCAAAGTATTGGCAACCACAAATTTAGTCTCAAGGTTAGGTAAAGGTTTTATACCGTAATTGTCGTCTGTTTTGTCATTTGGATTTTGTTCGCAAACCAATGAGATGAAAAAACGCAACTTGCTTATTTGTACT
>JAIRPX010000098.1 GCA_031256775.1 Dysgonamonadaceae bacterium
CGTAGCGTTGTAAGCATATCGTTTTCCAATTTTTCAACGTCATCAACACCGACAATGTCAAACGTTTTCTTCTTTTGCGACACGCCGAACACAATCCAGCCTCCCGAAGTGTTGGAAAACGCAGAAACTGTTTCCCAAACGTCTTTCGGAACGTCTGTACGGGCTGTTTTGACTTCAAAATTGTCCCATTCTATATCTTGCAAATGTTCCAACAATTTCTGTTTGGTCATTGAATTGTGGCTTTCTATGTTTTGAGGTGAGGGCATAATATTATGTTGTAGAAAATCCTAACTCAGTCAAATCCTCAGGCTTCATATTGCCTGTCAATATATCTTTTTGCTGCGTTGGAAATAAGTTTATTCTATCTCTAAAAAACAATAAAAGTAATTTGTTTATTTGGTAACCTGTCTTTAAAAAATTAGATTTAAAAATGCCGAAATCTTTTATACTAAATTGATTTGTTTGGAAAGATTGTTGGTTCGTTTGAAAATATATAGGTGCTTCTGCGTGAATGAATTTAGAGAATAACTTCCATTGATTTGTAATATCACCTATCAATTTTACTCCTTTTGTATCAATAATTTGAGGGTGGCTCGTCAAATATTCAGTTAGTTTTTCGTGCTTTATTACAAATTTACCATCTTTCCATTGAGAAAATTCAACTTCGTGCTGATAAAAATACAATATTTGAAGTGAAAGTTCAATAACACTCCGCAAGTGTATATGTGCAGAACGATATTGTCCAAAATAAGACAGGTAAAATGAAGAATTTATATCTTCATGCAATTCCAATAAAATGGTGTCAAGTTGTTTAACATCAATATGATTAAGTGCAATTTGCCAATTTTTAAAGATTAAAGTATTCCGATAGCAATCGTGCAAATCATCATCACTGTAATTCTCTATTGTTTTATTCCAAAACGACTGAAATTCACCAAAGTACAGCGGAATATCTTTTTTTGCATTTGTCAATATCTGTGTATTCATATTCTAAATATTTTTTATTATATCAGCCCATTTACTAAATGATTCTGTAGTAATAATCTGTTTGCTTGACTTTTTATTTTTAGTATTACTATGAACCATTTCGTTGCGAATTGACAACACTGCTTCTTTTAATTTATCTTTCAATTCAGGCTTTGAACTTATACGGCTAATTATCAGCGAGATTGTGGTTTCTCGAGATTTCTTTTGATTTTTAAACTCAATTCCTAATCGTTCATTAGCAAAAACTATCACATTTTCTATCTTTGGAAATGCTTTTTTATCTTCTAAAAAAGATTTAATTATAGATAATTTGTCTTCAAACTTTAATTCTTGTTGAAATAAGCTCGATTGATTGTTTAACTTCAAAAATTCTTTAAAGTTTTTTACAAAGATTTTCAGAGAAGAAGTATCAAGTCCTTGTTTTTCAAATGGTCTTAATTCTTTCTGTATATCTTCTAATTTTGATAATATTACATTATTTTCCATCTTGATTAAATTTTATTTAACATTTCTTTGACAAAATTACTATATGCCTCAACAACCTGCTCATTTGGAAATTTTATTGTAGCGGGTTTATTTTCAGCAACAGCCTTATTAATACCTGCTAATTGTTTAATTATAGTTGTAAAGCAAGGAATTAATCCGTTTTGTCTTAACGCATTCATTTGCTGATTATGTACAGAATATCTGACATCTACTTTTGTGAAAACTGCACCTAAAAACTCTACTTTACAATCTCTCAGGTCTCGCTTTAATTTTTTAACACGATTAATTAACAAGGGTAATCCTATAGCAGGAAACATTTCTGGTACAACAGGAACAATAATATAATCGCTAATCATTAAAGCATTTTGAGGTGCTAAAGTAAGATTGGGTGGACAATCTATAATTACAAAATCATAATCTAAATTTGATTTTTCAAATTGATTTTTCAGAACACTTTCACGAGCAGTACGCGAAGCAATGTCTAAATCAAGAAATGTTAGTTCCAAATGAGAGGGTATCAAATCAAGATTCTTAATATTACCTGCATTTTTAATAATTGCATTTTTAATATCAAATTCATCATCTCTCGAAGACGCACCTCGATTCATACCTAATACATCTGCGATAGTTGCTGTGTCTTTTACTTTTTCCCATTCCTCCAATGTGATAAATGATAATGTTGCATTGGTTTGAGGGTCTAAATCTATAACCAAAACTTTTTTGTTATGTCGAGTTGCAAGTATAGTTGCAACTTCAACTACTGAAGTCGTTTTGCCAACTCCACCTTTCATGTTTATAAAAGAAATTGTCTTCATTGGTTATTTTATTTTTAGTTTATATTCTTTTTCACAATCCCCAACACCTTATCCGTCATTTTTTTTCATCCGCCACCACTGCTGTGTCAATATCCAACGCTGTCGCCAATTTTCATTGTGGAATTTGGCGGTCTTCGTGCAACTGTTTTATCCTATCATTGAACATCATAACTCACAATTTGAGTGTCTTGCGATTCGTCGGCAAAGGTACGACTTTTCTCTGAACTTCCTGATATTTCTCTCTAAACCAGTTTAAAATATTCATTCCATTAAGATTTAAGCGCAATTTATTCGAGTTATCTGGCTCTTTCTCAATTTTAAGTTTAACATCTTCTGCTGTAAACTTCTGATTATGTTCCGAAGAAAAGAAAGAAAAGGACTTTGCCGTCAGTGTCTTGCCTGTGAATAGCATTTTAATGTATTCAATGCCAAGCCCTATTTTTCGGCATAATTCCGCTATCCGCAAATTCTCTTTCATCATCGGAAACAAATCGTGTATGAGATTTAATTCGTCCTGCGCTTTGTATGGCTCGTAGTCCTGTTTTGCTTTTTGGAGTTTGGTTTCAATTGTGGCTAATTCCTTATTTTTTTGTCGTATATGCTCATCCATTGCAAGAAATTTTTCCTGTGCTTCATCTTTCTTGTCGTACATGTCGCGGACTTTCCCGTAAACTTCCTGCTTTTGTTCCGTCAAATCTTCAATATCTTCTTTCAGGGTTTCATTTTGCAGATGTAAATTCCTGTAAAACTGTTGTGTGGAAATATGTTTGGCTTTCGAGCCGTCAATGCCGCGATGCAAGCCGTATTTATTCATCGCTTCGGCGTAACTGTCCTGATAGGCTTTCAGTTTATTTCGCGCCATTACATCATCGGCACACAGGCGAGCGGAATTTGCAGGTTTCTTTTTGTATTTCTTCTTGTCATTATCCTTTTCAGCTTTGGCTTTTCTCCGTTCGCCTTGTACAATCGGGACTATGGTTGCGTGAATGTGAGGTGTCTTTTCGTCCAAATGCAAAACGGCTGAAACAAGATTTTCAGTGCCGAATGTTTTCCGAAGCCAATCTATATTGTCCAGACACCAATTATCAAGCTGCCCAACTCTACTACTTGTTTCATTTCTTCGGGACTTCCCGAAAGCATGATGCGGATTGCCCGCACTTGATTATGGCTAATCTTGCGTTTGATGCCTGCGGTTTCGATTCGATATTGAATGGCTTTCGTCCGATTGGCAACATTATCGGGAAAAGCCAACAATTCCCGATTCAAATGTGTGCGACTTTTGTTCGCATTTCTCGGTTCGATAGTCCGCTCAATGTGTGCGGACATGGCAGCATCGTTGCCCGATGCCTTGTCTAAATGAAGTACTGCATATCCCATTTTTGTTTGATTTTACTGTTAAAATTTGATTGGAAATTTTTAGCCGACTTCTCAAAGGAAGTCCTCATGGAGATTCCAAAGGAGGAACGCCTTTGGCTTATTGGGGCATTTTTAGAGGGAGTGTAACGGAGCGTAAAGAAAATGCCCTAATAAGCTATGTCATTTTCCAAAATGACCTTCGGCGTGTCGGCCATAAAGTTTGAATCCTTTACGAGCCTGCTTTTGGGGAAGCAGCTTTTTCCCATGCAAATAATCGTTCAAGTCCTTATAGTCTGCAAACTGTGTCGAGCGATTATACACAGTCAAGTTTGCTGACTTGACTAATTCGGTCGCCTTTCTTCCTGCATCATCGTTATCCAGATAGGTGTAAATCTCCCTGTGAGTTTTCAGAAAATTTGTCGCCTTTTCAGTGTTTGCTGTGGAATTGAGAACGGCGACATCGTGCTTTGTTCGTTCGATTTTCTGAATTGTGAGGTACGAAAGAAAATCCCAAAACCCTTCGAAAACCAGACAACTGTCTTTCTCGTTTTGGAAAGTTGTTATTTCTTTCGGCGAAATACAACTTTTGAAACTTGGCGGGCTGTTCAATTCATATCCGCCTTTATCATTACTGAACCCAACGGAAAAGAATTGTCCGCTTTGGTTTTGGTAGTGGATTTCCCGACAATACAGGTTTGCCAACGCTAAATCAATTCTCCGCTCCTTTACCCATTCGATTAGTTTAGGGTGGGCTATCGGACAAATATCTGTAATGATGGTTGTTGGATTATCCTGCAAAATATTTTTGCTTTGGAAAAAAGAAAGGTTTGTCGGCGTTCCCGAATTTTTTTGCAATGCGGTTTCAACGGAACAGTTCCAAATTTTTTGTGCAAGGTTGATTATATCCCCACCCTCACCTGTTCCGAAGTCGTGCCAAGTGTTTTTTGCCATATCTACTTTGAATGATGCCGTCCGTTCTTCCCTGTATGGCGACAGATACCAATAGTTGTATCCCTGAATTTTTGCGGGACTGTATCCCAAACTTTGCAGATAGTCTGCAATTTTAATCGTTTTTGCTTGTGCTGCGTTCATATTGTTGAATTTTAGTTGATTAATTACTTTTCTTTTTTCAAAGGCAAAAGTTT
>JAIRPX010000180.1 GCA_031256775.1 Dysgonamonadaceae bacterium
TAATTCTTTTTTCCGGCGATAATTTTTACCTTGATATGGTCATACATTTGTTTGTAGTCACCGATGGACAAAACGTCCAGGTCTTCAAAATTGTAAAATTGAATCTGTTCTTCGGAAACAGTCCGCCGCAGTTCATCCGCGAACATTTCAAGCAGCGTCGATTTACCGCTGCGGCGCACACCGGAGATAACTTTGATGATATGCTCATCTTTAAAATCGCGTAAGATTCGCATATAGGGTCTGCGTTCAATCAGCATGGACGGCCCTAGTTTTTACAAATTCTATTATTACGATTTCGATTGTTTGCCTGATAATTGTTACCATTATTTCATTCCTTTTCATTGCTCTATCTATAATTTGATATTCCGTAACACTTTTCCACAAAGTCATTGGCGATTTGAAAAAATTTATTTTTATATTCTATTAT
This sequence comes from Dysgonamonadaceae bacterium, assembly GCA_031256775.1. GTDB lineage: Bacteria > Bacteroidota > Bacteroidia > Bacteroidales > Azobacteroidaceae > Azobacteroides. The sequence goes on from JAIRPX010000180.1 coordinate 428, forward strand.
CTTCTTGCTATTTTTTGAAGCTATCAGAGCAGTTTCAATGTCATGATCAAGCAAAGCAGAATCGACAAATTCTTCACCAGCCGTCTTAATTTTATCGTATATTTTTTTGTCATTTTTTAATATAAAAGAATCTATGTCTCGAGCCTTCCAATATATAAATTTCAAATAATTATTAATTTTCTGAACAACATATTGATCTTCATTTTTCTTCAACATTTCAGGCAATACTTGCAAATGAAAATCAGAGACAAATTGATGAAAATCCTGTACTAAATTATTATATCTTTCTTTTCTTTGTAATGATAGTGAAGACCTGCCTGCTACATACCAGCCGCCAATACCCAGAGCAATAGCTATTATCCATTCGACAATGTTTGATAAATTCATATCAATACACACTATTTCCCTGATCCTTTTTCTTTCTTGTCTATTGCTTTCCCAATATATCTTTGTATCCTTTCACGTTCAACCTCATCAATTCCCTTAATTTCAGCTTCGATGATATCCATAATACCCCTTTCAATACAACCAGCAAACGCTTCATCAAGAAAAGACGGCGGATAACCCGTGGCTCCAGAAAGATCAATAATGATTTTTTTCCCTTTGTTTTTATTTAAGAATGGTATGAGTATATCATCACGAAATTCTTCGCCCGAATTTTCACTTTGTTTCCTGTCACGATGTCCAGGAAACTTGTATTGAGGATACTCTTTAACAAGACTCAAAATCGCCGTTTCCATAAAACATTACCTCTCATATAAATATAACAAACCCCTGAAGGTTTGTCAAGCCTCTCCCTTCGGTACTGAAAATTGTAACAAGGAGCCGACAAGTGGGTATCTATTTTCTGATTGAATTTCATTTTTCTTAAAGATAACAACCTCGCCTTTATAACTGTGTATGAAAATATGTCCGCTCAAGGCGAGTATATTTTCTTTTAAGGCCGGAAGGCCATTACCCCTGCCGCTTTTAAAAAGTGAGGAATGATTGTGTTCAATAGAAAACCGAATATAATCCCCATCGTTTTTTATTTTATCAGGTGAAACCACTCCTCTTTTTTCATACGTCGCCTTAAATCCCATTCCTCTATCAAGGACACAGAACACATAATTATTATCGGCAATACCCGAAAAAAGATAAAACCACTGAAATTCATCATCTTCATTATACGCATGTTCGATACAATTATAAAGTATTTCCGGTATTACTTCATATAATCTTTTATGGCTTTTTGTCCGTATACCCCAATCAGTGGTTTTTTGTATAATGGATGAGATAAGGTCCATTTTTATTTTTTTTCTTGGTGTCTCTTTTTTATTCCATGATTGAATTTGCCATCTGGATATATCGTCGTGCGTTATTTGTATAGCCTCATCGCTGACTAAACCGATATGACATAATATTTGTTTCACTTTATTATCAACAGTATTCTGAATAATAATTTTTGTTTTCTTTGATTTCAAAAAATCAAAGAGACATTTTATGATAATACCGCCAGAAAGAGATATTTTCCTGGTATTAGTAAAATCAAATATTATGCCTTTGGGATAATTGTCCATGTTATTAAATTCTTGATTGAAGAAATCAAGTGTTTCTTTGCATCTATATTTATTATACAGATCAATATGTTTTGGGAAATCTATAATGACTGATTCTGGTGTAAACCGAATCCCTATATTTTTCTTTCTTTTATGCTTCTTTTTACTTTTTCGCCGTTTCTCAATTTTTTCCTGACGATGTTTCAGCCAGTTGAGATGTTTTCTAAACTCTCTTGTTTTTTTACTCATAAGACTTTATCATCCATAGAAAGCAATTTTGGGAGCAAAATATTCTGCAAAGCAATTAGCTGTCGCAGTTCAAGATTATTACTGCTGATAGCCGAGAACACGGCTCTTAAAAAACGATTGGCTTGTTCGAGAGTCTGGTTATCTGGTACGGAAATTCTAACATCCAACAAGTCGGATACATTCAATGTCGGATAAGTTGAAACACTGTTTTCAGCCATTGACTGCAAATACTCTGCTATACTGTTACTAGTAATCCACAAATATATAAGCTCGTTTGACACGCCTTTGCCGTTATTATGTAAGACGGCAAAACCAGTCGAAACAACCATATTACTCGGAGGGTTATAGATTATGCCATAGTGTTTTAGGTTCGGGCGGACTGTGGAATACACAATATCACCATCAAAAACTTTGCGCTTCGCTCGGCTTGGAATTTCATCGCTGCTGCTCAATACTTGAAAATTGTCAAAATAATTTTTGTTGATGCTTCCTATGTCGAGGTAAACTATGAATTTGCTGGCATCGGCGGTACTTACATTGGCAATGTTCTCTTTGCAATAGTCACCAACTTTTGCCCAACGCCATTCTGTTGGTAGTTCATCGTTAGAGCTGTCAGTGTATTTGGCAAACAAAGACTGAAAATACGTCCGGGCCGTCTCCTCCAGCTTCTCATTAATCTGCTGTTTCAGGGCAATTCTATCGGTAATGGTTTTATACGCCTTTACAATAGATAGCTGCTTTTCTATGGACGGCACCGGCAGCTCGACATT
>JAIRPX010000200.1 GCA_031256775.1 Dysgonamonadaceae bacterium
GAAGCTAACAGAAATCACTTCTTCATTCGCCCGCGCAAATTCGGCAAGAGCCTGTTTTTTTCTATGCTTTCATATTATTATGATATAAATAAGAAAAAGGATTTTGATAAATATTTTGGTGGACTTTATATCGGCAAAAATCCAACTCTGCAGCGCAACAGCTATGCAATGTTGACATTCGATTTTTCGGGACTTGATACTTCCAGCGAGGATGAATTTAAAAAATCGTTTTCAGGAAAAGTACAGGATTCCGTTCGACTTTTTTTGAACCTTTACGAAAATATATTTCCACAGGCAAAACTGCTGATAAGAGAAATTGTTGATGGAAAGCAAGGTATTGGAGCGCTTGATACTGCGTTCAACGAAGCATTGCAGAATAATGTTAAAATCTTCGTCATCATCGACGAATACGATCATTTTGCCAACGATCTGATAGCGATGGGTGAATATCGCGGTAAAGATTTCTACAAAAGGATGGTAGCTGCCAACGGACTTGTACGCGATTTTTACGAAAGGATAAAAGATGCTACGAAAACATCAGTTCACCGGACGTTTATCACCGGTATTTCGCCCGTGATGCTTGACGACCTCACAAGTGGCTACAATATTGCCCAAATCCTTACGCTCAGCTCGAAATACAACGAAATGATGGGATTCACTCAGAAGGAAGTGGACTGGCTGCGGGATGTAACAGGCGTTAATCCAGAACTTATAACCGTTGACATGGAAAAGTACTACAACGGTTATCTGTTTAATGCAGAAGGAGAAAACCGTGTTTACAATCCGGCGATGGTTTTGTATTTTTTTAATCAGATATTAGACTATGGCAGACCTCCGAAGAATATTATAGACCTGAATTTAAGAACTGATTACGGACGACTTCAAAAGCTGGTAAAAAATGAAGACAATCGAAATACTGTTCTGCAAATCCTTAGAGATAACGCGGTTACAGCCAAGATAGAGGATAAATTTTCCATCGACATGCTAAATGATGGCGACTATTTCATTTCTCTGCTTTTTTACATGGGATTGCTAACCATAGAAGGACAGCATAAGTTTCAGACGCGGCTCTGTATCCCAAATTATTCAATAAAAACGCTTTACTGGGAATATCTTGAGAAATTTGCACGGAAAAATTCTTCGGAAATGAAAATTGATGCGTCAAAGTTAAACGATACTATTTACGATCTTGCGATGGAAGGCAATGTAAATGACTTTGTTAAGTATGTATCGGAGAATGCTTTCTGCAAACTTTCCGATTATGATTTGCAGCGTTTTGACGAAAAATATATCAAAATTTTGCTTCTTGCATATCTGTTTATGAGTGATGTATACGTGCCTATGAGTGAATATGAAACTGTTCCGGGACGTGCCGATATTTACCTTCATCGCAGTCCGCTGCTGCCGGAAATCAAATATGAATGGCTTTTCGAGATAAAATACTGTAAAGTATCTGACAGTGAGGAAGAAGTAGCAGTTAAAAAGCAGAAGGGCTTGCAGCAGCTGGATGAATATATTACCTCGTTCCGTCTGAAAGACCGCACCGATTTGCGCTCAGCATTGCTTGTTTTCACAGGAAAAGACAGGTTTGAAATAATCGCACATAATTTTTAGAACAGCCAATAATTAATAAGGGATTAGCCTGGTTTTCAAAAGACTACGACATCAGGGACTTGAAAATAACCGATTGCATTTTGCCAAAATCAAAAAACTGTCTATCTTTGCAAACAATTAATCTAAAAACAGAATGACTATAAAAACAGCTTTTTTATTATTCTTATTACTTGCAAATATTGCACGTTTACACGCCCAAACAGATAATTTTCTTCCTGGTTATGTGATAACGCTGTCCGGCGACAGTATTTCCGGAACAATATTATACAAAGGCAATCATTCCAAAAACAATATTTGCATCTTCCGCCCCGAAGGACAAGTCAGCGAAATACGCTATTCGCCGGAAGAACTGAAACTGTATCAATATTACAACGATAAATGTTATGTACCTTTGACTGTTTCGATTGGTGAAAAAGAACAAACCGTTTTTGTCGAATATCTGCTGAATGGAATTGTAAGTATTTATTATTACGGTTATTCATCTCAATATTTTATTAAAGATGAAAATGGAATGATTCTACCCTTAACAGATGAAGAAATCGAAGTTAATGTCAAAGGACACAGTTATAAAGCCCGTTCTAAAAAATATCTTGGAATCTTGAAACTTGCTTTTAAGAACGACTTTACTACCGTAATGGAACTTGAAAAAGGTAAAATCAAATTAGAACAAGCCGATTTAATTTCGATAGGAAAACAATATCACGACGCTGTTTGTAAAGAATGGGAATGTGTGGTGTATGATAAAGATTACGATTCAGTCAAAAAGCAGGAGCGTTTTTTCCTGTTTCAACGATTGGCGCTCGGAGTTTTTTCCGGTCTTAATTACAATTTTGTCCCTTTTTCCGAAGGTTTAGTATATGAGAATGAACGGTTTGTGGTCGAAGCAACGGACGTTCATACGGTACAGTCTTTTTATCCCTCCATAGGATTATTTGTTAATTATAATTTATTCTTTATACATCCAAAATTGGATTTGAGATATGAATTTTCTCATAATCAACAAAATAGTACAACGAGTTTAAATTATATTTCGGGAAAAACCGATTTTGTGAACCGTCATTATGATTATGAACTCACGATGAAGAAAAAATACCTCAACAATACCTTGCTGTTGAAATATAATTTCAAGCAAGTATCCGAATATGACGTATATGTGCAAGGAGGATATACTTTATCGTACTTATTCAACCACACTTACCAGCGAAGCGGCGAATATACATACTACGGTAATAATTACGTTCATCAAGAAATAAATACGCCGGATATAAATTTGCATGACATGAAATTAGAACACCGGATTGTTCTTGGACTGGGATGTTCAAGAAAAATCAAGTCTTTGTACTTATTCGGCGACGTCCGTTATCAAACTTGTTTTGCAAAAACGGCTGCAAATGAGAAAGACATTTCGGCAACAAACTATTATCCAACCACTTATATTGGACACGATATTTCTTTCAATATTGGTGTTGGATTTTATTGCAATTGGAAAAAAAACTAAAAACTATGGCGGCGCGAAACGAAAGGGTTCACCCGCAAAACCCTGTGTCTATGGCTTTCCTGCTGACGCGGCTTTATAAGCTGAGCCTTAATGCTTTGCACCACATGTCTTGTTTAAAAAACTTTTCTCGCATTACTTCGTAAAAACAGATAAG
>JAIRPX010000209.1 GCA_031256775.1 Dysgonamonadaceae bacterium
TGGAGAGCCTTTTTCAGAATATAAAAAATCATATATTTCTTTTTCCTTTTTGCTCAAAGAATCAAAAACATAATTATGACGCGAAAATTCGTTTGCAATCAATGTGCGCAAAGCTGAAAACGATGACTCAAAGTCTGGCTGTTTTGCCGATTTTAGCGTCAGGAAAATTACGGGATATTTTCCCTGCTCCGACATGTATTTTTCGCCAGCGCTTGCAATGTTCAGATTATCAAAAAGTTGGCGGGTATTTTCGCTTTCGTAACTCGTCTTATGAAGGATGCTCGTGTCTTCAAAGAAACTTTTCAACATTGTCATATTCAGCGTTTTACCGAAACGGCGTGGGCGCGTAAAAAGCGTTACCTGTGCCATATTGTCTATTATATCTTTGATAAGCAAAGTCTTATCTATATAATAATAACCACGCTCTATCATATCATGAAAAAACTCTACACCGATAGGTAACGGACGTCTTGAATCTGTATTGCTCATATTATTGTACTTTTGAAGTTGTAAAGTTACAACTTTCTTTTGAAATATAAAACTGAATGTGCATAAAATTTACCGGAGGCATGGCTTACAAAGCCGCACCGGAGAATCCTATACCCCAAATGAAATCCCCATGCGTTTGCCGTGTATAATTAAATCGTGACTTGCTGGAACTAATTTCACTTTTCCCGATACTTCTTCCAATGGAACTGACGTGATTTTGTCGTCTTTTAACGAAACCATTTTGCCGAACTCACCTTTTGCAATCAGTTCTGTAGCATATCCGCCGAGACGTGTTGAAAGGTTACGATCGAAAGCTGACGGGCTACCACCTCTTTGCACATATCCCAAAACGGTTTCGCGTGTTTCCAGACCTGTTCCATCTTCAATCATGCGAGAAATTCGCGATTCCAAACCCAATCCTTCGGCAACAGCTACAATAGAATATGGTTTGCCTTTCGTAATGCGGTCTAAAATGGCTTTATTTATTTTCTTAATATCAAATCCAAGTTCTGGAAGCAAAATCACGTCGGCGCCGCCCGCCATGCCAGCATACAACGTAATCCATCCTGCTTTATGTCCCATAAGTTCAATCACCATAACTCTGTTGTGTGAACTTGCAGTAGAATGAAGCCTGTCAATCGCTTCTGTGGCAATAGCGACAGCCGTATCGAAACCGAAAGTAACGTCGGTACCCCAAATATCATTGTCTATGGTTTTCGGGATACCGATAACGTTCAATCCCAGTTGCGACACTTTGCAGGCTGTTTTCTGAGTGCCATTACCGCCAATGCAAACCAGGCAATCAAGTTTTAATTTCCTGTAACTGTCGATAATAATTTGCGATTTGTCTTCTCCATTGCCGTCTAAAAGTTTTTTAAAGGGCTTTTCGCGGGAAGTTCCCAGAATTGTTCCTCCCAAATTTAGAAGACCTGAAAGGGCTTTATCATCTAATGGCATGAAATCACGGACTAAAAGTCCCTGGAATCCGCTTTTTATACCGATAACATCCATGCCAAAATGTGTCAGGGCTGTTTTTCCTACGCCGCGAATAGCAGCGTTAATACCCGGACAATCTCCTCCGGAAGACAAAATGCCAATTTTCATCTTTTATTTCACTTTTCGTGTTCTAATGAATTGTCAATAACTTCTATTTTATCAAGAATCAAATCCAATTCTTCTTTTAATGTTTCTATTTTGCGCGTCATTTCTTTCAAAAGTCCGCCGCCGCCTTTGGAAGATACCGACAAAAAGCCTATGTTGTTTTCATACGTTTGAATATCGCCTTTCAAACGTTCATAAGAACGCATCAGTTTTTCGCGTTCGTTCAACAGTTTATTTTTAGCTTTTCCTTCGCCGCCAGTCATTTCATTTACGTTGGTTTTGAAAGTCTGCAAGCGTCGTTTTGATTCATCTACTTTCAAGCGGTCGAAATGTCTGTCAACAGCATTGCGGTATTCCTTATAAATCTTGTCCTTTTCGCGGAACGGCACGTGTCCGGCAGCGTTAAATTCCGACATTAATTCCCTGAGTTGCTCAATAGCGTCATTCCCGCTTAGATTTTCATCTAAACTGTTTATCTGCTCTATGATTGCTATTTTCTTTTTCAGGCTTTCCGATTCGCTTGTTTTCTGGGAAGAAAAATGTTTGCTTTTCTTTTCAAAGAAATGATCACATGCTCCTATAAAGCGTTTCCATAAACTGTCTGAGTAGCGATATGGAACCTGTCCTGTTTCTTTCCATTCTTTTTGTAAAGCAATAAATTTATCTGTTGTATTTTTCCAGTCTTCGCTTTCCTTTAACGCTTCTGCTTTCTCACAAAGGGATTTTTTCTTTTCCAAGTTTAGATCCATAGAAGTCTTTGCATGTTTGTAGTATTCGCCTTTTTTAGCGAAAAATACGTCGCAGGCGGCGCGAAAGCGTTCAAAAAGTTTCACATTGTTCTTTTTGGGCGCAAATCCTATAGCTTTCCACTTTTCCTGAGCTTCGAGTACGTGTTTATATTGAGTATCCCATGCTTTGAAATTTGTCAGCTTGGAATAGTCAATATTTTCTATTTCTTCGCAAAGCGCAATTTTTTCTTTAGAATTTCTTTGCTCCAGCATACGTAAGGATTCGAAGTGTGCCTGGTGCTTTTTGTTAATTACGAAAGATGCCTTTTTGAAGCGCGACCATATATCTTCGCGGAGTTCTTTTGCCACAGGACCTATTTCTCGCCATTCCTGGTGCAGTTTCTGCAATTGATAGAAAGCGGAAACAATATCCTTTTCTTCGTCAAGACGTTCTACGGATTCACAAAGCGCCTGTTTCAGTTCAAGATTCTTTTTGAAATCGTAATCGCGCATTTCGTTATTGATTTTCAGTAAATCGTAGAATTTTTCGCTGTAGAGCTGATAATCTTTCCACAAATCGTTAATTGCATCATGTGGCACATGCTTGATTTCTTTCCACTGATGCTGCAGTTTGCGAAATTCGTTATAAACTTTATAGAAATCGTCTTGGCTTTCGATAAGACGTTTTAATTTTTCTATAATAGTTTTTTTTGCCGCAAGATTTTCTTCTTTTATTTTCGTTGTTTCAGCAATTAGAGAATTTTTTTTCTCACGAAATATTGCCAGCAGATTTTTCAGCTTTTCTTCCAGGAGATCTTTTTCCGGAACAAATGTTTCTTCCGAACCTCCTGCGTTGATGAAAATTTGTTTGGCTTCGTAGATTTCAATTTGTTTTAGCTTGTAAAACGCCTCTCTCAACGCCTCTATTTTCAACTTTGCTGTTTCGGTTAAATTATCCTGAACAGCTACAGCCATCTGCTCGACAATTTCAGATTTATCTAACGCCGCTATCTCGGAAACTGTTTCCTGCTGAAGATCTTTTGTCGCATTTTCGTTGGGATCAGGAGCTTTTTCTTCATTTTCTTCCGGCAACAATGCTTCGTCAACCGGATCGGGACTGTTTTCCTCCTCCTCTTCTATTGGCAACAATAATGTTTCTTCAACCGGAATTGATTCCGGTATTTCTTCAAATTTCGGCGTATCGCTGGCGATAACATCCATTTCTAATTCATTCGTGATGTAGTTGCTTGTTCCTTTTTCGGGAACAGCATCAATTGTTTTTTCTTCAGGGATTGCATTTTCGTTTGCTAATTGCCCATCATTTAGAAGTTTATTCATACCGCAACATTTTTTTTATCAGACTGTCTGAAATAAATAATTTTACAAAGCTATTAATTTTTTTGAAAATATTCTTTGTTTTTGGAGATGTTTTTTTTTACAATTTATTTTTATTTATTGCTTTTTTGTCGTAAATAATTAATTATCAATATAATATAAAGTCACAAAATAAATTTAAAATTTTTCGTTCAAAATCATTTTTTTTGCGCGCTGTTGAATTTTTGTCTTGCATACGCATATATTTTTATAATAATTTGTCAGATTCATTTTTTTATTTTACCTTTGACCGGTCGTTCAGTCAAAAAATGATATTTATAGAAAGTATGCCAAGAACAAAAGAACAATACGAACAGATTCGCTCCGAAAAGCGTAAAATTATTCAGGAAACTGCCTTGCAGTGCTTTGCTACAGAGGGCTATCTTGCCACAAGCATCAATCAAATAGCCCGTACTGCCGATATTTCCAAAGGTTTGCTGTATAATGATTTCGACAGTAAAGAAGATTTACTCAATTCCATCATGGATGATATAGTGGAAGAATTTGAGAATATGATTGACCCAAACAACGACGGCATAGTTAGCGAAGAAGAAGCCAAAGAATTT
>JAIRPX010000080.1 GCA_031256775.1 Dysgonamonadaceae bacterium
GCGTCCATCCATTGACTGCCAATGTAGTACGCCGACAAATGTTGCGCCGTTGCCAACAGCAATGCGCCGCCGACTAAACCCCAATTGCTGCCTACGCCGCCGATAATCATTGCGACTACGCCATACAGCAACCAGTTAAAGCCCATTGTTGGCGTCATATCCGTATCGAAAGCGATTAAAATGCCCGCCACCGCCGCCAATGCCGAGCCGATACCAAACGCCCACAGAATAACTCTGTCGGAAGGAATACCCACAATATTGCTTAATTCGGGATTGCTCGCCACCGCGCGGATATTTCGCCCGATACGGCTGTATTTCATAAATACGACGCAAGCCGCAAACAACGCCAGGCAAACTGCAATTGTAATAATCTGAATATCGGTAATGTACGCTCCGAAAAACTCATTGCCTACTTTTATTTCGCCTGTCCGCACGCTTTTGGTGTCGTCGCCCCAAAGCATGGAAATGACGTTTTGCAAAACGGTGTAAAGCCCCAACGAGGCAATCATCAGTATCATCGGCGAGGCGTTGCGTTTCCGTAACGGTTTGTATAAAGCAATTTCGGATAACATTCCAACAGCGGTAGCGGCTATAATGGCTAATGGAATTGATAAATATAATGGAAAATGCAACTGTTGCGAAAACAAATAGGTAAAATAGGCGGAAAAGGTTAGGGTAATGGCGTGGGCAATATGGAAAAAACGGGTTGGGTAATAAGTCAATGAGAATGATTGACTTATTAAAAGAAATAAGAAAAACGACAATGAAATATTTACGGCTATTTGCATATCAATGATTTATAAGAGATAAATATTTGTTGTATGCTTGCCCTGATTCTATTGTTTGTCTTGCTAATTCAATTCCTTTTTCTATAGATTTTACTATGTCAGCTGCATACAAAGCAATGCCCGCATTTAAAATACAAAATTGTGTTTTTTCCCTTTGTTCATGGTTTTTTAGAATATCAACAATTATATTACATTCATCTGTTAATGTACTAACACTACCAACTTCAGACAAAGAATCTATACAATCAAAACCATACATGGAAGGCAAAAACTCAATATATGCTATATTGTTATTTTTTATATCTGCCAAAATGGTTTTTCCTTTTAATGATGCTTCGTCAATCCCCTCTAATCCTGTAACAAGAACAGCATGTTTTGGCTTTCTTTTCGCTAAAATGGCAGCACTATACCTTAACTGTTCTTCGGAATAAACACATATAAATAGATTTGAAGATAGAAACGGATCTGCTAATGACGACGCGACTTTAAAAATATCTCTAAAACCAAGATTTGCTCGAATTTCATGATAATTTCCCAATAATGAATGAAAAGTAAGAGCATGAAGAAATGCAAAATTATCTTTATGAAAGATATTTGATACATTTGTTTGATTAACAAATTCAATACCTAATTCTTTCATTATGTCTGCTTCTGCAAAATTACCACAACCACAGCCGGAAATAGCTGTATTTCCCTGTAGAAAAGTTGATTTAAATGCCGAAAGTAATATAGAAACAACAGGTGTTACATATAGCGTTCTCGTATTCAACTCTCCTCCTGTTGCTGTAATTGAGATTGAATCTGTAAATGTATTATGCAAGAATTTGTTGGACTTTTTCAATAAGTTATAGACATCTAACAAATCATTTTCTGTCCATGGCTTTAAGGCATAAAAAGAAGAAATAAACGAAAAAAACACTTCATCATTCTTGATTAAAAGGTCTTGCAATTGTTCTTGCGAAACACATTTGTTATTTATTATTTGCTGACTTTTTCTCATTTTAACTTTTATATATGTGTACGTATTTATTATTTTGTGGCAGAATTGGTTCATTTCCTGTTGTTAGCAAAGATTCAATATTATGAAATGGATTTATATTTACAGTATGACCATAACACAAATCATGAAGAAATGATTTAAAATAGCCTATATGGGATTGCTCAAGTTCTTTTTTTTCTAATGTATTTGTGCCACGATAAAGTATCCAAAGTTTTGTTGTTGTAGCATCTTTTTTTATAGAAATTGCAAAATCTAATCCATTAGTATTCAACTGATCCAATTGAAGTGCATGTAAAAAATCATATAATTTTATGTTCTTCTGCTCCTGCCTGTACTTCGTTTTATCATACGTAAAATCATACTTTGTACTATCGACTAAATGTAAATGACAACCGCATAAATCATGACCACTTAACATATTTGAAACAAGGTTTTTATTTGCTTTTATAGTATTGTGATCTATAAAATAAAACCTATTTGTAAAGTATTTTAATTTATCAAAATCACCATTTGCAAGAAAATCCAATTCGTTTTGCTTTTCTGTATTTATAAAGTTTCTAAAAACCTGTTCATTCCGATGTTGACACATAGCAAGTCTTATAGAGGTAGGTATAGATATGTTAGTACCCGTAATACTTCGTAGATAATTATTTAATAAGTAAAAATTATATGTTGAATCAAACCATGCAGAAATATCCGCACAGGTAAATGCCAATAAATGGTCACAATCGTTCCATAATGATTCTATCACTTCATCGTCCGGATTAAAGCTCCATGTTAAATTTTTATTTGCAGAATACGCATAAGTCAATTTTCTTTCCAAGTCTGGATGATAATACTTTTTTGACTGTAAGGTTCCTAACATATTAACTGCATTACGTAAATCGCTGTAAGTATTTTTATTTTTTAATTTATATACGAATTGAAATCTGAATACCTGATATATAAACAGCAAAAACATTGATGTGAACAATGATGTAACTCCGAATAATATACTTTTTCCATTTTCAACATATGCCCAAACCCCAAGACTAATAGATATAAATAGTCTGACCCAAAATATTGGATCATTCCAAACGAGAGGGATAATAATATATTTACTATAATCTTTTTTGTCCATAATATAATTTGCTAATTCATTAAATATAGAAATTTCCCGTTTTCAATGGTTTTAATGCCAAATCCCTGAATAATATCTCCTTTTTCATCAAAAGATATTTTTCCTGTAACTCCATTCATGTCGTTGATATTATAAATGTAGTTTTTTAATGCTGTACCATTATATTCTACATTTGCTACGCTTTTGATAGCTACACTTATAGCGTCAAAGTTTGCTGCTGCATAAAAATCGGGGACTATACCATATTTTGATTTATATGCTTCTACAAATTTTTTTGATACAACATCGTTACTTTCAGGATTGTAATTTCTATATGTATATAATATCCCATTCGCAAAATCTTTAACGGCATTTAGCAAATCTGGGTCTTCAATCATTGTTCCCCCTGTAAACAAAGGTTTATAATTCATTTGCGCACACTGCGAAAAGAAATAATTCTGTTCTTTATATGCTACGATATATATAACATCCACTTTGGCAACTTGAAACTTATTAATGATAGTTTTGAAATCATTTGAACCTTCCTGATAACCTATTTTTTCTTTAATGTTTCCGCCATGTTTAACAATCTCTTTTTCAAAATCATTTGCCAAACCAACGCCATAATCATTATTGATATATAAAATTCCAATATTTTTTATGTTTTGATTATCAATTAAATAATCAGCCATTGATTTACCTTCCAAATCGTCAGATACACATATTCTAAAAATATAATCTCCGGCATCTCTCACGGCGCTTGCTGTTGAAGTTGGTGAAACTAATACAACTTTATTTTTTTCTGCGATTGGTGCTATTGCTAATGTATTTGAAGAAGGCATAGCCCCAACAATAATAGCAACTTTGTCTATTGCTATCAGTTTATTGATAGAATTTATAGCCGTCTTTGATTCTCCTTTATCATCTTCAAAAACAACTTCAATTTTTTGTTGATGATTACCATTATATTCATTAATTGCCAATTCAATAGCATTTTTACCGCTTTGACCATATTTAGCAAGGTCGCCTGTTAATGGTAAAATTGCACCGATTTTGATTATTTCTTGTTTTTCGTTTTCTTTATTCAGCCAAACAAGCACTCCGATTGCCACCACCGCAATCACTCCAATTGTAATAAAAACTTTCTTATTCATATATATCTAATTTTTAATTATTTCCATTTCAATAATCCTTTCCAGCTCCGATTTTTGGGACAGCGTCCCAAGAATCTGCGAGTACATTTTATATGTCATTTTTCCGAAATTCATTGCACTGTTTTGTTTTTTGTAAAATCTACAATTTGCGACACCACAAAATCGTTATCCTCAGTATGAATAGCATCATAAGTTT
>JAIRPX010000036.1 GCA_031256775.1 Dysgonamonadaceae bacterium
CCTTTCCCGATAGAAAAACTGCACGTTATCGGCGGCGGCTCGCAAAATAGACTGCTTAATCAGATGACAGCCAATGCAACAGGTATTCCGGTCGTGGCAGGTCCTTCTGAAGCTACGGCGCTCGGCAACGTGATGATTCAGGCAAAAGGCTTGGGCATTGTTGATTCGTTGCAGGAAATCAGAAAAATTATCCGAAATTCTGTTTCGCCAGAAGTGTTTTATCCCGAAAAAGACTGAATATAATTTCATCTTATTCAGATACTTATAACTCCATAGCTTTCAATTTTCTATATTGAAAGCCAATATTTTATTGCCTGTCTAATAGACATCAGTCCAAATTCATCAGGATTAATATCTTTTTTGTCCAAAAAGCACAATTCTGAAACGTCGTCACCTGCGCAAATACCTGTAATGTCTTCTATTTCACATTTATAATAAATATCTAACGTATGTACTTCAAGTTTGGAGAATATATATATATTCGGCAAAGAAAAAAGATATTGAGGGGAAGAAATGACTAAACCTGTTTCTTCTTTAACTTCGCGAATGATAGCTTCTTCGGCTGTTTCACGCATATCTACAAAGCCGCCCGGAAGATCTAAAGTGCCTTTAGCAGGTTCCTTAGCCCGACGGGCGACTAAAAGTTTTCCGTCTTTGCCGACGATAAATGCAGCAGTTGAAGCGGCAGAATTAAAATAATATACAAATCCGCAATCTTTACATTTCTTTGATTTGAAATCATTCTCCACGAAATGAATAGAGCCGCATTTAGGACAGTATTTGAATACGTCAAAAGGATTCATCTTATTCTACTCCTGCGAGTTGTGGGTCAATCATGATGCGACCGCAATGTTCGCACACAATGATCTTCTTACGCAACTTTATGTCTAACTGTCTTTGTGGCGGGATTTTATTAAAACAGCCACCACAAGCGTCCCTCTGAATATAAACAACTGCCAATCCGTTTCTTGCGCTTTTACGAATACGTTTGAAAGCTGCCAGTAAACGCGGGTCGATAGTTGTTTCTATCTGTTTTGCCTTTTCCCTCAGCTGTTCTTCCTGAATCTTTGTTTCGGAAATAATTTCGTCCAATTCCTCTTTTTTTGATTTCAGATCCGATTTACGTTCATCTAAAAGCGCTTTGCTCTTTTGTACGTCTTCTACGATAGATTTAGCCTCGTGTGTAAATTCCTTGATTCTCTTTTCAGCCAGTTCAATTTCCAGTCCCTGATATTCAATTTCTTTTGAAAGATTATCAAATTCGCGGTTGTTGCGAACATTATCCAATTGTTGCTGATATTTTTCAATTAAAGAATGAGAATCGGAAATCTTTATTTTCTGTTGCCCGATTGCCGTGTCAATATCCTTACCGTCAAGCTGATAGTTTTGGATGCGTGTTTGTAGACCAGCAACTTCGTCTTCCAGATCCTGTACTTCCAGAGGGAGTTCTCCGCGAAGGGTTTTAATTTTGTCTATTTCCGACAATATAGACTGGAGACAATACAGATTCGCCAGCTTTTGCTCAATTGATAAATCTTTGTCATTTATCGTTTTATCCTGTTTTTTTGAGGCGCTGTCTTTTTCCTGTTCAACAACATTCGTTTCATTATAGTCCACAACTACAACTGCTTCGCTTTTTTTTGCGGATTTTTTTTCTTTTTGTTCAATACTTTTTTCTTTTTTTGCCATATTTGATATTACATGTAATTTACCGGATTCGTATTTGCATTTGAAAAATGGATGACAAAGTTAGGTATTTTTTTTGTAATAATATCAAAAAATATTTCTTTTGTACAAAGCTCGGATTCATAATGTCCTAAAACAGCCAGTAAAATGTGATTTTCCACATCGAAATAATCGTTATATTTAGCTTCACCTGTAATGAAAACATCTGCTCCATACGAAATAGCATCCTTAATAAGAAATGAGCCGCTACCACCGCACAGGGCTACTTCCCTGATATTTTTTCCTGTTAATGGCGAATGTTTCAGGCATTTAAGCTTAAAAATACTTTTTATTCGCTGCAAGAATGATTCTTCATCCTCTTCTGCCGGTAATTCTCCAACTATACCAGCGCCGACTCTGTTCCAGTTGTTTGACAGGGAATAGAAATCGTATGCAGGTTCCTCGTATGGATGCGCTGCCTGCAAAGCGTATAAAACAGCCGATTTCTTATAAAACGGGACTATGGTTTCTATCCTTGTTTCCTGCTCAACATGCAATTCTCCAATTTCGCCGACATACGGATTGGCGTCTTGTCCTGCCCTGAAAGTGCCTTCACCTTCCGTGTTATAGCTGCAAGAATCATATTCTCCTATATTGCCCGCGCCAGCATTAAAAAGCGCATTTCGCACTAAATCAGCATGTTTGAAAGGAACATAAGTTACAAGTTTGAGCAATCCGTCTTCTTTCGGTCGCAATATCCGGAGATTCTGCAGCCCGATTTTTTCGGCAATACGGCAGTTAACTCCACCCCACACATTATCTAAATTAGTATGGACGGCATAAATAACAATATTGTTTTTACATGCTTTAATAATACTTCTTTCGACATACGTTTTTCCCGATAATGATTTTATCGGTTTAAATAAGAGCGGATGATGTGAAATAATAAGGTTGCAGTCTAATTCGATAGCTTCGTCCAGTACGTCTTCCGTCACATCAAGACACAGGAGTATTCCTTTGGCTGTCTGTGAAATATCGCCAGTCTGAAGTCCTGAATTGTCAAAACCGTCCTGTAAAGACAGTGGCGCAAATTCTTCGAGCGCTCCTAATATCTGTGCAATCTTCATAAAAATAGATAATTAAAAAATGTTATTTATTCAACTTTTGCCTGGTTCATCAACCAGTTAGTAATTTTTTCGCTGTATGTTTTGGAAATAGGAATATCGGCTACGCCATCAATTCCCATGTCAAGATAAACTCCGTCTTTTTCGCGACGTATAGTTTTTATTCTGTCGAAATTGACCAGATAAGAACGGTGGCAACGCAATACATGAGCGCTCGACAGCTGTTCTTCCAAAGCTTTCATTGTGGAACGCAGGATAAATTTCGTTGCCTGATTTTTATTCAAATACCAGACAATAACATAATTATCAGCCGATTCAATATAAAGCAGGCTTTCGCGGCGGACAGACAGTCGTAAATCGCCTTTTTCGTCGTGAAACAAAAATATGCTTTGTTTTTGAACAGCATCCAGCCTGTTATCTTCTATTTGTTGCAGACGTTTTTCTTTCTCTTTCCATGAAAAATACAGGCTAAGCATAGTATAAGGAAGCAATAAAACAAGACTTGTATTAATTACCGATTCGTGGAACGTTTCTAAAATATCAACATTTTTTCTTATCCACAAAACATAAAGAGTGTAAAAAAGCGACATGAAGAAAATTTCCGCAAGTATCCACAAGCCGTAATTCAGGTAAGAAACAGTATGTTTCTTGACGTAAAAAAACAAAATAATACGACTTATCACAACCACTAAAACTCCCGTTAAAACAACAGGTATGGAAAATACGAAAAACATGAAACTGCTTACTTCATACCAGTTTTTCGCATTGAAAGGATTGTATATATTGATGAAAATCAAAGCAAACAAAGCCGTAAAAAAAACCAAACGAATCAAATTTGATTTTTCATACTGATAAGCCGGAATTTTCAAGTTTAACAAATTCATTATTTAATGTAACTAATAAAAGGCAAATATAAATGATTTTTTCGAGATTATATATTGATTGATAAAAATTCTCAACAATTCAGTGCGAATCATAGCAAATTGGATCAACGTTGTCGTTTCTTTCACCTGAAAAAAATAAAAAACACCAAGCAATGTTATTTTGAAAACGAAGTCTTAAGCAATCCATAGAATTTTTATCAGTTTGTGTGTAATTCTAAAATTTTATGTAACTTTACAACTTCAAAAGTATAATAAATATGAGCAATACAGATTCACGACGTCCGCTGCCTATTGGCATTGACTTCTTTCATAAAATGATTGAAGAAAGCTACTATTATGTAGATAAAACTTTGCTTATCAAAGATATTCTTGATAATAATGCAGAGGTAACACTTTTTACGCGCCCGCGCCGTTTCGGGAAAACGCTGAATATGACAATGTTGAAAAGTTTCTTTGAAGATACAAGTATTCTTCATAAAACAAGTTATGAAAGTGAAAATACCCGCCAGCTTTTTGATAATCTTAAAATTGCAAGCGCAGGCGAAGAATACATGTCGGAGCAGGGAAAATATCCCGTAATTTTCCTGACGCTGAAATCGGCAAAACAGCCAGACTTTGAGTCATCGTTTTCAGCTTTACGCACATTGATTGCAAGCGAATTTTCGCGGCATCATTATGTTTTTGATTCATTGAATGATGATGAAAAAGAAACGTATAAATTATTATCGTCAGGTAAAGGTACGACAAACGATTATAAAATTTCTTTGATGTTTTTGAGCGGATGCCTGTATAAATACCACAATCAGAAAGTTATAATTCTTATTGACGAGTATGATGTTCCTCTGGAATCGTCGTATTTTGCAGGATTTTATCAAGAAATGATTGCATTTATACGATCGCTTTTTGAAAGCGCCTTAAAGACAAATATTTATCTTAATTTTGCCATATTGACAGGCTGTTTGCGAATTTCCAAAGAAAGCATTTTTACAGGTTTGAATAATTTAAGAATTATTTCTATTCGCAAGGAATTATTTGATGAATACTTTGGTTTTACGCAAAACGAAGTTGATGAAATGTTTAAATTTTACAAGCTGGAAGACAAGTTGGAAGAGGCAAAAAGGTGGTACAACGGCTATCTGTTTGGCGCTACAAATGTTTATAATCCGTGGAG
>JAIRPX010000041.1 GCA_031256775.1 Dysgonamonadaceae bacterium
CCGTGCTGAACAAAAGCAGCGTAGCTGCAACATCTTTTTTAACAACAATTTATACTCTGCACGGCATGGTTTTGTACAACGTCATTGCAAAGGCAAAGCCTGAAGCAATCCAGTACTAAAAAACTGAAAACTGAAAACTGAAAACTGAAAACTAATCTGGATTGCTTCGCTAACGCTCGCAATGACGTTGCACAAAATTAAACCGCTTAAAGTATAAGAAAACTGAAAACTAAAAACTGAAAACTATTTGCTGGATTGTGTTGTTGTACAAATCGTTGTCTTAATCAGTTTTTCCTGCGTCTCCAAGCGTCAAGCTCTTTATCAGGTCAACTTCTTCCTGTTTGTATGGAGTTCCGTCCTTTCTGAAAATTTCATGAAACCATAGCGGCGGTTCCGACCCGTCAGGAATAGGTTCGCTCCATGCATATTTGGTGTTTGTTTTCCCATCTACCAGTCCCCAGTTAATTGCTCCAACATTTTCTGCTTTCAACAACGGCATAATATCCTGGAAAGTGCTGTTGTTGCGGCGAGCCATGTATTCGGTACAAATGAGCGGACGACCATACTGTTTCAGTGTGTCAATTGCCTGACGGTGATTTTCCACCGTAGAATAATTATGGTATGTAATAACGTCAGAATTTGCCAACTGATATGTGTTCAGATTAGTCAGTTTTTCACTCCATACGCCGACAGAAAGCGGTTGGGATGGATCGACAGTTCTTCCCCATGTAAAAACCTTTTCTAATAATGGAAGGCTTTTATCGCCAAGACCGTTATTGCCAGGCTCGTTATACAAGTCCCACAATACAATTCGTTTATCATTCTTAAACGCGGTAAGTACGTCTTTTACATAAGTTTCGAGTTTTTCGATCAATAGCGTATCGGAAAACAGTAAGTCGCCTGGATCGCGCACCCATCCCGAATTGTGAATACCTGGTTTGGGTTCTGGTTGTGTTCCAGCTTCATAAGTTGGATTCCAACAATCGTCGAAAAAGACAAAAACAGTTGAAATGCCATGTTTTCCGGCTATTGCCAGATAGTCGTTCATGCGCTGTTTGAATCCGGCGCTGTCGATTTCCCATGCCAGATGATGCAGATAGACGCGCATACAGTTTAAACCGATGTTTTCAGCCCATCCTAATTCCCTGTCAATGGTTTCGGGATCGAATGTTTCGGCTTGCCACATTTCCAGCTGGTTGATAGCTGTACTTGGTATGAAATCGCAACCGCGAAGCCAACCCCACTGTTTATACCATTCGTTTGCCTGCTCTTTTGTCCATATTTCGCGGACTTCCTGTTTTGCGCTGTCGCAGGCAAATAGCGCTACAGCCATTAAAATAAAAATTACTTTTTTTAACATGATGATATTTAATTAATTAGAAAATAAAAATTTTAGTAAATAAGTAAATAAGTAGACGAGTAGACAAGTAAACAAGTAAACGAGTAAACGAGTTGTGAGTAAACAAGTTGTAAGTAAATAAGTAAACAAGTTGTAAGTGATGTTCATCGTTTATCGTTTTTTATTATCTTCATTGTGCTTTTTTGTTTACCGTCGTCAATTGTGAGCAGATATATGTCTGCAGGAAAGTTACTTACGTCTATCTGCGCAGTCTGGCTCTTAACCGTTTTGCGCAACAGTATTTTCCCCGACATATCGCTTATGGTAGTAATACGCCTGCCGACAGTTTCAAAGTTTAAATTAAATATTCCGTCTGTCGGGTTGGGATATATCTGTTGGGATATGCCTGGCGTCGGTAATGCAATGTCTGTTAGTGGCGTAACGGTTACGGTACAATTTGCCTTGAAACCGCCTTCGGATGTTGTTGCCGTAATGATTGCCGTGCCTGGATTTCTGGCAAGTACAATGCCTGCGCCGGAAACAGCGGCGACCGACACTTTGTCGCTTTTCCATGTAACTTCTTTGTAATCGGCATTATCCGGTATTATTGAAGCCGTCAAAGTATCGCGCTCGTTAACTTTCAACGATATTTCGTCTTTATCAAGGCTTACTCCGGTTACCGGAACGTATGAAGCAACATTAGTCGTTACCATAAAATTATCGAAACGAACGCGGGAATTATGTACCCGCAACCCAACTTTTCCATTTATAAACGGGTGCGGATCGTTGTAATCTATCTTTAATACATTGTTTACATAGACTTTTATGTTATTGCCCTTTACTTCCACTTTCAGAGTATATTTTTGATTGACAAGATGCGATTCTCCTGTTTTACTTGCCAGTTGAGTCCAGTTGTAATTTTGCTTTCCAAGCACAACACTATTGGGATCTAAACCGGCAAAATAGCCTTGCAAAAAATCCGATCCTGCCTGCGAGCTGTTTCCTGCATCTCCCAAAGCCGGATTGGTTACACGGAAAATGAGACCGGCGTTAATTCCGCTTACACAGGTAATATCTGCCTGCAATGTGTAATCCGTCCAGCCCGTATTGCCTGTTGTCCGTTTGCCGAACCCGTTTATTTCAGCTTCTCCCGATGAGATGCTCCACGTGCCGTCAACATAATTCCATTCGGGACTGAAAGCTGTGTCGAAAGCGTCAGCCATTGTTATGATTGAAGAATCTGCTTCCACAAAACGCATTTCATAAAATTGATAATTTCCGCTGACTGTTTCTATTTTCAGCGTCCGGTATCCGGCAGGCAGATTGAGGTTTTTAACGGTAAATGTACGCCAGTTATTTGTACCTGTAACAGGCAGGGCAATAATATCCGTCAGATCAGTATCTTCATGCCAAATACGTAATTGGGTATTTTCTGTTGAAGTATAGCGAAGTCCGAGATTATACAGTCCGGCGGCTTTTACATTAACATTGTATTTGTACCATTCGCCGCTTTCACTGCTTATTGCAAAACCGCCTTCGCTACAGCTGTTGACGTCCACGCTGTCGTTACGGATATATCCTCCACCGGAATTTACGGCAGTAAGGTCGTGATAAGCAACTCCTTCTCCTCCGCTGTTGTAGTGTACTGCCGCTATTATTCCGGGTACGGGTTTGTAAACATCAAAAATTCCGGAGCCATTTACCTTGTTGCTGAACGCAATATAACCGAAACCAGCCTGACACAAACTTGTTGCATAGCCAATTTTTCCGTTTTCCAGAGTACTGGTAATCGTTGTTTTTTGCATACCGTCGATAAAAAACTTATAGCTTGTTCCTGATTTTTCAATGCGTAAAGCGTGCCATACAGTTAGGTTATAACCGGCAGGGAGCGTACAGTAAACAGGAGTTTCCCATTGGTTGTTTTGTTTAAAATTGATTTCCAGATGATTGGAATGGCTGTTCAAAACGGCTATTCCGTAGTTTTCTTCATCCGTGTATCCAAAAACCGCTCCAAATCGCGCATCATCACTGTTTCTGTTTTCTTCTTTCATAGTAAATTCGGCAATATAGTCTGTTTCTGTCGGTTGGATGTAAACAGCCTTATAAAAATCAGTGTTCGACTGTTGATCCTGAACCAATCTGTCTTCATCCACGACTGTCCAGTTTCCGCCATTGGGCGTCGACCAGTTAGCGCCGAGTTCGTTCCTGTCGAAGAAATCCGACATATCCGCCTGCCGGAAAGACTGCTGCGCCCATGTTGTAGGACCGAGCAATAGCAATTTGTTGCCGTTCCAGGCAATACGGTCGAAATTTAATTGCCGCTGGGGACCGTGACCGCTAACAAGATTATGGTAAGTATAATAATACGAATCCAAATCAGGACCGATGAAAGCCGAGCCGTGACCCAAGCCGACATGCGAACCTTCGGAGTTTATAAGTATCGGATTTTGAGAAGATTGAGGCGAAAAGGAAGAAGTTCCTGCGCCTTGAGCGTAATCAATACGGTAGCCCTTGCTTATTACATGATTTCCAGTGTAAATCAGATAATATACGCCATCCCTTTTGATAACGGTAGGACCTTCCGTCCATCCGCCGTTCATGCTTGCTCCCGTATTGAAGTCAGCGCCCATTACAGTAGGGCTTGTCATTGGGCATCCCATGATACTGTTGCCACCGGTATGGTAGAAATACCAGTTACCGTTGTCGTCGATAAATACCGAACCGTCAATACCTCTTCCAATATTTCCGGTAACGCGGGTAAACGGTCCCGCAGGGCTGTCGCTTTCCAGCACATAATGACCATTTCCAGCAGGGGAAGTGTACATGTAAAATTTCCCGTTCCAGTAAACAACTTCGGGCGCATAAGCTGTTCTCATTTCGCTTGTTGCCGGACTGATGGCGCAGTCGTAAACATTCGACCAGTTGATGAAGTCTTTAGTTGACCAGCATTTGACGCCAATTTGACCGTCCCTGGTACTACAATAGAGATAATAAATACCCCTGTATTTCAAGATATAAGGGTCGCCTATTCCATACATCTGGCGATCGCCCCACGCTGCGCTTCCATCCCATTCTCCGTTAAGAGCTAAGGGATTCGTCCATGTTTGTCCCTGAGAGGCTATAATTTTCAGACCTGCCAGCAGAAATATAAATACAATTTTTTTCATTCTCATTATTTTATTAAGATCATTCGTTGTGCATTGCATCATTATGTAAATTTTTATGTTCAATTAATGAAACAAAGAAACAAAAAATTATTTTAATTACCAAATATGACAGTAAAGACGGTGTTTTTCCCGTCCTTACTGCATATATTGCAAATTACTGAAACTTAATCCTCACAACTACCGTCGATTCAGCCTTCATTTCAGGTTTATCCGGTAAAGCTGATACTAAACGATATGTGATTTCTTTTGTGAAATCAACAGGTGAAGCGCCCGATACCTGTTCCGTATTGCCGATATAAACTTTGTCTGACGGCGAATAGGTTGCAAATTCGGGAACAAGGCTGCTTACGTCCGTTCCCGAAGGTAAGGTTACGTTCATAACGGATGTGCTGTAATTAAATTCATTCAGCGTTGCAGTTCCATCAACCCCAAGTAATTTGAACGAGCTGAACCTTGGATAATTGATCGTATACAACTTATAAGGACGCTCAGTTCCATAATCGGATATTACCAGAATATCTACCGGAGAAGCCAAATTGTATGCAGTCGTACTGGAATAGCTGTTCCCGTTGACTGATATTTTTGTCGAATCGGACTGAATGAAGAAACGCAAACGCTGAGAAAGCGATATATTTCGCTCGCCGTTATTGTACATAACGCTTCGCGGCAACACCATCAGCCATTCATCGTTGGCATGTTTTTCGGCAAATACTTCATCGCGTATGATTTGAGGACAGGAAATCCTGTCTATTTCCGTCTGGTCGTCGATGACAGTAACCGTAAACGAAGACGTGGCGAATTTCAGATCCGAAGCCATATCGCCCGATGTTGACGCCAGGCAAACTACCTTATACACGCCAGGCGTCCGGTATGAATACGTAAACAGTTTTTTATTGACCACAAGTCCGGTATTGCTTTTGTCGCGAAGATCATAATTTTGCATGTCGTCGCCGGGGTAAACAACTATATTGTCTGCAACGCTGCCGGAAAAATCAATAATCATTGACTCGTTGACAGTCAGCAACTCTTTATTGATACTTGCTTCCAATCGAGGCTCTTTAACTGTTTCTTCGCAGGAAAAGACTATTAACAAGGCGCATATTCCTGCTGTTATTTCTGTTATTTTTTTTAGATGCATAATTTTTTTAAATTTATGGATTTAAAAATTGTATTTACCATTATTTAATATCCGGGATTTTGTGTTACTACTCCATTGGATATATCTATTTCGCGCTGTGGAATGGGGAAAATCTCATTCACTCCTTCGCGAAAATAATAACCGCGCTTGTTGACGCGACTTGCGCCATAAGCCTTCAACACCGTTGCCGCTCTTTTCTGGCGCACGAGGTCGAAAAACCTGTCCCATTCAAAGCAAAATTCAAGTCGCCGTTCTGTCCATATATTGTCGCGCATCTGTCCGTATCCTCCGGAAGGATATAGCATAGAACTGCCGTTAATTGTATTTACCAGCGCCTTGTTTTTATTCAGTTCCGTCAAAGCCCGCGCTCCGAAACCACATTCATTCAGCGCTTCGGCATACATTAAAACCACATCTGCATAACGTATTACGCGCCTGTTTTTGCCGTTATCGCCACCATATTGCGGACGCTCTTTTACAGGAGTGTACCATTTCAGCGACAGGTAAGTTGCGGGAGGAGCTTCATTTGTTTCGCCATCCGGAGCAAATTCGTGATGACCAATCATGAAAATTCTGCGCGGATCACTGCTTCCAAACAGCGACGACATAATTTCATCCCTGCACCATATTTGAGGGGAAGAGGAATAATGATTCGTATAAATGGGCGTTCCTTCATTGGTATCTCCGGAAGAACCGTCGGCAGATTCTTTGAATACGACTTCAAAAACAGAACCCCTACAAAATTCTCCCGCCAGGAAAAACTGTTCGAGATAGCCTATGTTTTTCCCGTCATAATCCTTATATTCAAGCGAGTATGCAGTTTGCAATGGCATAAGCTGGGTATCTACCGTTTCGTATGGATCTGTTTCCACATTTACTTCCTTAGGCTTAAACCACAGGCGTTTACGAAGAGTTTCCCAGTCTTCCAGCGATGAATTGTATTTAAGTATCTCGCCGTAAGTCATCGAATGACCGTCGATAAAAAATTCGCCCAAACGCACAATTTCTTCCCATTTCTTGGATTTTACGCCTGGAGTTGCCTGATACATAAGCACTTTCATCAGCAGGGCAACAGCTGCACCTTCGCCGATTTTTCCCGCGTCCCTGCCTGTATATCTTGATGGAAGCATGATTGCTGCTTCCCTCAAATCTTTTTCGATAAGGGCATATACTTCTTCTGCCGTACTGCGTGGAATAACCAGATTGTCAACTGTCTCAATTTCAGGACGGATTGGCACGCCGCCATACGTTTTAACCAGATTGAAATAGTAAAAAGCCCTTAAAAATTTTGCCTGTCCCAATATTTCGCGTATATCCCTGTAAGAGGCATATTCTTTGTCGGCTATCCTTACTCTCGGTGCATTAGCTATTACCTGGTTTGCACGGTGAATGCCTATATAATTGATTGAATACCTGTCATGTATCCATGTGTTTGATGGCGTGAACCTGAAATTGACTAATTGTCCCATCTGGCTTCCCAATCCTTCGTCGCCGCCCCATACATCATCGGCGCAGGCTTCTCCGAACCGCCATTCACATTCGTTGAAAAGATCCATTTGCAACACATCGTAAGTAGCATTCAGGGCAGCCTGCAATTTATACCTGGTGTCATAAAAATTTTCATCTGTTGAGTATCCCTGCACCTCTTTCTCCAGGAAATCGGAACATCCTGCCGTACATAAAAATACAAAACCAACTATCAGTATTTTGAAAAATATCTTATTCATATCTGTTTTATTTTTTAAAGATTATAAAGTTATTTTTAATCCTATCGTTATGGTACGCGACTGGGGATAAGTTCCATGATCGATTCCCATATTTATATTATTGCTTTCGCTTCCAAGTAATTTACCTACTTCAGGGTCAAACCCGTTGTATCGCGTAAACGTTAACAGGTTATAAGCGCCGACAAATAAAGATAAATCCTGCACAAATAATCTGGAACAGACACTTTTATCGAAATTATATGTTAGCCTTGTTTCTTTCAGGCGAATATAAGATCCGTCATGCAGCATGAAATCGGAAGCTCTGAAATTACGGTTCAAATCCGAGTTCCGGAGGTCTGGTATGGAACCGTTCAGGTTTAGAGGCAAAAAGGCTCTGTCGTCCCTCAATTGTCCCGACCACTGTTTTTCCCTAACGTCGGCATACAGATTGTAGCTCGACGCTGCATTGTTCAGGTAATAATCCATCACATTGAACACTTTGTTGCCGGTTTGTCCCTGGAAGAAAATTGTCAAATCGAAATTTTTATACCCAAACGACAATGGAATACCAAAAACAAAATCAGGCATTGGCGAACCAAGATATGTCCTGTCTTCTGCTGTAATTTGTCCGTCCCTGTTCAGGTCGATAAAGCGGAAGTCGCCTGGACGTGTGGTTTGCTCGAAGTCGTTTTTGCCGTAGTCGTACTGTGCGCTTGCCTTTATTTCCTCTTCGGTATTAAAAATACCGTCAGTTACATAACCGTAAAAGCTGCCGATAGGACGTCCTACGTCTGTTTTAGTAACAAAATCATTAATGTTTGATTCGCTCAGCCAGCCTCCCCACACAGGTTCGTTGCCGGTTCCAAGACTAACAACTTCATTCTTGGTATAGCTGACGTTAAATCCAACTTCGTACCTGAATTTACTGATTTTGTTTTTATAATTCAAGCTGAACTCTATTCCCTTGTTGCGAACCGAGCCGGCATTCACCATCGGAGCATTGGCAAGTCCGGCGGATATTGGTACGGGAACGCGCAGCAACATGTCGGTAGTCAGTCTGTTAAATGCTTCCACGCTGAAATCTAAACTGTTTCTCAGGAAGCTAAGGTCAAGACCTATATTGGTCGTTTCCGTTTTTTCCCATCTTATGTCCGGATTACCTATCGACGTGGCTATTATTCCTGGATAAAGCGTATGATTTCCCACGCCAAAAGCATAATTATACTGTGTATTCAAAAGCGTATAGCGCGACATTTCGTTGATACGGTTGTTACCCAGCTGTCCCCATCCTGCGCGAAGTTTGCCGAAAGAAACCAGATGCTGGTTTTGCATAAAAGGCTCGGACGAGAATTTCCATCCAAAAGAAGCTGAAGGAAAATAGCCCCAGCGGTTTTTCTTCGAGAAAACAGACGAAGCGTCGGCGCGGAAATTAGCCTGAAATAAATACCTGTCGAGAAGATTATAATTGATTCGCCCTACATACCCTATTGCTGTCCATTCCTGGTCGTATCCGTAGGTTTTGTCGCCTGTATAACCGCTTGTCAGGTGCCACAAATTAGATTCGTTGCTTGCTACGCCTTTTTTTGTTGATTCCTGGAAACTGTTTTTATAGCCTTCCAGTATTTGACCCGCCAGTACGCTAATATCGTGTTTTCCTTTGTTCCATGCAAATGTTAAAAGATTATTCATTTCCCATTTATTGGTCAGGTTCCTGCGTTTGTAAACCGTGTTCAGATCGGTCATTACAAAATCTTCATCCAGTTTGTTTACTTCGGTAAACTGGGAATTTGCTTCCGGAACAATATAATCGGATATTTTAAATTGATAATTCAGCAGTTTGCCTATTTTCACATTCAGGTTCAGGTTCGCGTCCAAACGGTGCCGCGTCGTATTATTATGATTACGGTCTAAAATAGCCAGCGGATGGCTTTCATACCAGTAACCTCTTTCGTTATAGGTAAATACCATTGGGTTTTGATACAAAGCGCGTTTCAGAACGCTGTTTTCACCTTCTGGTACATTGTCTTTATCTTCCCACGCATACGACATGTTGGCTGTAAGCTGAAGCCATTTTGTCAGTTCGCTGTTCAGATTCATGCGCGTGTTTAAACGGTTATAGCCCGAAGTATTTACGATACCCTTCTCGTCGAAATAGCTTCCACTGACTAAATATTTGTTTTTTTCATTTCCTCCGGAAACGGCGAGGTTGTATTGCTGCCTGATTCCCGTGCGGGTTATGGCATCCCACCAGTTACCGGGCGAACCGCGTCTGATGATTTCAATATCATTGAATTTGCGTTCGTTGTAATACAGTTCTCCCGTATCGGGATCTTTTGAATAATACAGCTGACCGTCAGCGGAATACAAAGACGTTCCGTTGATATAGTCCTGCACAAGCGCAAACTGTTCCGCATTTAAAACGGGGATTGTTTTCCAGGGCGTAGAAAATCCCACATAACTGTCGAATGTGATTTTCCTGCCTGTTTTTTCGCCGCTTTTTGTAGTTATGGCTACAACGCCGTTAGCGCCCCTTGCACCATATATAGAGCTTGAAGCTGCATCCTTAAATATTTCGACATTGGCAATATCGTTAGGATTGAGATGGTCGATCCTGTCCACAATAAAACCGTCCACCACATAAAGCGGATCAGCGTCGTTGACGGTTCCTGTGCCTCTTACCTTAATCGTTGTAGTACTTCCCGGCGCACCGGTATTCTGAATAATGGTCACGCCTGCCGCTTTTCCCTGTATAGCCTGTAATACAGATGCCACAGGCACATCATTTACATCGCCGCCTGCAATGGAAGAGATTGAGCCGGTGAGATCGCTTTTCTTCTGTACGCCATATCCGATAACCACAAATTCGTCCAGCACACGGGCTTCTTCTTCCATTAAAACGGGTATTTCCCCTCCTTTCCCGACGTTTACTTCCTTAACGGCATAGCCCAGATAACTGAAAGACAGCGTAGCATTGGCGGTTGTTTTCAAAGTGAACTTCCCGTCAATATCGGTGACTGTGCCGTTTCCTGTTCCTTTTTCTATAACGTTAACTCCAATTAACGGTTCCCTGTTTCTATTGTCCAATACGCTGCCTGTTACTGAAACAGTGTTTTGCCCGTAGGAAATCAGGGAACAGAGCAGGGCAATTGAAAAGAATAATATTCGGGATGACTTGTATTTAATCATCTGCATGAAATTTAAGTTTATATAATCTAAAAAACCTAACCTATACTTTACGCGGTTTAATTTTGTGCATTGCCATTGCGACTGTTAACGAAGTAATCCAGAAATTAGTTTTCAGTTTTTAACTTTTAACTGGATTACTTCAAGCTTAGCCTTCGCAATGACGTTGCACAAAACCATACCGTGCAGAGTATAAAAAAACTAACATGTTTTTTAACCTGTCAGGTTTACTCGATAATTGTTTTACTTAATAATTAACCTTGACGTATAAGTATTTTTAGCGCTTGTAATCGACACTGTATAAATACCCTTTTGCATGGAGCTTACATTAACCGAATTGCCGGTTGGTTGTAATTCCATTTTTACCAGCCTGCCGGTAAGATCAAAAATTTTCACGCTCATAACTTTACCTTCCACATTGAAACTGAATTTGTCGGTAGCCGGATTTGGGAAAACGGCAAATTTTGCTGTTGTTTGAGCTGTTTCAATACCGGTAATTTCCGCGCGGGTTCTATATTCTATATCTAAGCTGTCGGCGTCCTTTGCCGGATCGTAAGCCGCTTTGCGGTAGCTATAAGCATAAACACCTTTATTTTGTTCGCTACTTCCTCTGGCAAAAATCAAGGTTCCTCCCATGTTGCGCAAAGAATGAATTTCATCTCCATTTGGATCAAAATCAGTTACTTGCACAGGAAACTGCTCCTTATTGTCGATTCTGAACAGTTTTTGTCTCATTCCTGTTGCAGCGCCAACATCACACCACCAGTATGCACTTCCTCCGGCAACTGTAAGTTCCTTTACCCAGTTGTGCTGTGTTGCTCCCGGCGCAAGATCCGACTGTAATGTAACAGTTGTTCCGTCGGTATAATGAAGTTCTCCGCCATAATTGTATTCCAGTTGCGTACTAGTGCCGGACTGAGCGCAAAACAGGTAAACACCGTCGAAATTCACTCCCGGATCAGGCCATCCGTTAATTTTACCACCTGTTCCTGAAGACAAAGGGCTTTTATTGCACACCAAAATCGTAAAATCTTCCTTTTCCAGGTTGGTAGCTCCAAGCTGGATAGTGTTATTCTCCGTGTACCATCCTCTTGCATAAACCTTTCCGTTGTATGGATGTTCAGCTACTTCCGTCATGTTGCCTCCATTTCCAATTCCGGCGTCATTCACAGTTGGATCTGTGTCTTTTATCATGTACGTACCGGCTTCAGTGCCGTCGCTTGCCCATGGTTCGTTGCCTGTTTCAGGCGTCCATGCTTTAAAGAACAGTTTTTCGTTGTAAAAATTAACCATCTGGTCAATAGCTGAATTGCGGGTTTTTCCATCTTCCGGTGTAGTTGGATTCATCACTTCCCAATTGATGTCTTTAATCATCCGCGTACCAGCTGTTGTTCCGTCGGTTATCCAAAGTTCTTCACCTTTGGTAATTCCTTCTTTGTAATCCGCTTTAAAGAACACTTTTCTGCCGACTCTCATCCAGTGGTAATGGTAAGTGCCATTGTCCTGACCAGGCCACCGCGTGTCACATTCATAAAGCAATCTTGTTCCGGCTTCAGTACCGTCGCTAATCCACAACCAGTATTGCTTAGCTCCGGCAGCCGATCCTGATTCGTAGTTTTCGCTGTCGATACTCTTTGCTCTGAATACAAACTGCGTTTCGTTAATTTGTATAAACGCATTCGGATTGGAACCGTCGCCCCATTCATGAATTTGTTTTACCATGCGGGTACCGGCTTCCGTTCCGTCCGATATCCACAGTTCCATCCCGTTTGTTCCGTCATTGGCTGCAAAAACAACCTTGTCGTTAAAACGAGCCATCCAGTTCAAATCGGAACTTGATACACCAGGATTAATGTCTTTCACCATCTTTGTACCGGCTACAGTTCCGTCTGTTACCCATAATTCTTCGCCATGCGTCGCGTCCGACGCCGCAAAAAATGCCTTATAACCTTGCGACTTCTCACCTGCAACTACCAAATTTTTAGATTTGGTTTTCTTCTGATTAGTCTCAATACTCGCTGATACGCCATCTGGCAACAAACTTACCAGAGTGCCGCCCGCGCCATCCATTAGTTGTGCGAATGCTCCACCTATTGAAAGGAAAAAGAGCAAAATTAAAAATGTACACCTATTATTTTTCATAATATAAAAATAAAAATTAAAAAAATTCGGGAGCAAAGGTACGGCTTTCCCGTGTTATTTACGGGTAAAATTGTGCTGAAAAAAGGTATTTTTGTTCAAACGAAGGCGAAAAAAGCACGAAAGTGTGTCTCGTCATTGCGAGCGATAGCGAAGCAATCCAGATTAGTTATCAGTTATCAGTTATCAGTTTTTCGTTTTTTACTGGATTGCTTCAGGCTTAGCCTTCGCAATGACGCCGCAAAGTTCGAGACATGCCTTCGTGCCATAATTTCGGATAAATTTTTTTTATTAATGAAAAGGCATTACCTTTGCAGCCGAAAAATAACCGTTGAGAGTTAAAAATTAAGAATCTTTTAATACTTTCATAGCTTGATTTCCAGCTCTCTTTTTAACTTGTTTTAACTATGTTGTCAAAAGTATATGCAGCAGCGCTGCAAGGAGTAAACGCCACAATAATAACGATTGAAGTCAATTGCAGTAAAGGAATCAAATTTTTTTTGGTAGGCTTGCCGGATGTAAGCATTAAAGAATCGCACGAGAGGATTAATTCCGCCCTGAACGAGAATGGATTAAGGTTTCCACGCAATCAGATCGTAATCAACATGGCTCCCGCCGACATCAGGAAAGAAGGCGCAGCCTACGATCTTCCGCTGGCAATAGGTATTCTTGCCGCTTCGGAGAAGATAAAATCCGACAATGTAGGAGATTATATGATGATGGGCGAACTTTCTTTAGACGGAGGACTGAAAGCCGTCAGGGGTGTTCTTCCGATTGCTATCAAGGCAAAGGAAGCCGGATTCAAAGGACTGATACTGCCTAAATGCAATGCCCGCGAGGCGGCAGTTGTTTCAGGTATAGAAGTTTACGGAGCTGATAACATTATTGAAGTTATCAATTTTTTTGACGGGAAAGGCGAATTGGAACAGACAATTGTTGATCCCCGTAAAGAATTTTATGCAAACCAGGCTTTGATTGATTGCGATTTCTCTGACGTGAAAGGACAGGAAAATGTTAAACGAGCAATGGAAGTAGCCTGTGCAGGAGCGCACAATATTCTTCTCATCGGCAGTCCGGGCGCAGGTAAGAGTATGTTAGCCAAGCGAATACCGTCAATTTTGCCGCCTCTGAGCCTGAGCGAAAGCCTCGAAACGACCAAAATACATTCTGTTGCAGGAAAAATTAACCACAACGGATCCCTGATAGCCATACGTCCTTTCCGAAGTCCTCATCATACTATTTCAACAGTAGCGATGGTTGGCGGAGGCTCTTATCCTCAGCCTGGCGAGATCAGTCTGTCTCATAATGGGGTTTTGTTCTTGGACGAAATAGCCGAATTTAGCAGGAACATTCTGGAACTCCTGCGACAGCCTCTGGAAGATCGTAAAATCACTATTTCACGGGCAAAATCGACTGTTGAATATCCGGCAAGTTTCATGTTGATTGCATCAATGAACCCCTGTCCATGTGGAAATTACAATAATCCTAACAAAGAATGTGTGTGCGTTCCCCAGCAAGTTCAAAAATACCTGAATCGTTTGTCAGGACCTCTACT
This sequence comes from Dysgonamonadaceae bacterium, assembly GCA_031256775.1. Taxonomy (GTDB): domain Bacteria; phylum Bacteroidota; class Bacteroidia; order Bacteroidales; family Azobacteroidaceae; genus Azobacteroides. The sequence continues at coordinate 14,228 of JAIRPX010000041.1, forward strand.
TGACAGGATTGACATCCAGATTGAAATTGTTCCTGTTCCATTTGAAAAAATATCCGATACCCGTCCAGCCGAATCCAGCGACAGTATCCGTAAACGTGTGGTTGCCGCCCGTAAAATTCAGGAAGAACGTTTTGCTCAGGAAACTGGAATTTATTGCAATGCCCAGATGAATACACGTTTACTGCACAAACACGCTCAACCCGATCAGGGCGGTCTGTTGCTGCTGAAAAATGCAATGGAACGCCTGAATCTGTCGGCTCGCGCCTACGATCGTATTTTGCGGGTTGCCCGCACAATAGCCGACTTGGATGGAAGCCCCAATGTACTGTCGCAACATATTGGAGAGGCTATCAGCTACCGTAATTTAGACAGGGAAAACTGGGCGGGATAATACAATTAGGAATTATCCTTTACACGGTTTAATTCCGTATATCGTCATTGCGAGCGTTAGTGAAGCAATCCAGAAAGTAGTTATCAGTTTTTAGTTTTCAGTTTTCAGTTTTTTAGTACTGGATTGCTTCAGGCTTTGTTTTCGCAATGACGTTGTACAAAACCATGCCGTGCAGAGTATAGTAGAAATGTATCATCTGCAAAACCTTGTGTTAAGCGAGAAGGCGCGTAGCGCCAGTATCTTTGTAGCCGTGTGCGCAAGCGCACGGTAAAGATGTACGGAATTTAGACATAGCAGCGTAGCTGCGATACCTTAATCTTTATTCATTTCATGTTAAATATGTCGCAGCTACGCTGCTCAGGGAAAGGTCTGTGTTTTCCTACCGTGCGCTTACGCACACGGCTACAAAGATGTTGCAGCTACGCTGCTTTTGTTCAGCACGGTTTAAAAGAGTTTGCAGAGTAGCTGTTTTACGAAGTAACGCGAGAAAAGTTTTTTAAACGAGGCACGTGCGCAAAGCATGAAAGCTCGGCTTATAAAGCTGCGTCAGCAAAATAATTTATAATTTATTACTCTGCACGGCATGGTTTTGTGCAACGTCATTGCGAAGGCAAAGCCTGAAGCAATCCAGTACTAAAAAACTGATAACTGATAACTGATAACTAATCCGTCGAACCTGATTAAGCTGGTCATATCAACCACCTAAAAACGGCTTTTTAGTCTGTCTTACGTGCGTGTTCAATAAACATATCGCGTTCGCATTTTTGCTGCAAAATCCACTTTTTACCCTGAAAATAGAGGTCTTCTATTTCTTGTGCAGTGGAACTGCTGCCAACAGTCCTGACGTATTGATACTTGCCCCTGTATTTCTTTATTATTTGGACACAGACAACGCCACTTGGATTTTTCTTTTTGCGTACATGCATGCTGCAAAAATACATGAAAAAATTCAAGGACACCCCAAATGGTGTTCTTGAATTTGTAAAAATCTGACATACAGCATTTTGAGAAATGTTTAAAAAGGTAATAAAGTCAGGTGCTCAAAATCCCAAAGTTCAGGCTGTTTATGATCATTAGGGTATAAATCTCGTCTGTTCTCCAAACGAAAATTTGTAGTACACAAATCGGAATTTGAAAAAATGAATATTACTGATTATTGGAAAATTGTGACTTGACATGATGCAATCTGGGGTTAAGATGCTAATACATAGT
>JAIRPX010000055.1 GCA_031256775.1 Dysgonamonadaceae bacterium
TAATAAGCGGTAAAACCATCCAGAAAGTCATCCACGAAGATATTACTTACGACGAAATTGACAACAGCATCGACAATATATGGAACTTCCTTTATTTCACTGGCTATTTGACAAAAGTGAGTGAAAGCGCTGATAACAAGGGACGTATCATTGCTGAATTGAAAATTCCCAACACAGAAGTTGATCTTATTTTTAGCGATAAAGTTCAGCTTTGGTTCGAGAAAAGAATCAAGGCAAAAGATCTCAAACCGTTCTATGAAGCGATATTAAATGGCGACGCAGAAAAGTTTGAGGAAATCCTGAACAATGAACTTTTCGACAGTATCAGTTATTTCGACAGTGCAGAAAGTTTTTATCACGGTTTTTTGCTTGGACTTTTGCGCGGCGCTACAGAATATATTTTGCTGTCAAACCGTGAAAGCGGACTTGGGAGGTGCGACGTTATTATGAAACATGAAACAAGGCGCGGAAAAGCAGTTATTTTTGAATTGAAGGTTGCTAAAAACTTCAACCAAATGGAAGATTTAAGTCTGGAAGCCCTTAACCAGATAGAAGACAAAAAATATACTGCCGATTTAATTGAAGAAGGCTATAAACCTGAAAGGATTTTCAAATACGGCATTGCTTTTTGTGGAAAAGAATGTACGGTGAAAGGTGGAATTTAAGTGAAATTGATGATGAAAAAATTATAAAGATTTTATACAATGAAATTTTAATGTGTTTCAAGTTTGTTTAATTGAATTATTGTTACTACTTTTGCTCCCTAAAACATGACAGTTTGTCATGAAAAATAAAAATAATTTATGGATAAACAGCAACAGCAAAACAATATCCAAATTGAGTTGACGGATGAAGTCGCTCTGGGTATTTATTCTAATCTGGCAGTTATTGCCCATTCTACTTCTGAATTTGTGGTGGACTTTGTCCGCTTAATGCCGGGCGTACCAAAAGCAAAAGTACAGTCGCGCATTATTTTAACTCCCGAACATGCTAAAAGGTTAATGCTCGCATTGATAGACAATATCAACAAGTATGAGTCGCAAAATGGCGAAATAAAACTGTTGCAGGCAGGATTTGAACCGCCCCTAATGGGACCTGTTGGAGAAGCATAAATTCAGTTGTAAACTACGAGTTGGAAGATAAATGAAAGTAATGAAATTTGGCGGAACTTCTGTCGGTTCCGCAGAAAGCATTCTACAAGTCAAAAAAATTGTAGAAGCGGTTGACGAGCAGGTAATTGTCGTTGCATCGGCATTGGGTGGCGTAACTGATCTTCTGTTACAGACTTCTCAATTAGCCGCGCAGGGCAACGAGGCTTATAAAGATGGATACAACTTGCTGAAAGATCGTCATATAGACATGGTTAACGCAGTTATAAGCGATTTGAATCAACGTAAGGAAGTTGAAAATCAGGTTTTATCAATGCTCAGCGAACTGGATAATATTTTTAGAGGATTGTTCCTTGTAAAAGACATATCTCAAAAAACTTCCGATATGATTGTAAGTTATGGGGAACGGTTAAGTTCCTGCATACTTGTCAAATTATTGAAAGACGCCCGCCTGTTCGATTCCCGCAGTTTTATTAAAACAGAAAAACAATTTCAAAAGCATATCGTTGATTTTGAACTGACTAACCAATTAATTAAAGATACTTTTATTGATTTGCCGTTTATATCGGTAGTACCCGGTTTTATTGCCAGCAATAAAAAAACAAATGATGTAAGCAATTTAGGAAGAGGAGGTTCTGACTATACTGCAGCTATCTTAGCGGCTGCTTTGAACGTGCGTATTCTGGAAATATGGACAGACGTTGACGGGTTTATGACAGCCGATCCCCGTATTATCAGTAATGCACATGTGATTGATAGAATGACTTATATTGAGGCAATGGAATTGTGTAATTTTGGGGCTAAAGTCATATATCCGCCAACAATATTTCCAGCTTACCATTTGAATATCCCTATATTAATAAAAAATACTTTTAATCCGGAATCATCAGGTACTTATATAACACGGGATAAATACAGCGCCGGAAAACAGTCGATTAAAGGAATTTCTTCAATCAGCGACACCACACTAATAACCGTTCAGGGATTGGGGATGGTTGGCGTTATTGGAGTAAATCACAGGATATTCAAGGCTTTAACTGAAGCCGGTGTTAGCGTATTCATGGTTGCGCAGGCTTCTTCTGAAAATACAACTTCTTTTGCTGTAAGGGATGCCGACTGCGATTTGGCGGCAGAAGCGCTAATGAAAGAATTTCGTCTGGAATTGCGACAGGGCGAAATTAATGAAATAAAAACCGAAAAAGGTTTGGCAACCGTAGCTATTGTCGGCGAATGTATGAAACATACTCCGGGCATTGCAGGCAAACTTTTTGATACGCTTGGACGAAGCGGTATCAGCGTAATTGCCTGTGCACAGGGAGCAAGCGAAACAAATATTTCTTTCGTTATAAAAAGTAAATATCTCAGGAAAGCTTTAAATTCGATTCATGATTCGTTTTTTCTTTCCGAATATCAGGTACTTAATATCTTCCTGACAGGTATTGGAACTGTAGGCAGTCACCTGTTGAAGCAAATAAGCCAGCAACAGAAGACTCTGATGAAACAGAACGGACTTAAAATTAGCGTAGTAGGCGTTGCCAATTCAAAAAAACTTCTTCTTTGCAGGGAAGGATTAAATCCTGATACATGCATGGAAGAACTTATGGAAAAAGGAGCCGACAGTAGTCCCGAATATATAAGTGAAGAAATTCTTAAAATGAATATTTTTAATTCAGTATTTGTTGATTGTACGGCAAGTCCTTCAATTGCAGATTTATACGGGAATTTTATTTCGCACAATATATCTGTTGTCACGGCAAACAAGATAGCAGCGTCAGGTTCTTTTGAAAAATATGTTAATTTGAAAGAAACTGCCCGTAAAACAGGCGTTAAGTATCTTTTTGAAACAAATGTTGGCGCCGGTTTGCCTATTATCAACACAATGAATGCCTTAACCAACAGCGGCGACAAGATATTGAAATTGCAGGCAGTATTGACTGGAACATTGAACTTTATTTTCAATGCCATAAGCGAAGATATTCCTTTTAGTAGAGCAATTAAAATGGCTGAAGAAGCGGGATTTGCAGAACCTGATCCCAGAATTGATTTGAGTGGTACGGATGTAATTCGCAAATTAGTAATCCTTTCTCGCGAAGCAGGATATGAGGTAAATCAGGAAGATGTGATTAAAAATCTTTTTATTCCGGATAAATATTTTGAAGGCTCATTAGACGATTTCTGGGCTACAATTCCGGAAATGGACAGCATATTTGAAGAAAAGCGCAAACAGCTTGATATTGAAGGAAAAAAATATCGCTTTGTTGCAGAAATGGAGCAGGGAAAATGTTCTGTCGGACTGCAAACCGTCAATAGCAATCATCCATTTTATGAGCTTGAAGGAAGCAACAATATAATTATGATTACAACAGAGCGTTATAACGAATATCCGATGATTATTAAAGGTTATGGCGCAGGTGCTGCGGTTACGGCAGCTGGCGTGTTTTCAGATATTATCAGTATCGCAAATATCAGATAATTGAAATATGATAGACATTCAACAAATCAAGCAGCGTTTCGGGATTATCGGGAATAACCCTTCGCTAAACAGAGAGATAGAAAAAGCCCTGTTGATTGCTCCAACCGATTTGTCGGTTTTGATAACCGGCGAAAGTGGTGTGGGTAAAGAGTTTTTTCCGCAGATTATTCATCAAAACAGCGCTCGCAAACATGGAGCTTATATAGCCGTCAATTGCGGAGCAATTCCGGAAGGCACTATCGAATCGGAATTGTTTGGACACGAAAAAGGCTCTTTCACAGGCGCTTTGAATGAACGAAAAGGCTATTTTGAAGTAGCCGACAAGGGAACTATTTTTTTGGACGAAGTTGGCGAATTGCCTGTTGCAACACAAGCCCGTTTGCTTAGAATGCTTGAAAGCGGAGAATTTATCAGGGTCGGCTCTTCAAAAGTCCAAAAAACCGATGTTCGCATTGTCGCGGCTACAAATGTGGACTTATTAAAAGCTATTCGTGCAGGAAAATTCAGGGAAGACCTTTATTATCGTCTAAATACTGTTCCTATAAATGTTCCTCCTCTTCGCGATAGAAAAGAAGATATTTATCTGCTGTTCAGGAAGTTTTCTGTCGACTTTGCCGAAAAGTACAGAATGCCCGCTATTCATCTCTCGGAAGAAGCTAAAGCTATTCTGACAAAATACCGCTGGCAGGGTAATATCCGCGAATTAAAAAATATTACAGAGCGAATGTCTATCTTTGAACAGGAAAGGGAAATTTCAGCTACAGTTTTAAAAACTTATCTGGTAAATCCCGATATAGACCAGTTGCCGGCTTTGATTCAGTCGGATTTTGAATCGCAAACATTTAATAAAGAACGTGAAATATTATATCAAATCATCTTTGAATTACGACGGGACGTTAATGAACTTAAAAAACTGCTTCCTGGATTAATCAATACTCCAAATCCGCAGGAAAAACCTCAAGTCACTATTCATCACGATCTTACCGAGTTCTCAACAGAAAAGGAAGATGAGGAAGATGAAGATGAACAGTTTCAATATGCCGACGAGGTTTCTGATGAAGAAAAAGAAACGATCGAAGAAAAAGAAGCTACGCTTTTGTCTTTGGAAGAAGTAGAAAAAGAAATGATAATGAAAGCTTTAAAACGTCACAACGGAAAACGGCGAAATGCAGCTATTGATTTGAAAATATCTGAGCGCACGCTTTATCGGAAAATAAACGAATACGGACTTGAATAATAAACTTTATAAATTAAATTAATTTAACGTCATGAGTGAAAATTCATATCAAAACAACCACAATCATTTTTCCAACAATAAACCGGAAAACGACTTTCAAAAGCAGGCTAAGATTAATATGATTATTAGAATTTTTATAATTGTACTGGGACTTGTTATTGTCTTTTTTATTCTTAGCTCCTGTTCTTTTTCATATAAATTTGAAGGAGGTTCGATTAATTATAATCTTGTTAAAACAATTAATATTCAGGAATTTCCTAACAGGGCGCCGCTCGTTAATCCTTCGCTGGCGCAAATATTCGACCAGAAACTTCGCGACCGTTATATATCGCAAACCCGTTTAACTCCCGTAAATAATAACGCAGATATTGAAATAACAGGAGAAATAACAGGCTATGATATTCAGGGATTGGCAGTTAAAGAAGACGCCTACGCTTCGCAAACCCGCTTGACAGTCACAATTCATCTTCAGTATGTTAACAACAAAGAAGAAGGAGGTCAGGAAATTAGCCAGAATTTTTCGGCTTTCAGGGAATATTCAAGCGAAAGAATGTTAGACGAAGTTCAAGACCAGTTATGCCGCGAAATTTGCGACGATTTAGTAGACATGATATATAATGCAACTGTTGCCAACTGGTAATAAACAAGATACGCAAAGGTGCAAGCAGAAGAAATCATAGGACTGATTAACAGGCAAATATCCTTCAATAAGAAAACCTTATCGCATTTGTCGGATATGATTGAAGATTATCCGTTTTTTCAGACGGGACAACTTCTCTACACCTTAAATTTACAGGCAAACAGGGATACCGGAATTTCTGCGGAAATAAAAAAAACAGCTTGCTACATGAGCGACAAGCGAAAGTTTTTTTATCTGATAGAAAAAGATTTTTTAGAAGTTTTAACCATTGAGTCTGAATACGAAAAAAAACAGTTACTTTCCGACAATTCTTTCAGTTTGATAGACCTTTTCCTTAAAGAAAAAAAAGAAAAACAGCAGAAAGATCTTATACATCCAAATTCGCAACTTGCTCAAACAGACTATATAACGTATTTGCTTTCGGAAGAAACGCAAATGCAGGATGTGAAAATAAAGCCAATGTTGCATCAAGACGCTATCGACAAATTCATATCGGAAGACAGTTCTAAGGGTGGAATAAAAATTGTATTAAAAGGAAAAGATGACGAAGAAGATGAAACGGAAGAAATAACGCTTTCTGAGGCTGAGAAAGCGGATACAGGAATTTTTTTCTCCGAAACTCTGGCTAAAATTTATTTGAAACAAAAGAAATATGATAAGGCTTTGGAAATTATTCTTAAATTAAACTTGGAATATCCAGAAAAAAGTTGTTACTTTGCAGACCAAATTAGGTTTTTGGAAAAATTAATTATTAACGTAAAAAAATAAAATAAAAAAAATGTTTCTATCCATTTCAATTTTAATAGTTATTGTAGCTATTTTTTTAATACTTATTGTTATTGTTCAAAACTCCAAAGGCGGAGGTTTAGCGGCTGGATTTGCTTCATCAAATCATGTGATGGGAGTTCGTAAAACAACTGATTTCCTGGAAAAAGCAACATGGTGGTGTGCTGGAATTGTAGTTGTTCTATGTATTTTTGCTTCTTGCTTTTTACCTCACAGCAGTTCTTCTTTGGATTCGCAACTGAAAGACGATATTTTGAACAGTATGCAAAATCAAAATCCTGATGCTGCAACTCCTTTCGGAACAGCTGTGCCTGACGAAAGCGAATAGATTCCAATGTTATTTTGCGGTTAAACAGTAATTAACTGTAAACTGAAGCAATCTACTGAATAAAATGATGAACGATTTGCTGGTGTGGTTTATAAATTCACGCCAGCAAATTTATTATTGGTATCGTTTGGTTATACTTTACGCGGTTTAACTTTGAGCATCGTCATTGCGAGCGTTAGCGAAGCAATCCAGCTGAAAACTGATAACTAAAAACTGAAAACTAATTCCTGGATTGCTTCGCTGGCGCTCGCAATGCGTTGCCTTCACGCATAAAAAAATAAAGTGGAGACGCAACACATTGCGCCTCCACCCCGACTTAATAATAAATATGGATTTATATTTACTTTTTGACGAACTTGCTAACGCAGGTTTGTCCATCTTTTGTCAGTTTAATTACATACACACCGCTTCCAAGAGATGCAACAGGAAGCGATTTTGCAGAGAAACCTTTGCGTTGAAGAACTGTACGTCCTGTCAGATCAAAGACTTCTACACTGTCGATATTTGTCCATGCGCTATATATGAACAAATTGTCGCCCAATTGTTTCAGGGTTATATCAGCTCCATTAGATATTTTTGCAAGTCCAGCCGGATCGTTAACAGTAAATTCTTTCCATACTTCGGCTGCGTTGTAAAGGTTGCCTGTTCCTCCCGGTACGTTCAGGACAATCGGTGAAAGTGTAACTTCGTCAAATACTTCTGCCGATACAGTTAATGGAGTATCCCAATATACGGTAACTTCTGTTATAGCTACACAAAGTGCAAAGGCATAGTCTTCGATAGAAGTTACGCCAACAGGAATATCAATAGAGGCAAGCAATTCGCAGCCTGCAAAAGCGCCTTCGCCAATCGTTGTTACACTTGCAGGAATATCAATGGAAGCCAAAGCAACGCAACCTCTAAACACATCTTTACTGATAGATGTGATACCTTCAGGAAGATTAACGGAAGCTAATGCTGCACAATTATTAAAAGCTCCTTCGCCAATGGCTGTTACGCTTGCCGGAACTTCAATAGCTGTCAGCGCTACACAATTGTAGAAAGCAGAATCGCCTATAGAAGTCAAACCCTCAGGAAGATCAACAGAAGCCAGCAATTCGCAACCTGCAAAAGCTCCTGACTCAATTGTTGTCACGCTTGCGGGAATATCAACGGTAGCCAGTGCAGTACAGTTGCGCAGCAAATCAGCTTTAACTGTTGTTAAATTTTCAGGAAGCGTAATGGACGTTAAACCTTCACAACCTGCAAAAGCTTCTGCGCCAATCTCTGTTACGCTTGCGGGAATATCAATGTCAGTTAGGGATTTACATCCGCTAAATGCAGCATTGCCAATAGAAGTAAGGCTTGAGGGAAGCGTGATAGACGTTAAATTTTCGCAATCAGCGAAAGCCTTTGCGCCAATATTTGTTACGCCGTCTGCCACTGTCACGGTAGTAACAGCAGAAAGCTGATCTGCCCATGGCACATCTTCTTCATTATAATCGGGCATTTCGCCGTTGCCGCTGACAGTAAGCGTGCCGGTAGAACATAATTCCCATGCCAAGTTGCCGGTTGCTCCGGTTGTACAGATAACTTCTTCTTCAATTTTTCCAAACTCTTTCCATCCTTCTGCGGCTTCATACAGCGCCTTAGTTCCTGCGGGAACATGCAGCGTACATGCCGAAACCTCAGCCCAGTTGAAAAACGCAAGGGCGCCGTCCACAGGAGTATCCCAATGTACGGTAAAATCTTTCAGTTCCGTGCAACCCATAAAAACCATAATACCAAATGATTCTACTGAAGCGGGGATGTCTATTGAAGTCAAAGCACTGCACATTTGAAAAGCTCCTTGTTTAATATTGGTCAGTCCATCCGGAAGGTCAATAGAAGATATCTTGCAAAACAGGAAAGTCATGCTTCCAATTATCTTCAGAGTAGAAGGAAGACTTACGGACGTCAAACCATCCAAGTTTGCAAAAGTATTATCTCCAAGTTCCGATATACCTTCCGACACCACAGCTTTCGTGATAAGGTTGTATTGCCAAAAGTTGGCTTGACACCATGGAGAAAGCGGCTTATCAGGGTCTTCTGATGCATTAAGCCACCATTTAGGTGTTTTTCCTTCGCCTACGATTGTAAGCTGAAGTCTGTCTTCATACGGACAAATCGTCCAGTCAATTGACCCTGCAATATTTTCCCTGCAAGGAGATCCTGTAATTGTTCCAAACTCTTTCCAGTAATCACGCGCACTGTACTTTGCTTCACAGAAAGCCGGCACCGTCAAAGTTGCAGAACTGACGCTGGCACCATTAAATGGGAACTGACAAGTAACCTTAGATGGATCATCCCAGTGTACAACAACTTTTTCCAAACTGCTACAGTTGGAAAAAGCCATCATGCCTATGTCGGTCAATCTTGGGGGAAGTTCAAGATATTTCAATTTCGAGCAACCCATAAAAGCATTAAATCCAATAGTAGTACATTTGCGGGGAATAACGATAGAACTAAAACCTCCCATGCTAAAAGACATATTCCCAATGGATGTAAGACTGTTAGGCAAACTTACAGAAACAAGATTGGTACAAAAACCAAAAGATGAGTTCCCAATTTTAGTAACACCTTCCTCTACCACAAGACTTTTAACGTCAGCCAACGTCCATGGCGTTTGATTGTCCGGCATATCACCAGTACCGCTAATAGTTAGCGTACCTTCATCATCAAGCTTCCAGGTAAGGTTTTCACCCAATGTACCTTCACTTTCAGCATAACTTGCCGTTGCACTCAGCAACAGCATTAACATAGAAAAACAAAAAAATAAACTTTTCTTCATTGTGTTTAAAAAATTTAAATAAGTAATTAACATAATTATATCTAATTGATAACATCGTTTTTTTATTAATATTTTGTTAGCCCGTTGTAATTCATGAAAGTTTATTTTCATGGATAAACTGTTCATGGTAAAAACCAAACTGTTTTTAGATTAACCATGTCAATAAAGTTTAATGATTAATCCGCCGCAAAAATACGACAAATTTTTAATATAATCAATAAAAAAATGAATAAAAAAAAGCACATAATACGACAATTTTAATAAAATAATTGTCAGACTATCTCGAAAAATAGTTTAACACATATCAAAAATGACAAAAATAGTTTTAGTAAAGAATAACAATATAAATAAAAGCAAAAAATGGTGTCGTAAAGCAGCATTGTGTCTGATATTGACACAAAATATTTCGTATTTTTTTTGCTGGCACGGCAAGAAAAAGTGCGAAAAGCACGAACCGTGTCTCGTCATTGCGAGCGAAGCGAAGCAATCCAGAAATTAGTTATCAGTTTTTAGTTATCAGTTTTTTAGTACAGGATTGCTTCAGGTTTCGTCTTCGCAATGACGTTGCACAAAACCATGCCGTGCAGAGTATAATC
>JAIRPX010000064.1 GCA_031256775.1 Dysgonamonadaceae bacterium
CTTGGGTGCTTTTTTGAAGTTTCTCAGGTTTCAGGAAAAGCCGAATAGAAGCTAACGCTTTCTTTAAAAAATGTCTTTTATATTCAGCGCAACACGCGCGTTTGTTTCATTTTATGGCATAATATTTCTTATTTGTTATGCCAGACGGCAAAGTTAGATATTTTTCTGCAAATAGCAATAGCAAAATATGCAAAATTTTCAACAAGAGCAAAAAAAATGGAAGATACCGATGATTAACTCAAAAAAATACATGCCAATAAATACTGCTTATTTCATAAACAAAACATTTCGTTAATTGTGTTCTGCAAAAGTATAATTTCATTCATGGACAAACATCCCAAAGTCTTATTTGTGTTTAAACGCATTTTATCTACTGTTCTTATCTGATCAACGGCTAATTCGCCAGCTTTCCCTGCTACCACAACGCACGGGCGGGTTTTGGCGATCTCACTGCCCTGCACTGGGTCTAATTCTACCCTATAAACATTATATTGTTTTATTCTTCCCACGTCCACCAGTCAGTATTTTCACCTGTTGAAATATCAGACATCAGCAGTTTATCATCGCCTGCTATCTGCATTTCCCGTGCGGCAACTGCCCATCCCTGCCTTATTTCAGGTTGTAGCTTCAAATATGTCGTCGGTAAAGGCATGACAATCACTTCGATTTTATGCCCATACCACTCACTCGGTACAATAACAAAATTATTGTGTTTATCCGGCGTAAAAACATACCGGAAAACATTTTTTGTTTTTAAATGTGCAAACCTTGATTTCATTTTGCTGTATATTTTAATTGCAAACCTGCTGTACGGTTTACATAATTTGTTTTTATGCCAGACGGCAAAGTTAGATATTTTTCTGCAAATAGCAATAGCAAAATACACAAAATTTTCAACAAGAGCAAAAAAGGGAAAAGATGTTATAAGTTGAGTTATCCAATATTACTCATTTTAAATGCGTTTCTTCATTGTAGTTTTTGGGGTCTTAGGCTGAAAGTTGAATTTTTTTTATAATTTTGCAGGGCGAAAACTATAAATATATAATTATGAATAAAGAAAAAGGAATTTATGAAAAATCTTATGCGCGTTTGCAAGAGATTCAAAATCTGATAGAAAGCAACCGTTTGGATGTGGATGAATTGAGCGATATACTGAAAGAAGCATCCCAACTGTTGAAGGTATGTAAAGACAAATTATCTGTCGTTAGCGAGGAAACTAAAAAAATATTAGAAGATATAAAATGAAAAAATATGCTGTTATTGTAGCCAGTGGAAAAGGTTCCCGAATGGGGACAAGCGTTCCCAAACAGTTTTTGCCATTACGGGGAAAACCTATACTAATGTACTCAATGGAAGCTTTTTATAAATACGACATTGATATAAAGATTGTTATTGTTATTTCGGAAGACCAGCAATCTTTTTGGTATCATCTATGCCGGACTCACCATTTTAATATACCTCATGAAATAGTTGCAGGTGGGGAAACCAGATTTCATTCTGTAAAAAATGCTTTGGATATGATAGAAAACAAGCTTGGAAATCAAAAGGAAGAAAGAACGCTGATAGCCATTCACGATGGTGCAAGACCATTAGTCAATCAGAAAATTATTGATACGACGTTTAAGGCGGCGGGCGCAGGAATGGCAGCTTGTCCTGTTATTCCGGCAGTTGATTCCATAAGAGTTAAAATCCATAACGGCGCAGGCACGCGACGAGTTGACCGCGACGAATATCTTTATGTGCAAACGCCGCAAGTTTTCCCGTCAAGAACTATCTTTGGCGCCTATTTGCAGCCATATTCCGAGAGATTTACAGATGATATGTCGGTGGTCGAACTGTCGCGCCGCAAATGCCTTATTAAAATAGTTGAGGGTAGTTATGAAAACATCAAAATAACAACGCCTTTTGATTTGGCTGCTGCTGAAGCGTTTTTAAATACAACGTGTCGGACTTAGAACAGCAAAATATAATGTATTTGCCTGGCGTAGGTCCACAAAAGGCAGATGTCCTCAGGAAAGAACTGGATATTGTTTCGTGGGAAGATATGATTTATTATTTTCCATATAAATATATCGACAGGAGTAAAATATTCAAAATCAGGGAAATCAATGGTAATATGCCATATATCCAGCTGAAAGGCAAAATTCGCAACTATGAAACGCTGGGCGAAGGAAGCGCACGAAGACTGATTGCCGATTTTTACGATGACACGGGAAACATCGAACTGGTTTGGTTTCGCAATATTAAACGGATACAGAACATTTATAAAACAAATACAGAATATATCCTGTTTGGAAAACCGACAATGTTCGGTTACAAAATAAATATTGCGCATCCTGAATTGGATACTGAAAATAAATTTTTCCAGGGTGAAGTAGGCGTTCAAGGTCAGTACAATACGACTGAAAAAATGAAAGACGCCTTCCTTCACTCGCGTGCTGTTCAACGCATTATCGTAACGATTTTCGAGCAAATAAAGGCGCCGCTACCCGAAACATTAAATATTGAAACGATAAGAAAAGCCAACGTAATTCACCGCGACGAAGCCATTCGCAACATTCATTTTCCCCAGTCGCAAGATTTGTTGCGCAAAGCTCAGTACCGTTTAAAGTTTGAAGAGCTGTTTTATTTGCAACTCAACATCTTACGTGTAACAAAATACCGCAAACAACGGCTGGGCGGATTATATTTCAGTAAAATAGGCAAATATTTTAACGATTTTTATCACAACAATCTTCCCTTTGAACTGACCGGCGCTCAAAAGCGGGTGGTTCGCGAAATAAGGCACGATGTGAATAACGGTCGCCAGATGAATCGTCTGTTACAGGGTGATGTGGGAAGCGGCAAAACTCTGGTAGCGCTGCTTTCAATGCTTATAGCTTTAGACAATGGTTGTCAGGCTGCTTTAATGGCGCCAACGGAAATTTTGGCTATTCAACATTACGAAACGCTCCAGAAATTACTGACAGGACTGGATGTTGAATTTGCTTTGTTAACAGGTTCGACAAAAAAGAAAATACGCGAAAAATTATTGCCCGACGTCAGAGAAGGAAAAATAAAAATATTAATCGGAACTCATGCTCTGATTGAAGACAGCGTAGCTTTCAACAATTTGGGATTAGTAGTGATTGACGAGCAGCATCGCTTCGGCGTTGCTCAACGTGCAAGATTATGGAAAAAAAATGCAATCCCGCCTCACATACTTGTTATGACGGCAACCCCAATTCCACGCACGCTGGCTATGACAGTTTACGGCGATTTGGACGTCTCTATCATAGACGAACTGCCTCCGGGACGCAAACCTGTTAAAACCATACATGTTTACAGCGCTAAACGTACTAATCTATACGATTCTGTAAGGAAACAATTGCAACAGGGCAGGCAGGTTTATATCGTATATCCGCTTATTGAAGAAAGTGAAACGATGGATTTGAAAAACTTGACGGAAGGTTTTAAAATAACGCAGGAAATTTTTCCGGAATACAAAGTATGTATGATTCATGGAAAAATGAAACCGGCAGAAAAAGATGCAGAAATGCAAAAATTTATATCGGGAGATACGCAAATAATGGTAGCGACAACAGTAATTGAAGTAGGCGTAAACGTACCTAACGCTTCGGTTATGATTATTGAAAACGCCGAACGATTTGGCTTGTCGCAGTTGCACCAGTTGCGTGGAAGAGTTGGACGTGGAGCCGACCAGTCGTTTTGTATCCTGTTGACTAATTATGAGTTATCTGAAAATACACGTAAACGCATATCCATCATGACAGAGACAAACGACGGTTTTCTTATTGCCGAAGAAGATTTGAAACTGCGCGGTCCGGGCGATATCGACGGCACTCAGCAAAGCGGCGTCGCATTCAACCTGAAAATTGCCAATCTTTCGCACGACGGACAAATTTTAAGCCTGGCGCGCGACTTGGCACAACAAATTCTCGAAGACGACCCTTTGTTGCAATCGTCTCAAAATATGGTATTAAACCAGCAGCTGAACAAGTTAAATCAAAATAAACAGGTTGGATGGTTTATGATTTCGTAAAAAAATTTTCTATTTTCAATATAAAATCATAACTTTGCGCCCGTATTAGTAAAAAGTATATTTTATAATTAAGCATAATAACGAATAATAATGAATATTTTATCACTATTTATCGCCGTTCCGGTCTTTATGATTTTGTTTTTATTCTTGTGCAAAGATATTAAACAGATTCGAACAATTATGGTTACCGGCGCTTCCGCTTTGCTCATATTAGCGGCGTCGCTTGTTGTCAATTTTATAAAAGAACGGGCGGCATCGCCTGACGCTGAAATGCTTTTTGTTTCGAGCATTTCATGGTTTCCATCCCTGAATATCGCCTATACCGTAGGCGTGGACGGTATTTCTGTGGTAATGCTTGTACTTTCGTCCATTATTGTATTCACTGGAGTTTTTTCTTCGTGGAATATGAATATGGCAAAGGAATATTTCCTTTGGTATTGCCTTTTGGCGTTAGGCGTATTTGGATTTTTTATTTCCATCAACCTGTTCACGATGTTCATGTTTTATGAAATCGCCTTGATTCCCATGTATTTGCTGATTGGCTTATGGGGAACAGGCAGAAAAGAGTATTCCGCCATGAAGCTGACTTTAATGCTGATGGGCGGCTCGGCTTTCCTGCTGGTAGGAATTATAGGCATTTATTACACATCCGGACATACGAGTATGAATTTGCTGGAAATTGCAAATAATTTACACATTCCCTACGAACACCAGCTCTGGATATTCCCGGCTACATTTCTGGGGTTCGGTGTTTTAGGTGCATTGTTTCCGTTTCACACATGGTCGCCCGACGGTCACGCTTCGGCTCCAACGGCTGTTTCAATGCTTCACGCAGGAGTTTTGATGAAACTTGGAGGCTACGGCTGTTTCCGAGTTGCTATTTATCTGATGCCCGAAGCTGCACACGAATTAGGATGGATTTTCCTTATCCTGACCGGTATAAGCGTAGTTTACGGAGCTTTCAGCGCAGTAGTGCAAACCGACTTGAAGTATATCAATGCTTATTCTTCGGTTAGCCACTGCGGATTAGTACTGTTTGCCATATTGATGCTAAATCAGACGGCAATGACGGGCGCAGTTATGCAGATGCTTTCTCACGGTTTGATGACGGCTTTGTTCTTCGCCTTAATCGGTTTGATTTACGGAAGAACACACACACGCGATATTCGTGAAATGGGAGGCTTAATGAAAATAATGCCTTTTGCATCAGTTTGTTACGTAATTGCCGGTTTTGCTTCTCTTGGATTGCCAGGCTTGAGCGGATTTGTTGCCGAAATGACTATTTTTATCGGCTCTTTCCAAAATGCAGATACATTCCACCGGGTATTTACAATTGTTGCCTGCTGTTCAATAGTAATTACAGCCGTATATATTTTAAGAACTGTGGGTAAAATACTTTATGGACCTGTTTTAGACAGACATCATTTGCATTTGAAAGATGCAGCATGGTATGAACGGGTTTCGGCGACAGGACTGATTATAGCAATTGCTGCTATGGGAATGTATCCTGCCGGAGTTTCCGATATGATAAGTAAAAGTATTGTACCAATTATTGAAAAATTAGCAGGCATATAATTCATAATTGATAATTTATAATTCATAATAGATATAAAATGGATTTCAGTAATTTTTTATTAATGGGACAGGAGATAGGGCTAACCGTCGTATTCCTGCTCTTATTTTGCTACGATATAATTGCCTCAGAACGAACAAAAAACCGTTGGTTTCACTGGGTTGCCTGTAGCGAGTTTGCAATTTTAACTGTTTGGGGATTTTTGCCCAAACCGGCAGGCGAAGCGTTTGGAGGAATGTTTATCAGTTCTGATTTGACTGTTTTGATGAAAAATATCTTGAACATTGCAACTTTGCTTGTTTTTCTTCAATCATATTCCTGGTTGAATAAAGAAAGTAAGGAAAACAGTCTGCGAAGAAGCGAATTTTTCACAATCACATTAATCACCTTGCTGGGCATGTATATGATGATTTCGGCAGGAAACTTTATGATGCTGTATATAGGAATGGAAACAGCCTCGTTACCATTGGCTTGCTTGGCAGCTTTCAATAAATATAAGGAAAAATCGGCAGAAGCTGGCGTTAAGTATATACTTATATCCGCTTTGTCGTCGGGAATTATGCTTTTCGGGCTTTCCTTTTTATATGGAGCGCTGGGCAGTTTCTATTTCTCCGATATGACGCTTAATGCAGTTAGCGCGCCTTTAACATTATTAGGATTCGTATTTTTCTTCGGCGGTTTGGGATTCAAACTGTCCTTAGTGCCGTTTCACCTTTGGACAGCCGATGTTTACGAAGGCGCGCCTACAAGTGTAACTGCTTATTTATCGG
The DNA here is from genome assembly GCA_031256775.1 of Dysgonamonadaceae bacterium. GTDB lineage: Bacteria > Bacteroidota > Bacteroidia > Bacteroidales > Azobacteroidaceae > Azobacteroides. Next base: position 6,386 of record JAIRPX010000064.1, read on the forward strand.
TAGTTTCCAAAGGCGCTGCCACATTTGCCCTGATTTTTGTACTTTACAAAGTATTCGGACAAATCGAAGCAGTCTGGCAAATTATTTTATGGTGGTTATCTGTAATAACAATAACGCTTGGCAACCTGTTTGCCATTCGTCAAACCGACATTAAGCGATTCTTTGCTTTTTCATCTATCTCCCAGGCAGGATATATTCTTCTGGGCGTCATAGCCGGAACATCGCAGGGAATGACTGCCGCCATATTTTATATTTTGGTTTACGTATTTTCCAATCTGGCAGCTTTTGGCGTAATATCCGCTGTGGAGCATCATGGCAAGGGCAACACTTCAATTTCGGCTTTTAACGGATTATCCAAATCGAATCCAAGGCTGGCTTTCATCATGATGCTGGCAATATTCTCATTAGCAGGGATTCCGTTTTTTGCCGGATTTTTCAGCAAGTTCTTTGTATTTATGGCAGCTGCTGAACAGGGACAATATATTCTTGTTTTCATTGCTTTACTGAATACGGTAATATCTTTGTTTTATTACCTTATTATAATAAAGGCAATGTATATAAAGGAAAGCGAATCAGAAGCGGTAGTAAGATTTCGGACAGACAGCTACAATCGCACAAGTTTAGTTATTTGCACAATCGGCATTTTTGCAGCCGGTATTCTTAGCATAATATACGAACACATTGGTACATTGAGCTTTGGGTTATAAATTTCAATCAAATTCTAAAATGTTAATGCAAATAAATAGTTGATAAAAAAGCGATTAAAATTTTCATTTTCACTCTATTTAGTTAACATTTTGTAAAAATCAGATTTTATTGTGTATTTATCTCATAAATCCGTTATATTTGCAGTACAAAATAAGCATTAAATGAATAATATTAAATACTTAAATTTTATCTAAACATTAAAAAAAAGAACGCAGTTTTTATGGAGACTAACAAGCAAACAACCAGAGAAGGGAAAAAATCCCGTGGTATTTCAGCATTTATTGTTATAGTATTTGCTCTCGTATTAGCAGAATTATTCTATTTTTTAATTCTGGGAAGCAAAGGAAATTTTGAAGGTGGCAATGTTGACACAGGGCATCCTATCAATCTTTTAGGTACAATGTTTAAAGGAGGTTTTGTGGTGCCGATCATCTTAACCCTTTTGCTAACTGTAATTATTTTGAGCGTAGAACGCTTTTTCGCTTTGTCAAAGGCAAAAGGTAAAGGCAATCTGATTAACTTTGTTTACGACGTAAAATCAGATTTGAAAAAAGGTAATCTTTCTGCTGCCGAAGCGCTTTGTGTTAAACAAAAAGGCTCTGTCGCCGCTATCGTTGACGCCGGTTTGAAGAAATACAAAGAAATGGAAACGGTTAACATTGCGAAAGAACAGAAAATTGAAGAAATTAAAGCGGAAATTGAAGAAGCAACGGCGCTGGAATTACCATCCATGCAACAGAATCTTCCAATTATCGCAACAATTTCAACTTTGGGTACGTTGATGGGGCTGTTCGGAACTGTATTGGGTATGATCAAATCATTCCAGGCATTAGGACAGGCAGGCGCAGTTGACTCGGTTGCGCTATCCGTTGGTATTTCTGAAGCGCTTGTAAACACGGCAACCGGTATCGCAACCGGAGCATTGGCTATTATAAGCTATTCTTTCTTCAGCGGAAAAATTGATAACATGACGTATGCTATTGACGAAATGGGATTTGCGCTTACTCAAACGTATGCCGAAACTCATAATTCATAATTGAAATTATGGCAAAAGTAAAAGTAAAAAAGCAAAGTACATTCATCGACATGACGGCGATGAGTGATGTGACTGTACTTTTGCTTACCTTTTTTATGTTGACTTCTACTTTTATCTCTAAAGAGCCAATACAGGTAACTACACCAAGTTCGGTATCGGAATTTAAAGTACCTGAATCTAACTTGATGACAATTTTGGTTGACCAGAACGGTAAAATATTTATGAGTTTGGACAATCAAAAAACTATGGCAGCAACATTAAAAGCAGTAGGTGAAGATTATGGTATTCAGTTCACAGACAAGCAATTGGGAGCTTTTCAAAGATTAACAAGTTTTGGAGTTCCTATTCGCTGGATGGAAGCTTTTCTGGATCGTTCCACCGAAGATCAGGATAAATATCTGAGAGATATAGAAAGTAAAAGAGTTGGAATTCCGACTGATACGATAGAGGTTAAGGATGCACTGGGACTTGTTTCATCCGACAATGAATTTAAACGTTGGGTGACGCATGCAACCCGACTTCATTCCGAGATGATGAAAAAAGATAATCCTGATGCGCAGAATACTGATTTGCAAATCGCTATTAAATCCGACAAAGGAACAGCTTATCCGACAGTAAAAAAGGTAATGGACGATTTGAGAGATATGCGTAAAAACCGTTATCTTTTGATTACAAGTTTGAAAACAGCTTCCAGTGAATGAAGTCAATAATAAATATGATAAATATTAAAGAAAATGGCAGAAGTACAAGCGAATGATCATGGCAATGAAGGCGGAAAAAATAAACAGAAAAAACAAACGCTTCGTGTCGATTTCACTCCAATGGTGGATATGAACATGTTGTTGATTACATTTTTTATGTTTTGTACTACGCTTCTCAAGCCGCAAACGATGAACCTCAGTATGCCTTCAAAAGATAAACCGATAGAGGGAAATGAAAATAAAGTAAGAGAATCTGGCGCAGTTACTCTTTTGCTGGGAACAGACAATGAAATCTACTATTATTTTGGTATGCTAAAAGACGAAGTTTATCAAGATACTACATTCTTGAAACAGACAGCATACGGAGCTGACGGTATTCGGAAAATTCTTTTGGAAAAGAATACGGGTACGTATGAAAAAATCCAAGAACTAAAAGTTCAGCTGCATAACAAGGAAATCCCGGATTCAATTTTCAAGAAAAAAACAAATGAAATTCAGGATGAAGCAATGAAAGTATTAAAAATTGCTCCTACGGTTATGATAAAACCGACCGATTTTTCATCGTACAAAAACATGGTGGACGCATTAGACGAGATGGTGGTTTGCAACATCGGAACCTATGCGGTAATGGATTTGGTTGACGGCGACCGTTATTTGTTGTATAAAAAGACAAATAATCCAATTTATTTGACAGAAGAACAAATAAAACAGACGCAAACGCAAACAATTCAAAGTAGAAGAAGATAAGTTAATTTTTTCGTAAAAAAAGAAAAGTTATGACAAAAGACATTGATTTAACCTCGCAAAAGTGGTTAAGCCTCGTTTTTGAGGGAAAAAACAAAGACTATGGCGCTTATGTATTGCGCGATGAATCTTCAAACCGGCATTTTAGAGCATTAATTATTGTAACATTAGTCGGTTTATGCGCAATTTTCCTGCCAAAGCTGGTAAGTTCAGTATTACCTGCAAATCAGGTAATAGAGCAAACTACAGTCGTTGATTTATCTGACTTGGCTATTGAGCAAGAGATTCCGGATGAAGCTAAACTTCCGGAAATAGAAGTTCCACCTCCACCCCTGTTGCAGGAAACAATTCAGTTTACTCCGCCCGTCATCACTCAGGATGAAAATGTAAGGGATGAGGATCTAATGCGTTCTCAGCAGGAATTGAGTGATAATCAAGTGGAAATTTCAATTGCTAACGTAGAAGGTGTGAAAGAAGGCGGCGTTAATATTGCCGACATCGCAACACATCATGTAGTGGTTCAGGAAGAAGAAAAGCCTAAAATCTTCGATCACGTGGAAGTTCCGCCTCAATTTCCTGGAGGAGAAAGAGAACTTATGAAATATTTGAGTGAAAACATTCATTATCCAACAATTGCAGCAGAACAGGGTATTCAAGGTCGGGTTGTACTTCGTTTCGTTGTAACTCCAGATGGAACAGTTGGTAATGTTGAAGTGCTTCGCTCTTTAGATCCAAGTTGCGACAAGGAAGCCGTAAGGGTTGTTAAAAACATGCCTAAATGGAGTCCAGGTAAGCAAAACGGTAATTCTGTATATGTATATTACAATTTACCGGTATCATTTAAATTGCAAAATTAAATGAATAAAAGACTGAAGACATAGTTTTGGATTTCTTGCATAACATAAACTTTTTTTTTTACATGTCTTCAGTCTTATTTTATTCGTCAATTTTGTACGCTTGAGGTTCAAACTAAACAAGATGGTCTGAAATTAGCTCTGCTAAATTTCTAAATAATTGATAGAAAGTAATTTATTTTTTAAAAATAAAAAGTTATGAAAAGAGACATTGATTTAGCCTCGCAAGAGTGGTTAGACCTCATTTTTGAGGGAAAGAACAAGAATTATGGCGCTTATGTGTTGCGCGACGAATCTTCAAACCGCCATTTTAAAGCGTTGATTATTGTAACACTGGCAGGCTTATGCGCAATTTTCCTGCCAAAATTGGTAAGTTCAGTATTGCCTACCCAACAGGTAATAACCCACAAAACTACTGTCAATTTAACAGAGGTAATTCTTGATCAGGATACTCCTGAAGAAATTAAAGCTCCTAAAGTAGAAGTTCCTCCCCCTCCCCTTTTACTGACAACAATTCAGTTTACTCCACCAGTTGTCATTCAGGGAGATGTGCGGGATGAAGACCTGATGCATTCTCAATTAGAAATAACTGATAGTCAAGCAGATATTTCAATTATTGATGTGGATGGCGTAAAAAAAGACGGCATTGATATTGCTGATCTTGATAAACACAAAATCATTACTAAAGAAAAAGAAGAAGAAACTAAAACGATTGTAATCGTTGACTATGCGCAAGTTCCTCCCCAATTTCCCGGAGGGGACAAAGAATTGATGAAATATTTGAGCGAAAATATCCATTATCCTTCAGCTGCAATAGCACAGGGTATTGAGGGTCGTGTTGTACTCCGTTTCGTAGTGACAAATGATGGATCAATCGACAATGTGGAAGTTATTCGCTCATTAAATCCAAGTTGCGACAAGGAAGCCGTAAGGGTTGTTAAAAGTATGCCCAAATGGAATCCTGGTAAACAAAACGGTAATGCAGTATATGTATATTACAATTTACCGGTATTATTCAAATTACAAAATTAACGTATATTTCATGTACATGGAAAATTCAAATAAACAAGATAATCTGAAAGTTCGACTGATTATTGAATGTTCAATGGCGGTTTTTTATATGGTTGCAGGATACGTATTTCTGTTTACCAATTTTTTAGATAACATAATCAGTAATGGAGTATTTGACAGAGGGCTAAAAATAGCATTGGGAATTGTAGTTGGATTTTACGGAATATTCCGCGTTTACAGAGTAATAAAGAAACTGCGTGAATAAAAATTTGAATATAAACATTTATGAAACAATATCGATTGTACTTATGTTTTTTGTGTATAATCGGTATTGTTTTTTAACAGTTAATAATTAGCACATGAAACGAATTATTTTTTCAAGCCTGATATTTATTCTGTTTCTCACAGTCTTTTATACATGCAAAAAAGAAGTGAAAGACGAGAAATGGGACGATACCATTAATTCTGGTTTTATCAGGATTGCCTGCGACGAAAACTTCAAAGATTTGATGGACGCAGAAATAGCTGTGTTTGAAGCACATAATCCCAAAGCGTTTGTTATACCGATTTATACCAGCGAAACGGAAGCCATCCGTTTGATGCTAATTGATTCTGTTCGTTTTGCACTGACTACGCGCGATTTAACAGCCAAAGAAAGAGCAGAACTGGAAAAGAAATACTTGCGGGCAAAAAAACACCTGATTGCTTTCGATGGGTTAGCTCTTATTACAAATAAATCTAATGAAGATTCTATTCTTTCTTTATCAAACTTGAAGAAAATCTTATCCGGCGAAATTACAGAATGGGCGCAAATCAATCAGAAATCTTCCGCCGGAACTATCCGCGTTATATTTGGCAACAAAGAATCAGGCGTATTGCGCTATGCAGTTGAATCAATTTCACCGGTTGATTCATTGTCGTCTAATATTTATTCATTGAACGATAATAATGCAGTATTGGAAAAAGTGTCTCAAATGCCTAACGCATTGGGAGTTATCGGCGTTAATGCACTGAGTGATGAAAACAGTTCCAATGCTATTAAATATAAGAATAAAATTCGCTTAGTGCGAATAAGTAAAGAGGAAACAGCAACAGTAAAAAACAGCTATCTCCCTTATGCAGGCGATATTAGACAAGAAAAATATCCCTTATGGAGGTCTGTTTACGTAATATTGTCTGATCCTAAAAACGGTCTGTCATCAGGTTTAAGCATCTTTCTCGCAAATGAAGTGGGGCAAAAACTGATATTGAAATCAGGTTTACTTCCAATTACAGACTCACAGAACATACAAGTTAATATTATAGATGAATATCCTAAATAAAAAAAATAAAATAATTAGCATGAAACGTAGAAAAATATTCAGTTTAGCAGGATCGCTTTTCCTTTGTGTAGCAGGAATATATGCAGAAAACAACGAAAGAGGAATTGATCTTTATCGCGCGGAATTATATAATGCCGCAAAAATTTTCTTCACTCAACAACAAAACCAGTCGCAAATTGAGCAAGCGGAAAATTATTATTATCTGGGACAAACTTATTATGAACTGCAACAAAGTGATTCAGCTGCTTATTTTTACAATAAAGCAGTTGAAACCGATGCAAATTATCCTTTCGGTTATATTGGGCAGGGCAAAATTGCTTTAGACAAAAACGACAAGAAGGAAGCTGAGAATTTATTCAAAAAAGCTATTGGTTTGGCAAAAAAAAATCCGCTAATCCAAACCAGTATTGCCGAAGTATATATTGCCGCAAAAATGTATCCACAGATGGAAGAAACACTGGATAAAGCACGTAAAATCAATGTAAAGTTTCCCGGAATTTATATTGCAGAAGGCGATATGCTTATGCAGGAAAATAAGGTTGGCGAGGCTTGTTCCCGTTATGATATGGCTATCAGTTTCGATAAAAAATATAAGGAAGCCTATCTGAAATCGGCGCGAGTATATAAAACTATTAATCCAAAAGAAGCTCTGAGGTACTTAAATGAACTGATCGAAATTGATCCGAATTACATTCCGGCTTATGCCGAACTGGGCGACATATATCGCGCAGATGGAAAATACCTGCAAGCGCTTGACGCTTATAAAAAATTTATTTCCATTTCCGGCGTTCCTATTCTCCAGCACGAAAGATATGCACAATTATTGTATTTTACAGATAATTTTGCCGAATCATTAAAACAAATTAGTTTTGTGTTGCAGCACGACCCTGAAAACCCTGTAATGCACAGACTTGAAGCTTATAATAACTTCAAATTGGAAAATTATGCTTCAGCAGTTGAGCAACTTAAAAACTTTCTGGAAGTCAATCCTGAAAAAGACCATATCTATCTGGATTATATCACCTACGGACGTGCGCTGGTGAAAAACAAGCAAGCTAATCTGGCAGTAGAAGCATTTATAAAAGCATCGCAGTCAAAAGACTCTAAGTCAGAAGTTTACAGAGAATTGGCAAGCGCTTACGAATTACTGAACAATTATACGGAAGCAGTTGCTACGTATGAAAAATTCTTTGAAGTAGAGCCAACACCTGTTGTTTTTGATTTCTACTACTACGGAATGGATAATTATTATGCTGCAGGAAAATATTTTTCTGCTGATTATAAAGCAGCTAAAAGAACTCCCGAAGAACAGGCAGAAGACGATTTGAAAATGAAATCTTTTGTTGAAAAAGGAAGTGTAGCTTTAACCGAAGTGATTAATCGCTCACCGGAATCGTATATGGGATATTTTTGGAAAGGACGCATTAATGCGCTTTTGGACGCTCTTCAACAGGAACGTACAAAACAAACGGATGGTGTTGCTAAACCTTTCTACGAAGAAGCTTTGACAATAATGCTGACTAAAAACGAAGATGGCTCTCTAAATAAAGATATTATGGAAATATATCGCTACTTAGGTTCTTACTATTACTTATTGTTTGAAAAAGAGAAAACCAATAAAGAAGCAGCTGCCAAAGCAAGAGAATATTATCAAAAAATATTAGAAATAGAGCCTGAAAATGCTGGAGCAAAAGCAGTATTGGATGTTTTGAAAAACAAGTAAAAATTTTGTAATTTTATATGCAAAAAGTGCGGAGATCAAAGAAAAAATTTCATGAGATTCCCGCACTCTTTATTTGAAAAAATGTTTTACTGTTTCACAAATTTCTGTGTTTCAATACCTTTATCTGTATGTATTTTCAATATGTAAACGCCCGACGGCAATGCAGAAACATTAGATGGAGTTGACGGATTGCCATGAATAGCGTCTGCAACAAACGACAGCGCATTTTCCGCTTCGTATTCCCTGCCAGCGACATGATCGTAAATCCGCAGCCTGATATTTTCGGCTTTATCTCCATAAATCACAAGGAAGCCCATGTATGGATGTTCAGCTATTTGCTCAACATTCTGCAAAAAGGCGGTTCCGCGACATTCATCGCCTGCAAATGCTCCGATTTCAATCCGCTTATTTTGCCATTCTTTATTATCTGCAAGTACAATGCAGGTTAGAGTCATGTTGTTGGGATAAATGAATAATAATCAATTAATTTGGGGATATTCATTTTTTTGGCTATTTTTGTTGCTTATAATTTAATAACATTAGAATTGTTTTATGATATTTAATATTGGCAGTATTTTGCGGATCAGGTATAAACAGTTATCGCGAATTTTATACCATCTTGGTATTTTGCGAACAGTTTTGCTATTGTGCATAATAATTGCTTTAATAATAGTAGTTTATATTATTATGGCTGACAAAAACAATACTTATTTTATTGCGTCGTTATTGTTGCTGTTAATATTAATTATACATTTAAGTCGCAAGGACAAAAATTTTCTTAAAATTAATATTCACAGGTTTCGGACAGTTTATTCAATAGAATATCTGATACTGTCTATTCACCTGATTATATGCCTTTTAGCGTATGGCTATTGGCTGGTATTGTTGTGGGTTATTGCTGTAATATTTCTTATATCTGTTATTGACTGGAATATTGGCGCTCAACGCAGAAAATTTAATGTAAAAATTCCGAAATTGATTCCGGCTGATATGTATGAATGGAAAACGGGAATGAGAAAATATTTTACTGTGCTGTTAATTATTTATGTGTCTGGAGTTTGCCTGTCTTATTTCGTAGCGGCGATACCTGTTGCAACAGCATTAATCGGTTTTACAGTTATGGACTTCTTTACGGCAAACGAATCGTGGCAAATTTTGCTATCGTTTGAAAAAAGTCCGGGAAAACTGCTGTTTCACAAAATTAATCGGCACGCTTTACTTTATGCTGTTTTTAATCTTCCACTTGTCATTTTGTTCATAATGTTTCATTCAAATTTTTGGTATATCCCTGTTATTGAACTAATTGTCTTCCTATTCATTCATATTTATATGGTTACTGTAAAATATGCATTTTACAGAATAGATGGAAATAACGGAATAAATCCTGTTTTGCAGCTTATTGGCGTTTTTATCGGGATTATTCCAGCCACAACTCCTTTATTGTTATTGTTTTCCGCATATTTTTTCGGAAAAGCTTGTACCAATTTAAAACCTCTGTTGCATGATTTCGATTAAAAATCTTACCGTAAGTTATAAAAAGAACGTTACTGTTATTGATTCTTTGGATTTAACAGTTAATAACCATACAATATGCGGTATTGCCGGTCTTAACGGCGCAGGAAAGACTACGCTTTTCAATGCTGTTTTCGGTCTGATAAAGAAAGATAAAGGCGAAGTATTTCTTGATGGACAAACGCTTACCAAAAAAGACATTGCCTTTTTGCCTACGGAAAACTTTTTTTATCCACTTATTACAGGTAGGGAATATTTGAAATTATTTAACAGTTCCGGTATTGACAAATGGAACAGCCTGTTTAAGTTGCCGTTGGATACGCTGATAGACGATTATTCGACAGGCATGAAGAAAAAACTGGCTTTGCTTGGCGTTTTCATACAAAACAAGTCCGTAATCATGCTTGACGAACCATGCAACGGCTTGGATGTCGAATCCAGTCACATACTGAAACTGATTCTGCTGCGACTGAAAGAAGCCGGTAAAACGCTTATAATCAGTTCGCATATCATGGAATTGCTGACAAACGTATGCGACTGTATTCATTATCTGGAATCGGGCAAAGTGAAACTCAGCAGAAACAGGGAGCAGTTCAACGAATTGGCGGAATATATGTTCGCTATTATCGAAAAAGGAAATACGAAAACAATAAATGAATTGATAAATTACTAAAAACAACGCAATCCTAAATAAAAAATGAAACTTCTTTTACTTGATGGAAATCGGCATACGGAAAGTTATTGGCGCTACGCCTGCTTCTATCCTTCAATTGATAATCACAGAAGCGTTGGCGATAACAGTCAAATAAGACACGCTAATTATAATGAATAGTCTTTTATATATAAATTGGAATGTTAATCCGCAAATTTTTTAGGGATTCAATCTCGGTTATTACAATTTGCTGTTTGTTAGCGGTTTAATTATATGTTCATTAATTATTAAACGCATATTTGAAACAGAGAAAATTTCGGAAACCCTATTTACTAAAATTTTTTATTATTGCTTTCTTGGAATCGTTATAGGGGCAAGAATGGGGCATTGTCTGTTCTACCAGCCTGATTACTATCTGTATCATCCTTTTGAAATGATTTTCCGTTTACTGTTGAAGATGGCAAGTTTATTATTACCGGATACAGGGGATTGGCAAGTCACAGGGGCGTTATTGGTATGCTGATTGCCATATTCTTTGGATATTGTATAAAAAGAACGGAACAAATTCAAAGCAGGATTATATTTTGGACTGGTATTATTAATGATATTTACATTCATATTTTTTATAGAATTTTTAAAAGAACGGCAAGTATCGTGGGAATACGGAATGTCACTGGATATGGGACAGATTTTGAGTATTCCTTTCATTTTGACAGGGTTGTTTTTTGTAACAAGGGAAAATAGGTAAAAGTTATTTTACTTATTGGTTATGTGAATCTTAGCGCAGTGCATTAAATTTTAAACAGTCAAATCAGAAAATTAAAAGAAAAAGCGTAGTCCTCCATAATTGATTTGGCAAACATGCAATAAACTGTTTATCAGGAGAATAGAGAATTATAGGTGACGTTGGGTTAACTGAAAAATATGAAACCTTCATCTATAACATTATCATCATCGTTGTCGGTCTTCACTACGTAATAACAATATCTTTGACCTCTAACTTCTATTTTTTTTCATTTTGCTACTTTTTTCATTGTATATTCAAGATTTTTATATACTTTTGCCCCGTGAAATTAAAGTAAACAAATATAAAACTAACATTTTATCATTAAATTTCAAGATATGAAGACAGAACTCATTCTTCAGTCGCTGGAGCAAAAGCATCCAGGTGAGCACGAATATTTACAGGCAGTAAAAGAAGTGCTTCTTTCTATAGAGGATGTTTATAATGAACATCCTGAATTTGAAAAAGCAGGTATCATCGAAAGACTGGTGGAACCTGACCGTATTTATACATTTAAAGTACCCTGGGTAGACGACGCCGGAAAGGTGCAAGTTAATCTTGGATACCGCGTACAATTTAACAATGCTATTGGACCTTACAAAGGCGGAATCCGCTTTCACGCTTCTGTCACACTGTCCACGCTCAAGTTTCTTGGATTTGAACAGACTTTTAAAAATGCACTGACCACGTTACCTATGGGTGGTGGAAAAGGCGGATCTGATTTCAGCATTCGTGGAAAATCCAATGCCGAAGTGATGCGCTTTTGTCAGGCTTTTATAATGGAACTGTGGCGACACATTGGTCCGGACACAGATGTTCCTGCCGGAGATATTGGCGTAGGCTCAAGGGAAATAGGTTATATGTATGGGATGTTCAAAAAGTTAGCTCATGAGAACACAGGAACATTTACAGGCAAAGGCTTGGATTATGGCGGTTCGCTGATTCGTCCGGAAGCAACAGGATTTGGAGGCATATATTTTGTAGTCAATATGTTGAAAGAAAAGGGAATGGATATAAAAGGCAAAACAGTAGCCATTTCCGGATTCGGGAACGTAGCATGGGGAGCAGCATTAAAAGCTACCGAACTGGGAGCCAAAGTTGTAACTATTTCAGGTCCCGACGGATACGTATACGATCCTAACGGAATTTCAGGTGAAAAAATTGACTACATGCTCGAACTTCGAGAATCAGGAGAAGACATAGTAGCTCCTTATGCAAAAAAATATGGCGTTGAATTTTTTGCAGGCAAACGTCCATGGGAACAGAAAGTGGACATTGCATTGCCCTGCGCTATTCAAAACGAACTGAACGAAGACGATGCTAAAGCATTGATTAAAAACAATGTTACGTGCGTTGCCGAGATTTCCAATATGGGATGTACTGCCGAAGCAATTGATCTTTTCATTGAAAAAGGCATACTTTTTGGTCCTGGAAAAGCGGTCAATGCTGGCGGCGTAGCAACTTCCGGTTTGGAAATGACGCAAAATGCAATGCACCTGCAATGGTCGGCAGAAGAAGTTGACGCCAAACTGCATCAAATTATGAACGCAATTCACGAACAGTGTGTTATCTACGGTAAACAGGCAAACGGATACATAAATTATGTGAAAGGCGCAAATATTGCAGGATTCATGAAAGTAGCGCGAGCTATGATGCAACAGGGAATTATCTGATTAAGCCCTGTTTATACTCTGTACAGCATGGTTTTGTGCAACGTCATTGCGAAGGCAAAGGCTGAAACAATCCAGAAATTAGTTTTCAGTTTTCAGTTTTCAGTTTTCAGCTGGATTGCTTCGCTAACGCTCGCAATGACGTTGCACAAAATTAAACCGGTAAAGTATAATTCATAAACATGAAATGAATAAAAATTAAGGTATCGCAGCTACGCTGCTCTGTTTATATTCTGTACATCCTTTACCGTGCGCTTACGCACACGGTTACAAAGATACTGGCGCTACGCGCCTTCTCGCAAAACACAAGGTTTTGCAGATGAGCCGAATTATTCTGTAAAATGAAATATTTTTGGTAGTTACGAAATAATATTTCTATCTTTGTGTCATCGTATTTTACTAATTTAAAAATATAATTTATGAACAGAATCGTACTCTTTATTGTATCGTTAATGGTTGTATGTTCGAGCGCCAGTGCGCAGCTAACAACCCAAAAGTCCAGATTGCCTGGAGAAGCGGCTTTGCAAGGCTCTAAGCCACAGATGGAAGTGAAAAAAAATTACAAAGCGGTAAAACCTCTGTCTGTATCAAAAAACAGGCTGAACAGTGTTCGCGTAAAGGAAACGCTTTCAACCAAAAAATTGAAAAACGGAATGGAATTTCGTATTGTCAGAATGGAAAACGGAATGATCAGTAAGCAGATAGTTAATCCTGCGAAACAGTTGCAGCAAAAAATATCTCCCAATAATAAAAAATTGGGGGTAAACGCTAATTTTGAGGCTATTGCAACAGCCGAATCTCTGTTTGAAGGATTTGAAGCATGGGACGAAGAAGCATGGGACTGGCTTCCGGATGGATGGACAGACGAAAGCAAGGCAGGTTCAACTTCGGATTTATCAAGCGTTAATAATGAAAGATATAATTTCACATGGAGAACCTGCACGGGAGGATTATATACTGACCCGTCGAAAGGACGCTATTGTGCTGGCGTTCAGTTTGCCATGTCTTTTAATATTCTAAACGGAACAGATACAATAGAATACCAACCTCCCATGCCGCAGGATGAATGGCTGATTTCTCCGTCTGTAACCGTCAAGCAGTCGGATTATGTTTTTGCTTTTGACTTAAATTACGACCCGTTCTGGGCGCGAGTAGATTATTATTTTGATGAGGAAGACGGAATGTATTTTGAATTTAACGCCATGCACACAGTTGTTGAAGCATTGATATCTGACGACGGAGGCGCTACATGGACAAAAAAATGGGACAACAGGGAAGATGCATTCTCTTATACGGAAGATGAACTGTGGGATATAATTGGTCCCCCCTGGCTCAGGGTTTCTATCGACTTGCAGGAATATATTAATAAAGATATTAAAGTTGCAATCCGCTATTGGGACGACGGCGGCGAATCGGTGTTTGTAGATAATATAACGGTTGGATATTTCGCTCCGGATGCTTCGTACCGCCGCCCTGAGGGATATTTGATTTCAGGTCTTTCCAAAGACTATTATGCCTTACAGTCAAATATTATAATAGGAAATGCTTATACGCCAACTAAATGGATGGGAAAAGTGGAAAACCAGGAATCCGTTAGCTGGAAATTCAACAAAAACAACGGTGATCTGTTTCAGGAGTATAACGGGCAAAATCCGATTGTCTCGCTTCCTGCCGGTACTTACGGATATTATCAGACGCCGATATTGACTGCAACCGGAAAAGGAGGCGCAACCGAGTTCCAGTTAGGCATTGAAGGAGAAGAAAATCTTATGTCTCTGGGCGGAAATAACAATTATGTTATTAATACTGAAGAAAAATTATTTGGAGTGGGAAACTATGACTTACAATATGGATTCGCTTATGATAACACCCTGAACGCAGAAGATTTAGCTGAGATAGGTGTATTCACAGGCATTGCCAACTATTTTGAAAAACCTGCCGCCAAATACATGTTTGAAACGTTCTATGTTCATGCAGGCAACGTTACAACCAAGCCCGACGAACCGGTTAAGTTAAATCTCTATGCTGTAAACGAAGATTATTCAGTGGGCGATATAATTGCTACGTCGGAAACTTATCCGGAAGATTTCATTCTCGGAGACAATGACGATGGTTTCCAATATTATACTATTCCCTTCAAATTCAAGGTTATAGATCCGGAAACAGGTCTTGAAACAGAGAGCTATATAGAAATGGACAGTAATTTCTTAGCCAAATTTTACAATTATGAAAGCGCCGACATATTTTACCAGTATGACAGTCATCCAACCGGCGACATCTATGCCTATGCAGACTTTGAAGAAGGCATTATACCGTTAGGTTCCACATCTTTCCTTTTCGATATGGACGCTATATTCCCTTTCCTTGTTGCATTGAACGATCAGCCGAATCCAGGACATTATGCAGCTCCGGATAACGGCGGCACAAAAGAATTTCAAATCAGTTCCTACTGGCAGCTTGAAGATGGCGGTTGCTGGTTGAAAGAGGAGCTGCCAGAATGGATTAGCATTGGAGAACCTGTTTATAACGCAGTCAGCAGTAATTATACATTGTCAGTTTCCGTAGCGGCATTGCCTGTCGGCGTAACCGGACGTAACGCCAGCATAACTCTTCAAAGCTGGGGATGTGAAATGACTTTGGAAATCAAGCAGGGCGATGCTTTGTGGTCAAGCTTCAATCCTGTTAATTCATCAAAAAATATAAAGATCGTCAGCAGTGGCGACAGCTTTCAGCTCGCATATCCGGAAGGAATAGTTTCTGTTGCTGTTTATAACGTTGCCGGACAGAAAGTTGGCGAATATGCTTTAACTTCCAGTGGAACTTTTTCAATCCCGACAGCAAATTTGTCAAGAGGGATTTATATACTGAAGTTCGCCGGAAAAACAAATGAAACGGTGAAAGTGGTTAAGTAAATTTTCACCGTCTATCAAATAGGACAGGCAAGAGGATTGCCCCCTACCCTATTACACCGTCGTGCATATTTTCATGCACGGCGGTTTTTGCATTTATTAATATTCCAATCTGAAAAAATCACCCTTTTGGGTGATTGACACGTTTCAATATCTGTTGTACTTTTGTACCCATAATTAGGTTTTAAAAACCTAACAGGCTTATAAACAAAATAAAACGATATTTTTTAACATTTTTAATTTTTATTCCAATGAAAAAAATTTTAATTTTTGGTCTTTTAGTTATGTCCGCTATTAGCATGAAAGCGGGATATTGTTACAATGGTTTGTGTTTCCGTCCGGACGGAGATTTGGTGAACGGCGTCAGGTATGCTTCTGTTGTAGAATTTTACGGAGAGGGAGAATTTGTGATACCGGACAGGTTTATTGTAGATCCAGATGCGTACTGGGGAGGCGAGGACTGGATTGTAACCAGCATAAATTATGGTGTATTTTCTTCTTCCTCGTCGACCGGTATTACGTCGGTTGTTATTCCCGAAAGCGTCGTATCAATCAGCGATTTGGCATTTATTGGTTGCCCCGGTTTAAAGGCTATTTCCGTTTCGTGGGCAGACCCGTCGGTTGTTGCGATGGGCGAAAACGTTTTTAAGGACGTCAATACGAGCGCTGTTACGCTGCACGTTCCTATCGGCAAAAAGGCTGCATATCAGGCAGCTGCGCAATGGAGCGGCTTCAATATTGTGGACGACGGGCAGATTGCAACCTCCCTGCTGTCGTCGCTTTCCATTAGCAGCGGTTTGCTAACGCCTGTTTTCCAGCCTAATGTGCTTGAATA
>JAIRPX010000104.1 GCA_031256775.1 Dysgonamonadaceae bacterium
CTTGCCAACCTCAGCAACGACGAAGTATTCACCCCGCCCCGTCTGGCGAATGAGATTCTCGATCTGTTGCCCCCATCCCTCTGGACAGACAAGAACGCCACCTTCCTTGACCCTTGTTCAAAAACCGGCGTATTTCTGCGGGAGATCGCCAAGCGGTTACTGGCGGGCCTTAAACAGGAAATTCCCGATCTCCACGACCGGATAAACCACATTTTCAAGAATCAGATTTTCGGCATAGCCATAACCGAATTGACCGCCCACCTCTCCCGCCGTTCCGTGTACTGTTCAAAACACGCAATGGGCAAATATTCCGTCTGCGAAGTGTTTGATAACGATGCGGGGAATATTCGTTTTGAGCGGACGGATCACAGATGGAAAGACGGCGCGTCTACCGAAGGCAGCCGCTGCGTTTTTTGCGGCGCGAATAAAGAAAACTACGACCGCGGCGTGGAACTGGAAAGCCATGCGTATGAGTTTATACATACCAACAAACCGGAGGAATTGTTTAATATGAAATTTGATGTCATTGTGGGGAATCCGCCGTATCAGATGGAAGTTGGAGTTGAAAAAGATAATTATTCTATTCCGCTTTATCATAAATTTATACAACAAGCAAAGAGAATGAATCCAAGATATTTAACAATGATTGTCCCATCTCGCTGGTTTGCTGGTGGACGTGGGCTGGATGAATTTCGTGATGAAATGTTACATGATGACAGAATTCGTGTCATTTATGATTATCCGGAAGCAATTGATTGCTTTCCCGGTACACAAATTAAGGGAGGGGTTTGTTATTTTTTATGGGATAGAGATCACAAGGGACTTTGTAAAGTAACAACAAATTTGAATGGTCAAGAATCGAAAACACTTGAAAGACCATTGCTTGAACAAGGAAGTGATACTTTTATAAGGTATAATGAGTCAATTCCAATTTTACACAAAGTCGTAAATATGTCAAATGAATTTGTTGAAAAATTTGTTAGTCCTCAAACCCCATTTGGTTTTGTTACCAGTTTTAAAGGTCACAAAAAATCAGAAGAAAACAATATTCAATTATTTATCAGTGGTGGTTCGAATTATATATCCATGAGAGAAATACAAAAAGGTATAGAATTAGTTGATAAATATAAAATATATATTCCAAAGGCCGGTAGCGGAAGCGATAAATTTCCACATACAATACTAGGACAACCTTTTGTTGGTTTGCCAAATACTGTATGCAATCAAACATTCTTAGTTATTGGTCCGTTTGCATGTTTATCGGAATGTAGTAATGCAATAGGATATATTCGGACAAAATTTTTTAGATTTATGGTTTTATTAAAAAAGAATACTCAAGATGCTATGCGAGGTGTTTATTCCTTTGTCCCCATGCAGGATTTTTCAGAACCATGGACAGACGAAAAACTGTATGCGAAATATAGTATAACAGCAGAAGAACAGGCTTTTATTGAAAGCATGATAAGACCGATGGAAGTGGAGAATGACGATGGAGATCATAATGCTTGACGTTATTTGGCAGTTTTTTGAAGAAAGACATTTATCTGGAAAAATTTCCAACAAAGATGTCCAAATTTTAGTATTTCAAGATGAAAATTACAATTTAAACATTGAATTTTCTGTTAATAAAACAAGTCAAGCCGTTGATATATTTTCACCAGACGAGTTTTTTTCTCTGTTTACAGATGGCAGAAACAAAGTTTCCGCTAAAGCCTCCAAAAATTTCAATACTGAATTCACAATAAAAAATATTATGTTAAAAGAGAGAGAATGCGATGAAAACAAATCTGTAAAGTACTCTGGAATATTTTCAGAATTCAATGAAATCAGATCGATTGTGAGAGACGGAGAGATATCTTTTGTCGTTTATTGGTTTTTAAATGCCAGTGAAAGATTAGGTTACAGTGAAATCATGCAATCATCCAAGGAAAGAAAAATCTCAATTCAATGGGGATGTTTTGACAAAGATGAATTTGATTTGCCTTTTTTGGAAAAAAGTAGTTTAAATTGTATAAAATTAAAATATCAAGACTATGACTTTCTTTTTGGACGAGTCGATGACGAGAACGATCTCAAACGTTCATTTATTCGTTTTGGACGCGGTATGTTCCCACCGGAAGAAATTATCAATGATTTAATGATTTTACTTTCATATATATTGGGAACAGAACTAATATATATTGGTTTTACAAAGTTTAATAAGAATTCTTATCCCATCGAAAAAACAACATATTCAACATATCGAAAAGATATAACGAACATTTTGTCATGTATAGAAATGCCCCCCGCACCAATAAGACTAGAGGATAAATACTTAGGCATGGATCCTGTTGAACAAATAAATGTTTTTTTTAATAATTATATTGAAAAAAAATCAAAGTATAATTTTAGACAAATATTTTGGTATATAATTTATGCAAGAACACAATCATATTTGACTAAATTGCAACCATTAGCAACCGCATTTGATCTTGTTTGTCAATATTGTTTCAAAGAAAAAAATAATATATTATCTACGTCAGAATTCTCTGTGATTATAACGGAAATAGAAAAAATAATTGATAATAAAAATATTCCTATAGAAATTAAAAAGCAGTTGATGTCCAGATTTCATTCTTGTAATTACTTAAGTGGCAATAAGAAAAACGTAATTATTTTTGAAAAATTACGGATGGATATAAACAATAATGAGAAAGAGGCATTAAAGGCTCGGAATACTTCTATACATGGAAAATCTGGACATATTGACATAACAAAGATTATAATTAACAACAATTTTTTCATGACATTGCTTAATAGGCTTATTCTAAAAATATTTGGAATAACTCATTATATAGATTATTCAAAGCAAGGTGTTGAAATATCTAAGGTTGAACAATGCCAGTCTGGTATGTATAAAACAAGTATATTATAGGATGATAAATATGTTTGGTATAGCATATTCATATATTGAAACAAGCCGCCAGACTATCTATGAATAGAGGGCCGTTAATGTCTAACAATTTCTTCCCCCTCCGCCCGGAGACAAAAATACGACTTGACAGGCGAGGAAATTTCATTTATAAAAGACATGATAAGGCCAATAGAGACCAGAGAAGGAGAGAGTATATGATTTTACGGAAAATTGATTACCGAGAGTTTGAGGGAAAACAGAATTATTGGGCGCTTAAAGACTTAACACTCGAAAAGATCAATTTGTTT
>JAIRPX010000197.1 GCA_031256775.1 Dysgonamonadaceae bacterium
TACTTTTGCAGCTCTCAAATCGAGATATAGCGCAGTTGGTAGCGCGCCACGTTCGGGACGTGGAGGCCGGGCGTTCGAGTCGCCCTATCTCGACAAGTTTTAATTCTTCGTAGTTGAAATAGTAAGTCGCTTCTCTCAGCTGGATCATTCATATTAATAGAAAATCCTAAGTCGGTATAGGAGATTTATGTATTTTCGCGCGTTGTCATAACTATAAAATTTTTCTTCAAAATCAATCATTTATTTTCAAAACGCAAAATTTTTTATATCAATTCGGTGCAGTATAATTTTGATATTTGCCAGTTATTTGCTGTTTATCAAGGTTATAAAGCGAGGTTCGAAACATTAGTACGTTATTCTATCAGCGTGAAATCCATTTGTTTTCTTTCCATGTTTGTTCGCATAACTTTAACTTTAACGCTGTCGCCCAGACAGTATTTATGTCTACCTTTTTTTCCTATCAGGCTATAATTTTTTTCGTCGTATTCGTAGAAATCGTCTATCAGGTTACGAATTGGCACCATTCCTTCGCAGAGGTTTTCATTCAGTTCAACGTACAGTCCCCATTCGGTAACGCCCGAAATAACTCCGTCGAAAATCATTCCGATTTTGTCCGACATAAATTCCACCTGTTTGTATTTGATTGAAGCCCTTTCGGCATTTACAGCCACCTGTTCCATATTTGAGCAGTGTTTACATGTGTCTTCCAGTTTATTTTCGCTAACAGAACGACCTCCATTCAAATATTTTTCCAGCAGGCGATGCACCATCATGTCGGGATAGCGTCGGATAGGCGAGGTGAAGTGCGTATAATATTGGAAAGCCAGTCCGTAATGACCGATATTTTCAGTAGTATATACAGCCTTAGCCATTGTTCTGATAGCAATAGTTTCTATCAGGTTCTGTTCCTTCTTGCCCTGCACCTGGTTTAAAAGTGAATTGATGTTTTTAGACGTAGTGTTGCTATCACCTTTGTCTTTCAGTTTATATCCGAAACGACGGATAAATTCGGTGAAATTTTCCAGTTTGTCAGGATTTGGCATATCGTGGACGCGGTAGACAAAAGTTTTAGCTTTTTTTCCCTTTTCCACTTTCCCGATATATTCGGCTACTGCTTTGTTAGCCAGCAACATAAATTCCTCTACCAGTTGGTTGGATTCTTTGGCTTCCTTAAAAAAAGCACGTAGAGGTTTACCGTTTTCATCAATTTCAAATTGAGCTTCTACGCGGTCGAAATTGATAGCTCCATTAGCAAAGCGTTTCTTTCTCAACGTTTTGGCGAGTTTATTCAAAATCAGTACTCCGTTTTCCAGGTCACTTCTTTCCTTTTTTACAGGATTTGGATTTTCAATGATTTTCTGAGCGTCTTCGTATGTGAATCGCCGGTTGGAATGGATAATTGTCCTTTTGATGCGGTAGTTTTTCACTTCCGCCGATTCGGTCATCTCAAAAATAGCGGAAAAGCATAATTTATCTTCGTCAGGACGTAGCGAACATAAATCATTACACAACCTTTCAGGCAACATTGGGACAGTTCTGTCCACCAGATAAACGGAAGTTGCGCGTTCAGACGCTTCCTTGTCAATAACAGTGTTTGGTTTAACATAATAAGTGACGTCGGCAATATGCACTCCGATTTCCCAATGGTTGTTTTTTAGTTTTTTAACAGACAGGGCGTCATCAAAATCCTTTGCATTTTCGGGGTCGATTGTAAAAGTCAGAGTATTCCTGAAATCTTCCCTCGCGTCTATTTCCTCCTGTCGTATTTTGGAGGGAATTTTAGCGGCAGCTTTTTCCACAGCTTCAGGGTATTTATAAGGCAGCCCAAACTCGACTAAGATGGCGTTCATTTCTGTATGATTATTTCCGGCTTCGCCCAGCAGGTCAATGACTTCGCCCACAGGATTTTTAGCTTTTTCAGGCCATTCCAGAATTTTCACGACAGCTTTCTGTCCTGATTTCCCGCCTTTCAGTTTGTCGCGGGGAATGAATATATCGTTGGCAAGTATCTTACTGTCAAGAATTAGATATGCGTAATTTCGTGTTACTTCCAACACACCTACGTATGTATTTTGCGCTCGCTGAATAATTTCTATTACTTCAGCTTCAGGCTCGCGCCCCTTGCGTTTAGCCAGGATTTGCACTTTCACCTTGTCGCCGTGCATGGCGTGCATGGAATTACGTTCTGCAACAAACAGAGGACAGTCGCCATTGTCGGGTATAAAAGAATTTTTACCGTTGAAACGTCTTTCAAAACGTCCTTCAGCCGTGCTGCCCAGTCCGTTAAGCCTGTATTTACCCCTATCCACTTCTATCAGAAATCCATCCAGAAATAAAGACGACATGACCTCTGCTACCATTTGTTTATTGGCTTGCGTAGTAACGCCTATATCGGCGCTTACCTGTTTATAGTTCATTATTTCCTTAGGATGAGTATTGAACAGATTGACACTTCTTTATATGATTTCCTTTTTTTTTCTGCTTCTGTTCGGTTTTAAATCTTTAAATTTCTTTTTTGTCATAATTTTATTTGAATTTTTTATCCAAATCAGCTTCCGTAAATATAAAAGTAGTAAACTTACCGTCGGGAGTATAATTTGGCGAAGATGAAGCAAATAATTTGGCTGTCAAATCATGCGACTCTTCCTTTGTAAGAATTTTGTTTGAAGAAATGGCGGCTTTTTTTGCAAGCCTCAGAGCAAGCGCTTCCGAAATTTCTTCTTTCACTTCGCAGCCTGTATCTAAAGCGCCGTCTATCATGTCCTGTAAGGTTTCTACGGGGTTAATATTTTCCAAACCCGACGGGATGCCGTTTATGGAGTAAGTATTATTGCCCAAATCTGCCAAATCGAAACCGATAAAGGAAAGGTCTTCCAGTAGATAAGGAAGGACGGTTGCTTCTTTATGCGTAAAGGATATGATTTCGGGAAACAGCAACCCCTGCGAAACGCCCTGTTTTTGTTTCATTCTCTGCATGTATTCATCGAAGAGAATGCGAATATGCGCCCGTCGTTGATTGATAAAGACAAATCCTGATTTAATACTGATAATCAGATATTTACCTTTATATTGCAGCGATTCGAAAAAATTTTCAGTTTTGCATTGGAAATTTATTTCGTTTTCATTAGCGGGATTAAAATCTTCAGCTGGTTTTGTTTCAATATCGTTTTTTTCATACAGTTTTTCCCATTCAGCTTTCCTGTAAGACTGCGTATTACTGTCTCTAAAAGGGTTATAATCAGAACGGATTTGAATGGTAGGGTAGGGGACGTTCAATCTTTCATCTTTTTTATACACAGGCATATCAATGGCTCCTTCGCGGTCAAATTCCAAATCGGGAACAGCAATTGCTTCTTTCACGGCTGTTGCGATAATTTGCCATATTGCCTGTTCGTTTTCAAATTTTATTTCAGTTTTTGTAGGATGAATATTTACGTCGATGCTTGACGGATCAACCGTCAGGTAGATAAAATAATTTGGCGTATCGCCCGCAGGGATAAACGGCTCAAAAGCGATGGCAACAGCTTTGCTGAAATATGGATGCCGCATATATCGTCCATTGACAAAAAAATACTGAAAAGCGCCCCGTTTTTTGCTTGATTCGGGAACCCCAATAAAACCGGAAATATTTACCAGCGAAGTGTTAACGTTAACAGGCAGCAGCTGCTGGTACAGCTTTTTTCCTAACATGTTGACAATCCTCTGTTTCAAATTGGATACGGGCAGGGCTATTATTTCACTGTCGTTATGCCACAGTGAGAAGGCTATGGAAGGATAAACCAGCGCTATACGTTCCAGTTCCGTTAAAATGTTTCGAAATTCCGTTTCATTTGTTTTGAGGAATTTTCTTCGTGCCGGAACGTTGAAGAAAAGGTTTTTAACCGAGAACGTACTACCTTTGCCCGCGCTTGTTGCTTCCTGTTTCTCTATCTGTGATGCAGAAATCCTGATTAAAGTTCCCGTTTCGCCGCCTTTTTGCGAAGTCTTTAATTCCACTTGAGCAACGGCGGCTATTGAAGCCAGCGCTTCCCCTCGAAATCCCATTGTTCGGAGCGAAAACAAATCATTGGCGGAATTTATTTTAGAAGTGGCATGTCGTTCAAACGCCATTCGTGCGTCGGTTTCCGACATGCCCTTCCCATTATCAATAACTTGAATTAAAGTACGTCCCGCATCTTTGATGTAAATTTTTATGCTGTCGGCTTCTGCGTCAATTGCGTTTTCTACCAGTTCTTTTACAACAGAGGCGGGACGCTGAATAACCTCGCCCGCCGCTATCTGGTTTGCAATCGTATCCGGTAATAAATGAATAATATCGTTCATATCATTACAAGTCCCGTCATTTCAGCAGTTTCAACTTTAGTTTTGCAATCATGTCTTCGGTCATTTTTTCCAGATCGTAATTAGGTTTCCAGCCCCATTCCTCCCGTGCGCAGGAATCGTCCAAGCTGTTAGGCCATGAATCTGCAATACTTTGTTTCAGAGGATCAATTTCGTAAGTCATTTTGAAATCGGGATAATGTTTTTTTATACTGTTGTAAAGTATTTCGGGATCGAAACTCATCGCGGTGACATTGAACGAATTACGGTGAATCAATTTATCAGGGTCGGCTTCCATAATATTAATAGCAGCATCCAGTGCATCAGGCATATACATCATATCCATGAATGTTCCCGCTTTCACGGGGCATACGAATGATTCACCCATAACAGCTTTGTAATATATTTCTACGGCATAGTCGGTAGTTCCTCCGCCCGGAAGCGTTAAGTTGGAGATAATACCTGGGAAACGTACAGATCGCGCATCCACTTTCCAGCGGTTATAATAATAATCGCTAACAAGTTCGCCCAGCACTTTCGTTATACCGTAAACTGTATTAGGTCTTTGAATTGTGTCTTGCGGCGTATTGTCTTTGGGAGTGTTAGGACCGAAAGCGCCAATAGAACTTGGGGTAAAAACGGCGCAGTTAAGTTCGCGGGCAACATCAAGGCAATTCATCAGGCTGCCGATACCGACGTCCCATCCTAATTGGGGATGTTTTTCCGCTGTTGCAGACAGGATAGCGACCAAATTGTATATCGTATCAATTTTATGTACTTTCACTGTTTCTGCAATTTGCTCAATGTGCAAAGCATTGATTTCGACTGTTGGACCTGCGTCGAAAAAACCTTCGGGGTAGGGTGGGGTATAGTATCCGCAAATTACATTATTTTTTCCATATAATGAACGCAGACGAACGCTTAATTCGGAACCGATTTGTCCTGTGCTTCCAACTATTAATATTTTCTTCATTATTTAATAATATCTAATTCTTTTCCTGTTTTAATAAAAGCCTGAATACATTTATCAAGGTGTTCCCTCTCGTGAGCTGCGGAAATCTGTAAACGGATGCGCGCCTGTCCTTTAGGCACAACGGGATAGTAAAATCCGGTTACATAAATACCTTCTTCCAGCAACCGTTTTGCCACATCCTGCGACAGTTTCGCATCATATAGCATCACTGCGCAAATAGCCGATTGACTTGGTTTTATATCAAATCCTGCATTTTTCATCTTTTCAATAAAATAAGCGGTATTTTCATGCAGTTTATCCTGCAATACAGTAGAGTTTTCTAAGTAATTGAAGGTGTAAATTGCAGCACCAGCCACAGCAGGCGGAATGGAATTTGAGAAAAGATACGGGCGTGAACGCTGGCGAAGCATTGCAATAATTTCTTTTTTCCCTGTGGTAAAACCGCCGATAGCGCCGCCAAAAGCTTTTCCGAATGTTCCGGTAATTATTTCAATTTCTCCGCGCAGGTTGAATTGTTCAGTAGTGCCGCGTCCTGTTTTCCCAACAACTCCTGCCGAATGAGATTCATCAACCATAACCATGGCGTCGTATTTTTTGGCGAGTTCATAGATTTTGTCTAATGGCGCCACATTTCCGTCCATAGAAAAAACGCCGTCCGTAACGATCAATCTGAAGCGCTGTTTTTGAGCTGCCTGCAACTGCTGTTCCAGATCGTTCATATCGGCGTTGGCATAACGATAGCGCACAGCTTTACACAAGCGTACCCCGTCGATGATTGAGGCATGATTCAGTGCGTCCGAAATAATCGCGTCATTTTCGTCTAAAAGCGGTTCAAACACACCGCCGTTGGCATCGAAGCAGGCGGCATACAAAATAGCATCTTCCGTTCCAAAAAAGCGGGAGATGGTTGTTTCTAATTGCTTGTGCAAATCCTGTGTGCCACAAATAAACCTGACAGACGACATTCCGTAACCGTGACTGTCCATTGCTTTTTTTGCAGCGTCGATCAAGTTTTTATTGTCCGACAGACCCAGATAATTATTTGCACAAAAGTTGAGAACTTCCTGTCCCGATTGCAGTTTTATTGAAACCGATTGGGGCGAAACAATAATTCTTTCTTCCTTGTATAAACCGGCAGAACGAATGGAATCAAGCTCATTAGCAAGATATTCCTGAAATTTTTTATAGGCTTTCATATAGTTTAATTTTTATAATCAGGATACAAAGTTAGCATAAAAACTGGAAACTAAAAACTAAAAGTTAAAAACTATTTGTTGGCGAGGCTTTGTGATTTCGTGAATCCACATTTCCAGAGAACAGAAGCAAAGACCAAGCACGGTACCAAAAAGGAAAACAGATAAAATGAAAAAAAACTAAAAT
>JAIRPX010000243.1 GCA_031256775.1 Dysgonamonadaceae bacterium
GGCATAGAGGTCGAATATGGAGTTGTAGTAGAGTTGTCCGTCGGCATTGTTTATTACTTTGAAATTGTCCTGCAACCATGCACATTCCATATTGTTGTTGCTTATTTGGTCGCAGGTTACGCCGTTGGCGCCTTTCACGGGCAGTTTCCGATTAGCGGCTTCTTTGGGCAGCCCGCGCATGATATGGATACCGAATTTCAGTCCCATGCCATGCAATTGGTCGGCTATGTATTTCAATCCGTGAGGGAAACGGGTAGCGGGCGGCGTGTAGCGTCCCCATTCGTCAATGGAATAGGTGGCGGGTTGAATATAATAATTCGCGCTTTCCGCCACATACCAGCGAATGTCCAATACAATATATTCCCAGCCGTAGTCTTTGAGGTTGTCCCTCATGTATTCGGCGTTTTGCAGAATTTGGGTTTCGGTGGCGCCTGCATTGAAGCAATCCCAACTGTTCCAGCCCATAGGTGGAGTGAGCGCCCATTTCCGGTACGCCGGTTCAGAGCCGTCCTGAGCGGATAAATTAAAACAAAACGATATTGCCGAAATGAGTATCAGCAATCTTTTTATGAAAATATTCTTTTTCATGATAATAAATTTAGAATTGTATTGTGCAAAGGTAAGCAGGTATTGCCTAAAAGATTTTATATTTTAGATATTTGGTTTTAGTTTTTGGATAAAAATGCGGAGGTATAGAAAGGGAATTAAAAAAGTGATAAGAAGTGGTATTTTCTTTATTTCTAAAATTTCTACTATCTTTGCAAGCGTAATATATCAAAATATATATGCAAGAAATAACAAAAAAACCAAGTTTGTTTGGTATAAAGCACTCAAACCGAGATTTTGAGCAAAAAGATACTTGGGGAAAGAATCAGTTTAATTCTTCTTTTCCTGCGTCGTTGTCTTCTTTCATGTTTAAGAAAAACATTGAAAATGTTTACCTGACCTTGGACAAAAAGAAAAACGTTAAGCACGAAAAAATATCAACTAAACAATTATATGGCATTTCGCCTGATTCAGACGATTTATATTATTCGTTTGAAAGCGTTTATACTCCTTACGAGCGCTTTGTAATTGGCGAATTGCCGAGAGTTGATTTGGTTACTCAAAGATACAGCGACGGCAGCGTTCTGAAAGGAATGGAAATTAAACTGACTGCACTGCCAGATAATTCGACCTGCGAATTAGCAAATAATCAATTTGGGACAGAAATAGTTACCCGACCGCCTACGATTATCTATTTGGCTTGTAGTATTGCTGCAATTTTTCAAAAATCATATCTGCCGTTGCGTAAATATTTTGACGTAAAATTTGATAAATTGCGTGATTGGGCAAATCCCGAAATCGTTTTGCCTCACATTCAAGATATGATAAGTACAATAGATGCAATTTTAAATGATTACAATTCTAAACAAGAGCCAATCATTATGCAGCCAGTTTGGAAAACAGAAGGAAAATCTTCGCGATTAGCCGAAAATTGCCTTGATATATTTGTTTGGAGTAACTTCGCTTTTGTCGAGTTGATTGCAAAAGAATTAAGGAATCAACCTGTTATTAAAATAACGCGCCAAGCGAGAACGCTTGTTTGGTTATTTAAGATGTTATATGACTTTTCAAAAACAGGGCAATTTTATCCAAAACAAATTATAGATGATTATTCTTACAATACTTTGAACGACAAGGCATTTTCTGCGAGCGGAATTGTAACTCACGCTTTTATGTCGTGTCCCGAATTAACAAAACCCAGAATAAAAGCGAGCGAAATCAAGGAAATTATTTTGGGTGGCGGACAAAATTTATTAAGCCCTGAAAGGCGATTTGACGCAATTATTTTTAATACACCAGAATTATTTAAATAAAATGAGAGCGATTGATTTATTTGCGGGTTGTGGAGGACTTTCATTAGGTTTTCAAAAGGCGGGCATTGACATTGTCGGCGCGTTTGAAAATTGGCAACCTGCCATTGCAATTTACCAAGCTAATTTTAACCACCCCGTATTTGAAACAGATTTATCGCAAGTTTCGGATTATTCTATATTTTCAAATTTAAAGCCGGATATGATTATTGGCGGACCTCCCTGTCAGGACTTTTCAAGCGCAGGAAAACGCAATGAAGATAATGGGCGTGGCGATTTAACTGTAAATTATGCCGAAATTGTAAATAGAGTTCGTCCCGAATGGTTTGTAATGGAAAACGTAGAACGTATTTTGAAAACGCAAAAATTGAAACAGGCAAAAAAAATATTTGTCGAAGCGGGATACGGATTGTCAGAAATTGTATTAGACGCAAGTTATTGTGAAGTTCCACAAGCAAGGAAAAGATATATACTTATCGGTAAATTAGGCGAAACAAACCATTTTATGGATTATTACCTTACTAAAAATCAAACAAAAAAGCCGATGAGCATTTTTGATTATCTTGGGAAGTCGTTAGGGACAGAATACTATTATAGACATCCTCGCAGTTACGCACGTCGAGGCGTTTTCAGTATTTATGAGCCAAGTCCTACAATTAGAGGCGTTAACAGACCTATTCCCAAAGGTTACAAAAAGCACGAAGGCGACCCTGTTGATGATTTTAGCAAAGTTAGACCATTGACAACAAAAGAGCGTACTTATATTCAAACATTTCCGAAAGAATTTGAGTGGTTAGGCAATAAAACGGAATTGGAACAGATTATTGGTAATGCAGTGCCTGTAAATTTGGCAAAATTTGTTGGTAATTGCATTAAAGAATATATTAACGACACAAATAAAAGGCAAAATATAAAACGACATATTGGCGCGTTGGAGTTTGAATATGCTTAATAAATTATGGCTGATGTTTTCACAAAGGAACAGCGTAGCGATGTAATGCGACAAGTTAAAAGCGCTCGCAACAAATCTACAGAATTGAAACTGATTACATTTTTCAAGGAAAATAACATTAAAGGTTGGCGCAGAAATTATAAACTATTCGGAAAGCCTGATTTTACTTTTCCAAAACACAAAACCGTTATTTTTGTCGATGGCTGTTTTTGGCATGGACACGATTGCAGAAACACTCGTCCCAAAGATAATGCCGACTATTGGCAAAAGAAAAGAGAGCGCAATATAAAACGCGATAGAAATGTTACGGAAACCTTGCAAAATAAAGGTTGGAAAGTTATCAGAATTTGGGAATGTGAATTGAAAAATGAAAGATTATTAAAAGAAAAATTATCTGTGTAAAAAAATATTACTCACACGTATTATAATTCTTCTCTTTACTTAAACTATCGAGGGCTTCTCTTTGCGATGAAGCCCTCAACATTGGCTGTTTTACATTTAGCTACTCATTGGGTATTTGGCTTTTGGTTACAATTTCACTTTTATCTGTTTTCCACTGTACGAAACCGTTTTCGTATCTCCATCAATTACAATATTAAATGTGCGGTTGTTCAACATGCCGGGGAAACTGCCTTTACGGTCGCCAACGGTCAATGTACGGTTACGGTCGTTCCATTTAAAGGTAATTGTAGTGTAAAATCCTTTCTCGTAGTTGTAATTATCGAACTCGTCTTCGTAGAGGGTAAATTCGCCGTCGGCGCCGGGGTAAATCCGTATTTCGAGATTGTCCCATGCTTTTTCGGTTGCATATTGCACTTTCGGACCAAAAGGAATAATGCTGCCTGCTTTCA
The DNA here is from genome assembly GCA_031256775.1 of Dysgonamonadaceae bacterium. GTDB lineage: Bacteria > Bacteroidota > Bacteroidia > Bacteroidales > Azobacteroidaceae > Azobacteroides. Next base: position 3,660 of record JAIRPX010000243.1, read on the forward strand.
CATACAGGGGGATAGTATGAATGGTTGTTTCTTTTGTAATTTCCTGTCCGCCGTCGTGCTTTTCGTTTGTATGAAAATCGTACCACGTTGCGCCCGCAGGCAAGTAAACTTTTGTGGATTTTTTGGCGGTAAATTCGACAGTCAAACTTCCGGAAGAATCTTCGGTGTTACGCTTGTTCCAGCCGCTTTCTTC
>JAIRPX010000286.1 GCA_031256775.1 Dysgonamonadaceae bacterium
CACGCAAATCTCGCTCTATTTCACTGCATTAGCCAACGGCAACAGTAAAATGTACCACAGCGAAGATATGATTAAATGCGTGAAAAACGCAGGTTTGCAGGTGGAACAGATTTTTGATGGAATAGGCAAAGGACATTCAATCGTAGTTTGTAAAAAGGTCTGAACTGTGATTTTAAAGTGATTATTATTGATTGATATGAAAAGTAAAACATTCAATGATTTGATTATTATGAGTTTAATAGGAAGTGTTTTTAGTTTTTTGAGTTGTTTAAATAAAAATTCTTCTGAGGATAAGTATCTTAATATTCCTGTTTATAAATATCTGACAGTAGAAATTATTGATTCTTTACCAGATGAAAACTTTCTACTAATTATCAACAATCAATTGCAGAGAAAATTACCAGAAGATTATAAAAAAGAATTTGAAATAGTTATGTCGTGGAACAAATCACAACAAGCAATTTATATGATTTGGTGGTTGGAAGCCGAAGTTAACAATGGTGGTTTTAATCAATTTTATGAAAATTCAAGCGGACAATATGCTGAATATTTGCCTGATGCTTTGCGGCTTATTGGTGCTGTGAAGTTTGCGGATTTAGTAGAAAGGGCAAATAAGGTGTATCTCGAAAATTACGAACAAATTACGAAAGAAATAGACGGAACACTTGAAGGTTTTAGTAAATCGTATGAGGATAATCCATTAAACGAGTTTGATGCTGAGTTTTATAAATATGAAGAACCATTATATGACCTTCAAGTGAAATATATTAAAGCACATAAACAAGATTTTATAGATAAATAATCATTGAAATCAAAGTTCAGACAAAATAAAAAATGGAACAAATTAACATACAGGATTTAATTCCGCAAAAAGAGCCGTTTATAATGGTTGAAAAATTATTGTTTTGCGATTTAGAGAGGACAAAAACCTCATTATCAATCACAAATGATAATATTTTTGTAGAAAATGACATATTCTCGCAAAGCGGAATTATAGAAAACGTGGCTCAAACCTGTGCGGCGCGTTTGGGTTATTTGAATAGAAATCAACCTGTTAAAATTGGAATGATTGGCTCAATAAACGATTTTGAATTTTCGGGCGTTCTGCCGGAAGCAGGACAGGAAATCATTACCGAAATAAGCGTTGAGGCTGAAGTAGGGCAAGTTATTTTGCTGAACGCAAGTGTGTTGTGCAATGAAAATATGATTGCAACAGGAAAAATGAAAGTGGTATTGACGGATAAAGAGATATGAAATTAAAAGCATCGAAAGAATTGGAAATCCGTTTCAGCGAAGTAGATTCGATGAACATTGTTTGGCACGGCTCGTATGCGCTTTATTTTGAAGACGCTCGCGAAGCTTTTGGCGCAAAATACGGTTTGAGTTATTTAGATATTTTCGGCAACGGATTTTACGCGCCTTTGGTTGATTTGCGTTTTCAGTACAAAAAACCGTTGATTTACGGACACAAAGCTCGAATCGAAGTTACTTTCCGTAACACAGAGGCGGCAAAAATTATTTTCGATTACGAAATTTTCGACTCCGAAGACGGTTCGCTCATTGCTACCGGCTATTCTATTCAGGTGTTTTTGGATAAACAATATCAATTAATTTGGACAAATCCGCCTTTTTATGAAGAGTGGAAACAGAAATACGGCTTAATAAAATGAATATTATCGGTACAAATATCATTTCCTCGCTCGGTTTTACAACAGAAGAAAATTTCGCAAATGTAAAACGCGGTATTTCGGGCATTCGACATTACAATGCCGGCGTTTTTGATTTGCAAGAGGCATTTATGGCGTCGCTCATTGATAAGGAACGGTTGAATGATTGTTTTTCAGATATTCCTTATTTTAAAAATGAACATCTAACCGAACTCGAAAAAGCGGCGATTTTATCGGTTTATGAGGCTAACAAGCAGGCAAATATTGATTTATCAAGCGAAAAAACTGTTTTTATTTTATCAACCACCAAAGGGAATGTACATTTGTTGGGTAGTTCCTGTAATTACGAATTTGACCCGCAATCTCCTCTCTTTTTATGGAAAACCGCAAAATTAATTGCCGGCGCTTTCAAAAATCCGAACATGCCAATAGTTGTTTCAAACGCTTGTATTTCAGGCGCATGTGCGCAAATTGCAGCAATGCGCGAATTGGAAAGCGGGAAATACGATAACGCTGTGGTTATTGGCGCAGACTTTTTATCAAAATTTATTATTTCTGGCTTCCAATCGTTTAAGGCGCTGTCGCCCGAACTTTGCAAACCGTTTGATAAAGATTGCTGCGGGCTGAATCTGGGAGAGGCGGCGGCAACTTTAATAATGAAGAATGAAGAATTAAGAATGAAGAATGAAAAATTAAGCATGAAGAATGAACTAAATTTTTCATTAAAAAGCGGTTGCATAAGGAATGACGCTAATCATATTTCAGCGCCGTCAAGGGTGGGCGAAGGCAGTTACAGAGCATTGAAAAATATTCTGCAAGACATTGATAAAGAAGATATTGCTTTCATTAATGCGCATGGAACGGCTACGCCCTACAACGATGCAATGGAAAAGCAAGCAATTACCCGTGCAGGTTTGCAGGAAGTGCCTGTAAATTCGTTAAAAGCATTTTTCGGACATACTTTGGGAGCGGCAGGCGTGCTGGAAAGCATTATTTCGATGCGGGCATTAAGTGAGAATCTGGTTTTGAAATCACTGAATTTTAGCGAACAAAATACTGATAATCAAATCAATATATCAACAAAAAATCAGCCGACCGGCAAAAAATATTTTATCAAGATGCTGTCGGGATTTGGCGGATGCAATGCGGCGTTATTGTTTGAAAAGTTGGAAATTGAAAGTTAGAAATTATGAAGCTATTTATTAAAAAACATATCGGCTTATCGTTCAAAAATCAGGCAGAAATAACCGGTTTCTACCGGAATTTACTGGTCGATTATCCTAAATTCTTTAAAATGGATAATCTGTCGAAACTTGGTTTCTTGGCTGCGGAAAAGATTTTTGAGAACGAAGAAAAGACTGGGCGCGAAGACATTGCCGTAATTTGCTTCAACCGTTCTTCGAGTTTGGAAATCGACGCGCAATATCAAAAAACCATTCAGTACAACGAAAATTATTTTCCTTCGCCGTCATTGTTCGTTTATACTTTGCCGAACATTGTAACGGGAGAAATTGCTATCAGACACCGGCTTTTTGGGGAAACGTCGTTTTATGTTACCGAAAATTTCGATGCGGAACAGATTTTTAGCATTGTAAGCAATGCCTTTTTGGATAAAATTACTCATTTTGTACTTTGTGCGTGGATCGAAAGTTTTGAAGAAAAATTTGATATAAAAATGTTTTTAATTACAAAAGAAAAAACGGATATGGAATTTTCTAAACAATATTTATTCATATATTAAAAATTAAGATGTTATGAAAAAAACAGTAGTATTATTTTTAGCGTTATTTATTTTGTTTATTACACAAAATCAGACAGTTATGGCTCAAGACGAGAGCATTTCCAACAAAGTGTTCTATATGGAACTCGGCGGACCGGGCGTTGTCATGTCTGCTAATTTTGACGGACGTTTCATACCGGGCAAACGTTTGGGATTAGGTTATCGCGTGGGCGCAGGTTTTGGTATCGGCGAATTTGACGGGCAATGGATACCCAAGAGTTCTACCGATTACTATGGCAATGAGGTAAATAATGGTTATTATGAACGGGAAACGCATACCTATTATTCAATTCCCGTGCTGGTAAACTATCTTTTCGGAAGAGAAGATAATGCTGCCATGTTTGAAGTTGGGGCTGGCGCTACATTTTTGACGCGCAAAGTATCAATTTACAATTATGATGGCAACGAAAAATACGGTAATTTTATTGGCAATATAAACTTTATGCTGCGTTTGCAGCCTGTGAATACGGGTTTGGTGTTTCGCGTAGGCTTTACGCCGATTATCGGCACTGCCGGCGACCTATTCCCTATGGGAAGCCTTAGTTTGGGTTATACTTTTTAAAATATTTCTAAAAATATGAAAAACGTATTTTTTATTTTATTTTTGGCATTTTGTGCGTTGGCTAATGCGCAGGAATTGCAAACTTACGAATACAATCGTTTGCGTATTGGTTTTGAGGCGGGTTTGGAGAGTTTTTTTGGATCAAATATTAAGCCTGCAAATATTCGCGAAAGTCAGTCGTATTATCGCGGCGATTACTACTACGACGATTATTACGGTTGCGGCTATCTGTACATCGATCCTAATTTTACGCGCTTCTATATTGGCGTGAAACCGGAATATTCGCTTGGCATAAGCTGGGCTGTGGCGGCAGGTGCACGTTTTTCCTTTGGAAACAGTACTTTAAGTTCCGACCGCGATTATTTTCTATGGAATATTGCAGAAACTGATAATTCTGTTAATTACGTCAGAATCAATAAATTAAATCAAAATGTTTATAATATTGGCATTCCATTAGAAGTGAAATATTTTACAGGAGTGCGCCGTGATTATTTTGTCCGGCAATATTTCAAAGCTGGTTTTGTACTGAATTATACTTTTGCCGACGATGTTTCAGTTGATTTTGTCGACGCAAGAATGAACAAATATGCCGACGATGTTAGAAATCAGTTTGACAAACCGAACAATTTCAACGGACAGTTTATTTTAGGCATTGGTCTGAAAATTGGCAGGATGCGCAACCCTTTGGGAACGGTTGAATTTTATATATCCAACCACTTGTCTGATAATATGCGACTTTCATCGCTCTTTAAAATGAACGAAGGAATTGGAATTGGCTTACAAACCACGTTTTATTTGCCTGTCGGAAAACAAAAATTGAGCTATCAATATCGTTAATTCATCATTAAAAAATAAACAATATGAAAAAGATAGTATTTATTTTAATTACCTTTGTAGCAATGGTTTCCTGCTCGATAGAAGATTCGCAGCTTGACCGCACCATTTTTATTCCGGACGAAAATGACAACAATTTGCCTGCCTACACGGAAAGTGGCTATAATGTTTTTGGCGCAAAGTATGAAAGAAAATATTTTACTGCAGATAAAAGTATTGTACCTTGTAAAATTATGTATAGTAACGGTTCTGTGCGTTTTCTTTTGAGTGGCGTAACGGCTAATTCTTATCCGCAGCAAACAATGTCGCTCACGTTTATTTTCCCATCAGAACAGATTAGCGACTATTCAGGTTTGTTGCTGCTGGACAAAGTAAAAGTAGATTTGAGCCAGTGTGTTGTGAAAATGAACATCAATGGGATGGAAAAGACGTTAAATATTGTCAAGGGCAATCTGAATTTTAAACGCGTCCAAAAGCTATGTATCGACGACTTGCCTAATCGAATTATTCTTTCAGGCACGTTTGAGCTGCAATTTTTGACTACATCAGAATTTCCTGAAAAAATTTCAGACGGACGTTTCGATGTGGGTATTACCGATATGGATTTTTATATCAATTAATTTTTAATCAACAATTTAAGTAATTATATTTTAATGGAAAATTTAATTTTAAAACTCAAAGAAGAAATTATCGAAGTATTAAATTTGGAAGATGTAAAACCTGCGGACATTGACGAAAACGCAGCCCTTTTCGGCGAAGGTTTAGGTCTGGATTCCATTGACGCACTGGAACTTATCGTGCTGATGGAAAAGAACTACGGAGTAAAACTCAAAGATCCCGCGCAGGGCAAGGAAATTTTTAAGTCAGTAAAGGTTTTGGCAGATTATATCGCGGAAAACAGGACTAAGTAAATGAGCAAAATTCTCATCAC
>JAIRPX010000092.1 GCA_031256775.1 Dysgonamonadaceae bacterium
GTTTTCTTTTCCGGTTTCAGTTACGACCTCGAAAACAAAACCGAAAAGCATTACCAAACAGTATTTTACATTCTTTTTGCGCTTATGGGTCAACGGATAACGGTAGAGCCGCATTATGCTGCCGGACGTCCAGACGCTGTACTCGAATTTAAGAATCTGGTTTATATCTTTGAGTTCAAACTCGACGGCAACGGTACTGCCGAAGATGCCCTGAAACAAATTGAAACAAAGGATTATGCCGGAAAATTTAATTTGTCCGGCAAAAAGATTATCAAAATCGGAGTGGAGTTTGATAATGAGAAACGGAATGTTAAGCGGTGGCTTTCTATTTGATTTTCTCTTCGTAAATTCGCAAACAGCTTTATATATTCTACACGGTATGGTTTTGTCCATCGTCATTGTGGAATTTTTTTAAAACTGCATAAAACCGTTTTATAATACACAAGGGAGGCTTTTTCTAAAAATAGACAGCGAATCGAAAAAATGGAAAGAAGTATCAATGAACAACCGTTTTAAGGAAGGATTTGAAAAGGGACTTGAAATCATATCCTGTTATTTATCAAAGAAAAGCGGTACAAAAATGAGCAAAAAGTATTTGAACGCATCAGTCATTGAAATTGAATAATAATTTATTTCACAAACAATCTTATGCTTTTTTGTTTACTTTACTTTGCTATAGCAAATTTTTTCCAATCCTGAAAGAAGTTTGTCTTTTTTTGTCCTTAAATATATTGTTTTTCTTATTTACTTGTCTTAACTTTGCGCCGCTAAGATTCAGTAAAATAAGAAAAATTATCCGCATATTGCTAATTACAGCAGTCAGTTTCATTGCTTTGTTGCTGTTATTATATTTGCTTTTGCTGACGCCGCCTTTTCAGCAGAAAGTAAAGGATATTGTGTTGTCGGGAATAATGGAAAAGACTCATAACAATATGAGTATAGGCAAATTGAGCTTTAAACCTTTCAACCGTATAGAATTGGAAGACGTGTATGTGGAAGACCTCAAAGGCGATACGCTCTTATTTGCTGAAAAATTTTCCGCGTCGTGCAGTTTGCTCAAGTTGTTGAAAAATCGCCTGCTGATTCGTTCTGTCGGCTTGGATGATTTTGTTATAAAAATAAATAGAGATAATCCTGAGGGGGATTTTAATTTTAAGTTTTTTGTTGACGCTTTCCAGTCGGATTCACAGGAAACAGCGTCTTCCGAGATGGAAATTCGTATAAATGATATTGTTCTGAAAAAAGGTCGATTGCAGTATGACGTTTTGTCAGAGCCTGCGGCAGGAACAGGATATTTTGATGTTAATCATATATGTATAAGCAATTTACAAACAAATATAGACTTAAATTCTATTGATCTGGAAAACCTGAATATTGCCGTAGAAAAATTATCTTTTTTTGAACAAAGCGGATTAAATATTTGTCAGTTAAAGACAAAGTTGATTTCCAAAGAAAAAAAAATAAGCCTGAAAAATTTTCTTTTGCAGCTGCCTGATTCGGAACTGACTGTTCCTGATGCCTGGATTGATTATAAAGGATATGCACAGAATGAACTTATTGATAAAGGTAGTTATTCGCTTTCTTTTGGAAACAATCGTATTTCTCCAAAAGATGTTAAAATGTTTTATCCCACTATTGAACAGCTTAAAGAACCTCTGACTTTTACAGGCGTTTTTGCTGGAACTTTCCCTAAAATAAATATTTTGCAGTTAACGATTGACTATGGAACACAGCTACATTTGAACATAGGGGCTTCAATAGACGATTACAAAAACTGGCAATATTCGCCTGTCAGATTGGATATTGAATCGTCGTCAATTAATGCTTCTGGAATCAGGCAGGCGATGAAATTAATTTCCGACGAAACGGAAAACCGTTTGGCAAAGCTGGAAACAATCAGTATTTCAGGAAATCTTTATGGATCATTGCCTGATATTCATCTGCAATTGGATATGAAAACCGATAAAGGCTCGCTTCAATTGAATGGACTTGGCGGCTACAATCCACGTTTTAAAACTGCGCAATTTGACGCCGAAATAAACGCCGAAAAATTCAATCTGGGTGCTTTGGTGCAGGATACAATTCTTGGCTGTACGGATCTTAAATTGAAAACTCAAGGCGATATTGATTCGTTAGGGCGCGCAAATGCTTATGTATCAGCAACTGTTGACAATATTGATTTTAATGGCTATCCATGCCAACAGATTCAAATAGACGCATCATATAAAAATGACAGTATCAAACTGGCTATCGACAGCAAAGATGCCAACATTCCGTTGTCAATAAAAGGGTTAGCAATCCCTCAAAAACAGACGGCGCGATTATTTGCCAAAATGAACAATATTTGTTTAGATTCGCTCCATCTGTTGTCAAACTATAAAAATGCCTATTTATCTGCAATTATAAAGGCAGATATGAAAGGTTGGGATATTGAAAAAATGAAATTGAATCTGGCGATTGACAGCCTGTCGTTTTCTACGGATAAAGGCTATTTTAAAGAACAAAAATTCAGGTTTGATTATCATGCAGCTGATAATGAGCAAAAACAATTAACAGTTTCTTCGCATACATTGAATATAACGGCTGATGGAAATTTCTCTTTTTCAGACGTGGAAAGATCAATTGCAGAGTCTTTTCCTGCGTTTTTTCCAAAAATCAAAACAAAATCAGGAAATAAAACTACACTGGATGAAGCAATTAACTTCAAAATATCACTTAAAAACGCTCATTTGCTTTCGGATTTATTGGAATTGCCGAAAGAAATTCCCGATTCGGCTCTTGTTTACGGACGATATGCCTATGATGGTGAAAATTTTAGAATTTCAGCAAGTGCATATACGCAGTTTCACGAATCCGACACTTTGCAGTTGAGCATTACGCTTTTAAATCGGGAAAAAAACTTGGAAGTTATTTTTAATATCGACAATAAATCAAACAGTTACAATTTCGACGGAACAATAGATGCCAATATAGAATTTATTCCTCAGCCGGAAAAATCGTTCCCCAACATGAATATTACCATGAATCCTGCCGTTTTTGTGCTGAATGAAATGTATTTCGATTTTCTTCCTGCAAAGATAGAAATCCAGGACAGGCGTTATGTATTCCACGATTTGTTATTGGAAGATAAAACAAGCGGATATATAAAAATAAATGGAATCGTATCTGATAATCCAAATGACAGCCTTTGTGTTAATATTTCTAAAATCCAATTGGAAACAGTTTTCGACGCGGTTAAAACAAATATTCCCCTTTACGGAACGGCTAACGGTGAAATTGTTGCCAAACGTTTGCTTTCCAAACCGTTAATCCTGTCAAGAGGATTTGAAATCGACAGCATTGTTTTTGCAGACAATGAACTTGGAGATTTAGATGTGACAAGCATTTGGAGCAGCGAGAGGAAAGGTATGGCGCTTCGTGCAACATTAAAGCGGGGGGAACAGACGCCTTCAACAGTTTCAGGATTTATACTGCCGGAAAAAGATTCTTTATCGCTGACCGCAAATATCCATAATATAGATCTTAAATGGTTGAAAGAACCGACTAAAGACATATTGTTCGGACTTGACGGAACGCTTAATGCCAACCTTAAATATGCGGGAAGAATGGGAAATCCCGTGTTAACCGGAGTTGCTTACTTTGACAGCGCAAAGGCAGGCGTTACAATGCTGAACACAATATATCACATTAACGATTCGATTTATTTTAAACCGGAAGAAATTGAACTGAAACGTTTTACGGTTAAAGATGAAAACAGTGGGACTTTTCAGGCAACAGGAAAAATAAGCCATAAGCAGTTTGGCGAATTTATTCCCAACCTGTCCATGAGTTTAAGTAATTTCCTTGTAGCCAACAATGAACAGCATACCGACAGTCTGTTCTACGGTAAACTCAGAATAAACGGACTGCTGAATTTGAAACAGAACGGAAAAAGATGGATGCTGGCAGGAAACATTAACCATTCAAACGATTCCAAACTGATGGTTAATATTCCTTCTCCGTCAACAACGGCGGAAAGACATAATATTGTCAACTTTGTTAATAAACCGACAGCGGCAAACATTCCTTACCTGAAAAACAGGGATAAAAACGTTGAAACAGTAACTGTTCCAGTGAAAATTAACGTAGCAATATGGCTTGACCCAACCCTGACCGTAGGAGCCATATTTAATCCCCAAACGGGTGACGCGGCGCTGGTGAGAGGAAACGGATTGATAAATTTTTTGTACGACATGAACGATTCCAGCATCAGTCTCGGAGGCGACTATGTAATTGAATCGGGCAAGGCTACTCTGTCGCTGGCAAATATAAGCCGTAAAACATTTACCGTTCAGGAAAACAGCAAACTGACTTTTCTGGGAAATCCAATGGCAACAGCTTTCGACATAACTGCAATTTACAGTTTGAGGGCTGATTTAACAACGCTTGATCCGGGATTTCAACTGACAGGAATAACCAGCCGGAAAATACCGGTGAACTGTTCTCTCTCAGCCACAGGCAATATCGAAAAAATGGGATTGAAATACAATATATTGCTCCCAAATGAACCGGGCGAAATACAGCAAAAAGTGAACGACCTCTTATACACCGACGACCTGAAAATTAAAGAAATAGCCTATTTGCTGGCTTTCGGAGCTTTCATGCCCGTCAACACGGATAATACACAGCCGTCCAACAGTTCGATATGGTCTTCTCTGGCGTCTTCTTCCATCACCAGTCAGCTGAACAGCCTTTTGTCGAGCGTACTGAATGAAAACTGGTCGATAGGCACAAGTTTACGCGCAGGCAGTAATATTAACGACTGGACGGAAGTAGACGTTAACATTTCTACCCGACTGTTTGATAACCGCCTGACCCTGAACAGTTCATTAGGCTATAATTCAGATCCTCTATCATCGTCAAATATAACAGGCGATATTGATGTGGAATATAAATTAATCCCTTCGGGAAACGTGCTGTTAAGAGTGTATAACGTAACCAACAATCAATACTACGAAAAAGCAAAAACAACGCAGGGCGTAGGAATAACTTATAAACGCGAAGCGAAATCATTCAAACAGTTATTCGATAAATTCAGAAAAAAATGAATCATATTATCAAAAATATAAAATATAAAATCTCGAAAGTAAGTTCTCACTTGCTTTTTACGTTTTGCATATTCCTTTTTTCCTGCTCCACAACTAAATACATACCTGAAAATCAGTATTTGCTTGATGATGTTAAAATAAAAATGGAAGACAAAGGCGTGAACAAAGCCCTGCTTATGCCATACATCCAACAGAAACCAAACACTTCAAAACTGGGAGTGAAATTATACAGCCTGGCAGGAAACGGCTCCGGTTTCATCCGGAAATTTATACGTAAAATAGGCGAAGAACCAGTTATTTTCAGTAACCGGCTTATGAATCTTTCAACAAACGAATTAACAGTAGAACTTCAAAACCTCGGATATCTTAACGCGCAGGTAACAGCTCATGCAGATACTGCAAATAAAAAAGCTACAGTAGTTTACACAATTACGAATAATGAACCTTACCGTATCAGGAACTATAAAAACGAAATCCCGCTCCGCCTGTTCGGTCAGCAGGTTAACAACAGAGATACGACTGTAAGGAGAACAATCCCCATACGGAGACGCGGCTTGATTAGGGAAGGCAGCATTTTTGACATGAATATGCTGGAACGCGAAAGAACCGGAATGAATGAACTTTTGCGTAACAGAGGATATTATGCCTCTACAATCAACAACCTCCGTTTTTGGGCGGACACAGCTTTACAGTCGAATCAAGTTGATTTGACTCTCAGCCTTTTGGATACGGCGCTGGCTGTTCCATATAAAATCAAACGGGTAAACGTTTACAGCGGATACGATCCACTGTATAAGGAAAATTATAAAATTACTGATTCTATTGATTACAATGGAATTAATATTTATTATAACCATTCGCATTTTTTGCGCCCCCCAGTTATATATGAAAAAATAATGATATATCCCGACAGCCTGTTCAGGGAACGAAACAACACCTCAACCCTCAGTTTGCTTCGCGCTTTCAACTGCGTAAATTTAGTCAACATGCAATACGCGCAGGGAAACTATACCGACTCTACCTTGCTGGATTGCAATATCTATTTAAGTCAGGGAAATATACATTCACTGCAAGTTGGTCTGGAAGGAACAAACAAAGCAGGCGATCTGGGAATGGCAATGAACATTACATACGGGCATCTCAACCTGTTCAATGGAGCAGAACAGTTCAACATGAATGTAAGAGCCGCTTATGAATTTGTTAACGGAGTATTGGGCGACAGCAGATCAGACCATAATTATTATGAATTGAATATTAAGCCTTCGCTAATTTTTAACAAAATACACCTGCCTTTTATAGACGCTTATGTCAAATACAGATTTAATCCGCAAACGCAGTACGGACTGGGATATAATATTCAACAGCGACCGGAATATACGCGCAACTTCTTCAATTTCAACTGGAAATTTCGCTGGACAGGTCGGCAAAACCTGATTACTCATACATTTAGCCTGCTGGATATTAACTATGTGTCAATGTCCTGGAAATCTGATAGATTTAGGGATTATCTGGACAGCAACGTCGATTATTTGACAAAATACAGCTACAACGATATTTTTATCGCCGGAACAAACTACAGCATCATTTATACAAATACCGGCAATGGACGGATGAGGCAGCATCTTTACAGCCTCCGTTTTGGAATAGAAAGTTCGGGATACGCATTAAGCAAACTGTCTAAAACAATTCACAAGCAAAAAAACGTTAACGAACAATATACCATATTCGGCAATCCATTTGCGCAATACTTTAAGGGAGATATTGATCTGGCGCATACTTTTCAGCTGGATGAAAAAAACGGACTGGCTTTTCATGCCGGTATGGGAGTTGCTTTTCCATACGGAAATTCACAGATTCTCCCTTTTGAAAAACGTTATTATGCAGGAGGACCTAACAGCGTGCGCGGCTGGAGTACGCGCTATTTGGGACCTGGCGCTTTTTGCCCCGAAAATGAATCCAATTTAACCGCCCGTGCAGGAGACGTCAGTCTTATTCTGAGTGCAGAATATCGCTTTAAATGGATGTCGTGGCTGGAACCGGCATTTTTCATCGATTGCGGAAATATCTGGACTGTAAAAGATTATAAAGACCAGCCCGATGGAATGTTTCGATGGAACAAATTTTACAAGGAATTAGCCACAGGCGCCGGTTTTGGTTTACGCTTAGATCTGAGTGTTCTTATCTTTCGAATCGACGCAGGCGCAAAAGTTTACGACCCATCCCAAATTGAGGGAAACCGTTTCGTTTTACTCAAAAACCGTTTTGTGAAAAATATGGCAATATATGCAGCAATTGGCTATCCGTTTTAGATTTGTAAAAAATGCCGGAACAATGAACTGTTAAATAAAACATCATTATCAAAAATACAGCAAAAATACAGCAAAAATCATGGAACTTTGCTTACCTTTGAGCATTAAAATATAGAATTATGCTTAAAATAGGGTGTCATTTATCTGTGTCCGGCGGTTTTACCGCAATGGGTAAAGATGCGGTTGAAATCGGTGCAAATGTTTTTCAGTTTTTCACACGTAATCCACGGGGTGGGAGCGCGAAAGCAATTGACGAAAAAGATATTGCAACTTTTCTTGAATTGTCCATACAAAATAATTTTGCTGTTCTTCTCGCTCATGCGCCTTATACGTTAAATCTTTGTGCTGCCGATGCAAATATTCGCCGTTTCGCCCTCGAAACAATGGAAGACGACCTCAAACGAATGGAATACATACCCGGAAATATGTATAATTTTCATCCCGGAAGTCATGTCGGACAAGGCGTTGAAACAGGAATTGAATTTATAGCTAACGCCCTGAATACAATTCTAAAACCTGAACAAAAAACAACTGTCCTGCTTGAAACAATGGCTGGAAAAGGAAGTGAAATCGGGCGAAGTTTTGAGGAACTCCGTTCAATTATCGACAGGATAGAATTAACGGGTAAATTAGGCGTTTGTCTGGATACTTGCCATGTTTATGATGCAGGTTACGATATAGTCAATGATTTGGACGGCGTATTGAATCAGTTTGACAAGATTATCGGATTGAATAAACTGTATGCTATTCATTTGAACGACAGCAAAAATCCATTTCAAAGTCATAAAGACAGGCATGAAAAAATCGGTCAAGGTTCAATCGGTTTGGAAACGTTTGCTAAAATTATCAATCATCCGCAATTAAGGCATCTGCCGTTTTACCTGGAAACTCCCAATGAATTGCCTGGATATGCAGAAGAAATTGCAACGCTAAAAAGTTTATACATCGAAAATTGTAATTTTAATGCGTAACTCTCCATGTTTTGCCTTTTTTTAAAGAATTTTCTTTACCTTTGTGTCTGTTTAAATATTTAATTATTTTTTACTATGAAATTTTTATTAGTTATTTCAGTAGCAGTTGCCTGTTTGAGCTTTGCTTCGTGCAGTGGCAACTCACAGCAAAAAAAGACTGACAACGAATCAACTATTGATACAGCCGTTGACAGCGATCTGAAAAAAGAACTTATTGCCGGAAAAGTTGATTCCATCCGGCAACGTGTTTATTGGTGTCTCGAAAAATTCGGACGAATGGAAAAAGGCAAACTGCAAAATTTGCCTGTACACGATTTCTTGAAAGTGTATAACAAAGCCGGTTTCTTGATTGAAGAAACGCATTATAATGTTAACAGCGAGGTTGTCAACTCGCGTAAAATTACGTATAATGCAGACAACCTTCCTGCATCGGAAGAGTTGTTTAAGGGCGTGGAACTGTCGGAACGCATTGTGTATACGTACAATGAAAAAAACAGTCTGGCAAAAAAAGAAAAATTCGACGGGTACGGTAAATCCCGCGAAAGAACGGAATACTCTTATTACAATGATTCATACTTGTTGATGGATGAAGATTTGTATAAAGACGGAAAATTATCGGTAAAATATGTGTATATCTACGAAAATTCCCAGTTGACCAAGAAGCATAAATACTGGGGCGGCGGCTCGCTGGCTCAAGCCGAATCTTACAAATACGATTACGACAACCATTTAGCTTCCGTATTTTCAGAAACTTACAAGGATAAAATCGCAAAATTTGAAAAACATATCGAATATGGCGAATATACCAGATTCGGCGAATATGGAATAAAAATTGAATATGACGCTAATGGCAGTCAGACTGCAAAGATTACGCGCACTTACGATGATTTTGGTAATCTCACATCGTATGTTCCTGCGGCACTAAAGCAGGTTGCCGACGAGACCGACGAGACCGAAGTTAACGTCGAGATCAGAGGAGAAGATATTGAATATGAAGAATATGAAGAGACAACTCCTAAGCAGGAATGGGTATCCAGTCCTGGCGATGCGTATGAATATACATACGACGACAAAAACAACTGGATACAAAAAATCACTTACAAAATTACGGAAAATGGAGAGCGTGTTCGTCAATTTTACTTTGATAGAGTGATTTATTACAAGTAGAGACGGTTGCATGAACATTTCTATGAAATGCACAGTTATATAAAATATTTTTAAACTTGAAATGTATGCCCTTATAGGTATAATCTCGTGAATGTCATTGCGAAAGCTAACGCTCGCAATGACATTGTTTAGCCATTAAACCGTTTTAAGCCCTCCAGTTTTCAAAAATCTCCTCCGAATCATTTTTTTTGTAGAAAAATTTGTTGTTTGTCATAAATATATTATACATTTGCAGGAGTTTTAGACAATGAATTTTAATGACAAATTCGCCTGTACACAGGGTTTGGATACTGTGAAAACATACTAAAAAATGGACAAAATCCTGTTTAAGGATTCTGTTTTTCATTTTCTCCACTTCTCCATTTGCCACGCATTGCATTTGGGCATGTATGGCAGAAAGCAAGGCTTTGGTTTGCAATAAAATGCAAAGTAGGGTAAATAATTTTTATGAAAGGAACCGTCAAGTACCTGGATCACAGCCCGAAGGAAGTTATCGCAGAATGGAAACTCATGCGGATTGAAGAACTTCACGGCGAGTGGGTGGAATACATTTGACAATTCGGGAAATTTATTTACAAAACAAACGGCAAATTTGAAAGAAGGGGATAAAAAAATCAATTATGATTACGAGTTTAACCGTTTGCAGTCCGTAACTTACCCGAATCATCCTGAAAATAACGTTAAATACACTTACGGCAACAAAAACGCCTCGCACAATCGTGTAGGCAGGCTTGCGTTACAGGAAGACGCCACTGGCGCTCAGGAATTTTTCTATGACCGTCTGGGCAATGTGGACAAAATTCGTTGTACAGTAATTATTCCAAACCAGGCAATCGCCACATACATAACCGAATGGCGTTACGACAGTTGGAACCGCCTGACCGAAATGATCTATCCCGATTTGGAAAAAATCAGCTATTCCTATAATTTGGGCGGCTTGCTCGAAAGCGTAAAAGGGCAAAAATCATACTCTTATAACTACGTTAATCATCTGGGCTACGACAAGTTCGAGCAGAGAATTTACATGAAATACTGCAACGGTACAGAAACAAATTATACTTATGATCCGTTGCGAAGAAGATTGCAGAATTTGGCGGTAAATTCTACAAAAACAGGTACGCAAATAATGAGTAATGCCTATACTTATGATCTTGTTGATAACGTTTTAAGTGTAAACAATACCGCTAATGGCATGTCGCACAACTACAATTACGATGGACTGTATCGTCTGGTTAACGCAACAGGAACTTATACTGGCGCAGATAGTAAAACAGCATCTTATACGCTTAATATGCAATATGACAATCTGCACAATATCGTTTCCAAAAAGCAGCATGTTGAGCAGTCTAATATTGTATTTAGTGGCACATTGAAAGCAGGGTATGACTTGACATATAATTATAATAAGCCATTCCAAATCAGTACTTTGCAGGATGAAAATTATCGCACAGAAGGCGATATTGAAAATGACAAAATTGCTAACGAACATCAATATAAATACGATGCTAACGGTAATTTGCTGTATATCAATATTTCACGTGAAAAGCAGGACGGTTCTGTTTCTCAGGGATCTAATGAAAAGAAGTATCTTTGGGACGAGGAAAACCGCCTTCTTGCCGCCAACACAAATGGCTTTATATCAAG
>JAIRPX010000101.1 GCA_031256775.1 Dysgonamonadaceae bacterium
GTACTCGGAGCGGGACTTGAACCCGCACAACCGCAATGGTCACAAGATTTTAAGTCTTGCGTGTCTACCATTCCACCATCCGAGCAACATAAAATTAAACATCGTAAATTATCAGCCGCAAAGGTATTAATTTTTTTTTAAAAACGACCAAACATTTTGTCATTTTAACGGTTTTTATATTGATAAAGTCATGAATGAAAGAATGAACGTATCTGTGTCTCATCGTTTTTCAGCTGATTTTGTAAGTCTTTTATATTACTAAATGAAATATCCTGACGAACAAAATCAAAAAATTCAACCTGAATTTTTTTTCCATAAATATTTGCATCAAAATCAAATAAATGCGCTTCTATCCGCTCTTCTCCGCAGGAAGAAACAGTTGGACGCCGCCCTATATATATCATGCCATAATATATTTCTCTGTCAATTACCACCCTGCCGGCATAAACGCCTTCCGCCGGAACAAGTTTATCTTTTTCAATAAGTTCCAGATTGGCTGTCGGGAAGCCGATAGTATGCCCCAAACGATTGCCATGCGCCACATTTCCTTCAAGCGTATATGAATATGATAGCATTTCGGCTGCTTTTTTTACGTTTCCTTCAAGCAGGGAACGACGTATAGCAGTGGAACTGACTTTATCTGAAAATTCACAGGCTTTTTCAACTGTAATGTCGTTTTTTTTACCAAATTCACGGTAATCTTCAAAGCCTTGATTACTGCTTTTCCCGAAGCGATGATTATACCCAATCAATAAAAATTTTATTTTTAATTGTCTATTTAGTATTTCTTTCATGAAATTTTCAGCTGTAATTTCAGAAAAAGAAGGAGTGAAATCAATCACATAGCAATAATCAATGCCTGTTGAAGCTAACAAGTGCATCTTTTCGTCGAATGAATTAAGAAGTTTTATCGAATATTCGCTTTGGATGACTTTTCTTGGATGTGAAGAAAATGTAACGACAGACGATGGTAAATTTACTTGTTGAGCTTTTGCTTTCAGTTGCTCAATCAAATAACGATGACCTCTGTGAACGCCATCAAAAAAGCCAATTGTGCTTGCTGTTTCGTAGAATGACCGGTATGAATCATTTATATGGACTATTTCCATAAGTTATTAATAATCGCTTATTTATTTTTTATAACTATCTTAGCGTTGAATGGATTTTTTATATTTTTATAAGACGACAGCTTGGCTTCTGCCACTCCAATTTTTAATTTTGCTACCATTTTTATTGGAATCCTGTTTTCGTCATCGCTAATCCAGGCTTCCATTGCATTCTTTGCCTGATCGAATGCTTTATCAGCAACAATATCTATTGCAAATTTAAGCGCTTTATATTTAACTGTTTTACTTTCTTCTATTGCCGACTGTCCCTCGTAGCGAATAAGTATATTTGCTTTTTCACTACCCATAAAAACAGTCAGTTTATAAGAATCGCCCTGATTCATGGTGCGGTAGTTTAACGTGCGAACATAAGTGAAAATATTCACGATGTCGTAAGCTAAATTATTGACGCTCAAAATTGTATCGAATCTTATTTTGCCATTTCTTTCCTGTTTGCTGCGCATTTCCGAATAAGTGGAGCCATGCTCGTTAACAATAAGTTCTTCCCTGCAATGATAATTTCCTTCGTTAACGCTCCGATTATGATAAATAGGAACAAGTTCAGGAATACTGATATATGAATTAAGCGTATCCCTGATTTTGAAGATTTTATCGAAAAAAGAAGTTGTTTTGAAATTAAGCACGGCTTTGTATGCCGACTGTTTTTCATAATTTGTTTCATCAATGCTATGCCTTACGCTTCCCGCCTTGAGCATTACCAGTCCATATTTATAATGAATGTCATAACAGAGTTCTTCGCCATCGTGAAATGGCGCAACGACAGTGGATTGAGCGATATTTGCCTGTACAATAAAAACAGAGCATAATAAAACGAAGCATATCCGCAAATCGCGACTAAAATCTTGGCATACCAGGCATGTTTGGCATACCAAGTCCCGATTGATTATTTGTTCCATTTGATTTTTTCTGATTCTTTTCATCTCTTTTCGGTTGTTTTACAGCCGGTTTATTCTTAGTAATATCCAATGGTTTCTGTTTTTCAACAGAAATTTCTTTCACATTCCAATGCTGTTCAAGTTCACTGAATTTCCGTATCTCAATGAAAGTGGGATAGTAATAAACTTGTTCGGGTTGCAGTTTCTTGGCGTAATCGCCTGTATCCCATTTCCCATTAGCATTTAAGTCGTTGATATAGCGAAGGTAATACTTACCTGCTTTCAGGTTTTCAAAAGCCAGTTCGCCTCCCGACAGAGGTGCTTCTCTCACTATTTTTCCGGAATAATCCATCAATTGTCCGAATCCCTGATTTTCAGCGCCTTCCATAATAACATACAGATCTCCATATTCTTCTTCCGACGGAGTTTTCCATCCTATATTTATTGAATTATTCCATTTTCCATAAATACTGTAAATCGTTGCTGAATCAATTTTTAACTGATATTCCTGCTCGTAGGGCCAGATATTGTCAATATAAAAAATGCGCGGATTAAGGCTGTCTTGAATAATGGGGAAATTTCGTTTTTCCCATAAAGTGTCTATTTTTTGCTGGATAAGCAACATGTTGCGGTCTAAATCAAAAAGCGGCTCGGAGAACGTTATTTTCAGCGTGTCATATACTTCCAGCGATCCTGCAAAACTGGAGTTAATTTCCAGAAATTCAATTTTTTCTTCTTTGTCCTTGTCTTTTTTATTTGTATCTTTTTTCCTGAGAATCAGTTTCAGTGTATCCGTTTGGGAAATTAAATTATTAAGACTGTCATCGACGCAGTAATTCATCTCCAATCTTAGCGTATCTTGCTTATAAACAAGTGAATCGGTTATCCAGTATGTTAAAATTTTTTTATCCGGCGAAGTTTCCATAATATACCAGTTGTTGGGGGATTCACAGTCCAGTAGATGCAAGTCGGGCGGTAAAGCTTTGTCTGCATTGAAATTAAGAATAAACTGGTTTGCCAATGGACGCTCGCTTTTGAAGAAATACTGTGGAGAAAAATCTTCCTTGAACAAAAACATCTGTATATCGTCAGGAAAAAAGCGGTTGTATTGCACTTCCATAACTGTATCAACGGTTAAACTGTCTTTCCAAATGGTGTCCATCCTCATTGCCGGTTCAAAAGAAGGAACTATAATGCTGTCGTAGAAAGCGATAGCTTCGCCAGGCTGATTAAATCTGAAATCATGATTCATTTCGTTCAATGCAAAAATACGGTATGAGCCTGGAGCTATATTGCGTATCCAGAATTGTCCTCTTTCATTAGTTTGCGAAGTGCGCAAAAAAGGAATTGACGTAAAAGCCGAATCTTCCAGATTGGAGTGCAGACCCACCATAATATTAGGCATCGGTTCCAGATCTTCGGCGTTCAGTAAAATACCTGAAACAATCAGCGAGTCAATAACATCTCCTGTAGAAAATGCAAAAGTAAATCCCTCAATCGGATTTTTTTCATTATTATCTACAATGCCGTCGGTAAAATCGAAAGTATAGGTTGTGTTCGGAATCAGCGAATCCCGCAATTCCACTGTTATTTTACGTCCTACCGCCTTGATTACAGGCGTTTTTTGCTGTGGCGGCGAGATAATCACCTTCTCTCTTGGCTTTTCAATATTGAGGTATTCATCAAACCAAAGTTCAATTTTGTTTCCATTGAAACGAATTGAGTTTGGCTCCGGTTTGCTCCTTATAAACAGTGGAGGAGTTACGTCATAATCGCCTCCTGAAGGAGTATTCATACTTGCGCAACCGTAAATACCACAAGCTGCGAGCAAAAAGCATACAATATAATATAATATATTCTTAATCAAAGACATATAATAATCTTATAGCTATTAAATCATTTATATCAGGCACAAAGATATGAAGTTTGTCAGAATATTATTGAAGAGAATCAAAATTTGTTGTCAAAAATGTCTTTTTACAGGTTCGATATGAATTATATACTCTGCACGGCATGATTTTGTGCAACGTCATTGCGAAGGCGAAGCCTGAAGCAATCCAGCAATCTATTTATTTACAACTGGATTGCTTCGCTAACGCTTTCAATGACGTTGCACAAAACTAAACCGCGTAAAGTATAAATTACGAATTATGAGTATTAAGTTTAAAAATGTTTACCTGTTCTTAATTCTTATTTTTAATTTGTAATTCTTTAATTAATAATTATTTACCCGTAATTCCAAGAATTGAATTAATATGACAAACATTGCCATTTTACAAAGATTATATTAATTTTTTTGCAAATAATAAATTCAGTATTTACCTTTGTTGTCATTATTATAAGTATTAATATTGATGCGATTAGCGATAAATAATATAAATATTAATTGATTATGAGACATTTATTTACTTTTTTACTATGTGTTGCATTTATTGCAACAGTAAATGCGCAAGGCTCCATTACCGTTATAGGCAGTGATGGAAGTAATTCTTTTTATGCCGAAGGAATATCTTCCAACGGAACTTACATTACAGGAGTGGTGTCAACGAAACTGGTATCGGTTGCAACAGCATCTCGTGAACATCATGTATTTGTGTGGAAAAAAGGTACCGGAGCCGGTACCGGATTAGTCGAAAACGACATCAATAAACTTGCTTCCGTTCCAAACCAGAGGGGATCAAGCGGCTTGAGCGTTTCGCCTACGGGGTTGGTATCTGGCTCATGTCCGCATCCTGATTATCAGTATTATGATCCAAGACCTGCAGGAGAAAGACTTTTCGAAAATTCAAATGTGCCTATTGCCGCTCTTTTTGATTACGGAACACAAAACTGGAATTTCCTTCCGGTAGTATTCACATCAACGCAGAATCAGTTTCTTGTTACTGACTGCTCGCCTCGCGCCTACGGCATTTCAGACGACAACAAGATGGTTGTTGGATGCCAGAGTCCGGGTGGAGAAGCAACAGTACGCTATGTTGCTGGCTATTGGAAAGAATCAGCAACAGCTCCGGGAACCTACGCATACACTGCATTGAGAAATGATGGAGGTACGCGCGGCTCGGTAGCCAAAGCAGTTTCCGGCGATGGACTGGTGATTGGCGGTTTTTATAGCGAAAATAATGTTGGCGGAGGCTTCACGCCATTAGCTACTCTCTGGATTAGTTCTAATGGAGGCTCTTCCTACACAAGAACCTCTCTGCGAGGCGTTAGTAATGGCTCAGTGGAAGGCGTCAGTAACGACGGGAAATATGTTGCTGTCTCTGTTTTGAAAGACGATGATTTGGCAAGCGCCTATCTGTATGAGGTAGACGACAGAACGCTGACAGCCATTTATCCGCAGGGAAGCGCAGCTGCTTTAGCCGTGTCTAATAATGGCGTCGTGGTTGGACACTATGGTGGATTGTTTTATGGCGGACAGCTCAGCAACTACGCTGTTTCACCCATCAGGCATATAGCCGATGCAGTTGAAGGTGGCGGAGCTTTTATTTTTACGAAAAGAATGGGACACAAGCCTCTGAAAGATTTTTTTGACGAATCGGGCATTACATATCCCGCTGGATTCCAGTTCAAAGCTGCAACAGGTATTTCAGCAGATGGAAGAACAATTTGCGGTCATGGTCGCTACAATGGTAAAGACGTTAGCTTCTATGCTGAAATTCCGGATATTAACGGCTACGGAATATTTTCTGCAACGGATTTCTTTATTGAAAGCCCCGCATACGGATCTATCCTCCTGAGATGGGAAGGCGTGCCTTATCCCGAAGATCCAAATTTCGTTGGATACAAGATTTACAGAAGTAACAATACGACTACTCCAATAGCTACCACTACCGAAACTTCCTACAGGATAGACAATTTAACCGACGGTCAGTATGGCTACTATGTAGTATCTTCTTATAATACAAAAGATGCCGACAAAACCAAGACGCTGAGCTATTCTATGGGTAAAAAAGCAATGCCTATTTACGAACCGTTCGACGTCCCCACAACCATTCAGAGCCTTACCAACCAGTACTGGAATATTTCTAATAACACTGTCAGCGATAGCTGGTTTTTTGATGACAGATCGGGTATTCCTGTGGGATGCTTGAAATTTGTAGCTTCACTGGGAGCTTATGAAGAATCGATCACTACTCCATACCTTGATTTAACCGGATCGAGCAAATTACGCCTGATTTTCAATTACACCATTTATGGTACTGGCGATTTCTACTTTGTAGATGTGTTTGATGGAGAAAACTGGAGTCTGCTTGATGAACTTACGGACAGGACTTACGGATTTAAGAATAAGATTTACGATCTTGACCAGTATGCAGGTAAGAACAATGTCAGGTTCCGATTCCGCGTGGCTGGCGAAGGTGGTAGCGGTACAAATTTTTTCATTGACAATATAGAAATCAGCGATGAAAATTCAATGTTTATTCCGGAACCTCCGCTGAGCTTCACAGCCAATTATTATAAAGATGAAAAAAAGATTCACCTTTCATGGTCAGACCCGCGTGGATTTGCCAGTTTGCGTTACACGGTATCAGACAGCCCAGCCGATGTGGTTAACAGTATTGGTAATGAAGGCATACCGTTTATTGCCGCCAATATGTGGCCTGCTGCAGATTTGAAAGGATACAGCGGTTACAAGCTGACCTCTATTTCTTTCATGCGCGGCGTTAATCCGGAAGGCAGTCCGGGATCCTTCAGCGAGCCTAAATTCAAATGGTTTGTATCGCAGGGAGAAGAACGCCTTTACGACCAAGATGTGGACGATCCTGTAATGGGCGAGTGGAAAACCGTGCAACTGGATGAGCCAATTACTATTGATATTTCAAAACCGTTGTATTACGGTGTAGAAGTTGTGGAACACGATCCGGACGACTGGCCCTGCGCTACGGGTTTAATATGGAAAGAAGACACAAGCACGGGAATGATTCTGTATTTTGGAGTTCCACTTGCCGACGGACGAGCAAATCTCCTTTCGTATGATTCTGGAAATTCATGGGAAAAACTTTCTACTCATTATAATTCCAGCGATTATACTCCTGCTCAGCAAGAACTCTATATGAATGACTTTTCTCAAGTATTTCTTCTCAGAGCAACTCTGGCAAAAGATCCTGCTGCTCAGCAAATAGGTCGTTTGAATGGTTATCATGTCTTCCGCGATGGAGAAAATTTGCTTGGTTTAGGCAATCTAACAAGTTTAAACTCTTATACGGATACAATTATTCCGTCATCAAGTCGGGAAGTTTGCTACACCATACGGTCAATTTATGCTACTATTCCTTCTGTTGTGAAAGATGCGTGCATTACCATAGATGTCGCAAGTTTGCCGTATATCAACGATAGCAGCGACAACGAACTGAAAGTATTCCCCAACCCGATTAAAAAAGGCGAAACAATCACCGTTGATACGCCTGCGACAATTAATGGCAAAGTTAAAATTTTTGACGCAACAGGCAAGGAAGTGAAAACATTGTCGGCTAAGGGAAAAACGTTGCCTATTCCAATGGATGTGGAACAGGGCGTTTATTTCTTGAAAATCAACAATGAAACAGTCAAACTGATTGTTGAATAATAGTATTAGAGTTTAGATATTAGAGTGTAGAGTTTAGATATTAGAGTGTAGATGTTTTTACACTCTAATATCTAACTTACTCATAATTTATAATTCATAATTCACAATTTATAATTTTAATAACTTAATTTGGTATGAAAAAGAGTATTACTTTATTTTTAGCCCTTTTACTTTTAGGTATCGTAAAGGGACAGGCTGAAACAATTTTCAGCGAGAATTTTTCCTCAACTGCATTTCCGCCCACAGGATGGGAGGCTAACCCTGCAACAGGCAATAATAACCGCTGGGTTAGACAAGCATCAAGTTTTATGGATGCAAACACTTATGCAAAAGCCTCTTTTCAGGCTGAAGACTGCTGGTTGACAACCGCAAAAATCACTATTCCTGCTACTGGAGCATACGTATTGAGCTGGCGCTCCAAGATTGATGCCCCTGGATATTATGCGGATGGTGGATCAAATACTGTCTGGATTTCAAAAACGGCGCAAACAACTCCGGGAGATTTCACTAAAATATGGCAGTCTGGAGACTATGGAACTTCTTTTGCTGCACTGAGTCTGGATGAATCCACAAGTTTTTCCGCTACTCAGGGAGAAGAAATTTATATCGCCTTTCGCAAACAGGGTAGAAATATGCACGACTGGTATATAACCAACATTGTAGTAGAAAAAGCTCCGGACAATGATTTGAAGGTGATAGGTGGTTTTCCCTATTCAACCATATATACTCAAATCCCCGTTTCGCAAAATCTGCTTGCTGCAAAAGCTATGAACAATGGAAGCGCGTCGCAAACCAATGTGAAATTCGCGGCTACCATAAACGGTCAGGATGCTGGCGTTTCTACGGTTGTGGCTTCACTGGCTCCGGGAGATACTTCTGCCGTTTTGCTTATCGACAATGCTCCCCTGGTGGCAGGCAATAACGAAATAGTTTATAACGTAAGCGCCGACGAAACGGAAGAAAAACCGACTGATAACAGTCTTACTTTCTCCATAAAGGGTAATCCTGTTGTATATGCTGCAGATGGGCTGGTAACATTCACGCAGGGAGTTGGCGACAATAATGATCCGATAGAGCTGGGACAAATATATAAAATCACAAAAGCAACCACCCTTTCCGGCGCGCTGGTAGGATTCAGCAATGGAGACGAACTGGATCTCAATATTTCCCTATATCGCTTAACAGGCAATAACACAGTGGATGAAACGCCGGTGGCTACGGCAGCCGTAACGCGAACCGGCGCAGGATTAAATCTTTTTGCATTGCCCGAAACAGCTTTGCAGCCAGGCGATTATTTTCTGGCAGTAGAACAGACGGGTAGCGTCAACATGAACCTGGCTTATCAATCTGCCGGTTCATATTATAAAAAAACATTCGATCTTCTGGATGCACAATCCGGAGCTATTGCAGTTCGTTTGGTGCTGAAAGCCGACGCATGTACGCAGCCTGCAAATCTCTCCGTAGAAGCCGATTATAAGTCAGCTGTTTTCTCGTGGGATGCAAACGAAGCCATAAAGTACGTAGTAACAGTTACCAAAACAGACGGAACTCCTGTAACTTATGTAACTTATACTAACAGTCTTTCAGTTTTCGATTTAAACGAAAATACCGACTATACATGGCAGCTAACGTCATTCTGCGATGCAAACGATCAGGTCACAGTGGATGGGGGAGCGTTCTCTACAAAACCCTGTGTAGGCATTGTAAGCTATTTCCCATTTGTAGAAGACTTTGAAACCGGTTCTTCCGCCTGCTGGACTTCCAACTATAATGGCGTTAATGAAGCCGATCGTCCACGCAGAATCTTGGACGATACAGGAGAAGATCATATATTAAGTCATACTGGCGAATATGGTTGGTTATTCAGTTCCATGAACGCCGATAACATTTATGATAATGATGACTCGTTTGCATGGTTGATTTCGCCGGAATTGACCCCAACCACAGGTAACAAAACTATTGAGTTTTATCATAGGGGATCTTTCCAGAGCAATTTGCAAAAATTTCAAGTTGGATACTCAACTACCGACAATAATTTAAGCAGCTTCGTTTGGGATACGACAATAGTTATCAACAATACAGATGGATGGAAGCAGTTTGCAGGATCGTTTGCAGGCAATGTTAAATACGTAGCTATTTATTATTGCGACATTTATACGAAACAGATGTATATCGACGACATAAGCATTGATGCTCCGTTTGAATTTGTATCTCAAAATATCGTTGATGATGATGTAAATGTGAGCATAAATACAAAATTTACGGCAACTTTTACCAAAGATATTGCGATAGCAGAACCGGCAGGAACAGTCGTTTTTGAAAATTCTTTCGGCGATCCAGTAGCAATAAGCATTGCAGCTAAAGAAAACAAACTTATTCTTACGCCAGATGCTGCGCTTGCATATAAAACAATTTATGCCGTATCCATACCTGCCGGTTATGTTGTCGGTTACGACAGTCCCATTACGGCGACATTCACCACCGAAGAACTTCCGCTGGAATATATCGTTACTCCGGAAGATGGCGCTACCGGCGTTTCACTGGATACGGAAATCAAAGTGGCGTTCAATCAGCGCGTCTATACAGGAACGGCTGTAGGACAAAATCCGCCGACAGTGAGAATCAATGGCGAGAAAGTTACGGCAATGCTTAACTGGCAAACAACTTCCGATACGCTGAATATCACGCATCCTGATTTTCAGTTTGATTACAATACGACATACAGGGTAGTTGTGGATAAAAGATATGTTCAGGATTTGTCGGATTCTATAATCTGGTCGTTCACAACCGAATTAGCTCCGCTGGCATACACTGTTACTCCGGAAGATGGAGCTACTGGTGTTCCTTTGTATACGCAAATAAAAGTTGTGTTTAATCAGCCTGTTAATGCAGGAAACAATCCTGAAGCCAAAATTAAGATTAACGATGTGGAAGTTGCAGGCAACCTTGATTCAGAATCCAAAGAGTTAATCATTACGCATCCCGATTTGCAATTTGCCGGACAGACAGAATACACGGTAACAGTAGCTCAGGAATATATTCAGGAATTGACAGCTCCAATCACATGGAAATTCACTACCGACAATGTCGAAAGAATCGACCAGTTAAAAGACGAATCATATATTCCATATACATTAAGTAAGGGAAATTTAGCAGTAACCACAAAATCCATGTCGGAAATCATCGTAACAGATCTTTCGGGCAGGAAATTAGCTACTTATATTTCCTCCGGAAAACGAAATATTGATTTGAACTATTCAAATGGCATATATTTTGTCACCATAAAAAGCGATGGAAAAACAGAAACTTATAAAGTGCTGTTGAATAAGTAGTTGTTAAATATTTATTATTAATGCAAAGAGGCGTGTCATTTTTTGTGGCACGCCTCTTTAATTAGGAGAGGGAAAAAATTAGGGATTAGGAATTATAAATTATGAATTATGAATTATGAATTAGCGCAAAGCGTGTTGTCTCATTTACTCGTCCTCTCATTCACTCGTCCTCTCGTTTCCTCGTCTACTTGTTTACTTGTCTACTCGTTTCCTCGTCTACTTGTCTACTTGTCTACTCGTCTACTCGTTTACTCGTCTACTTGTCTACTCGTTTCCTCGTCTACTCGTTTCCTCGTCTACTCATTCACTACTTTTATTGTTTTTTCCGGTGTATGCAATAGATAAATTCCTTTATCAGGCAGTTGGATTTGCACTGTTTTTTCGCCTGTTGATATAAACTGTTTCAGCAATTTTCCTTCGATACTGTATAATCGCATTGTTGTTCCGGCTGCCGCTTGAACATAAAGGATTGTATTTTTAACATAATATGTATATTCTGCCAGAACAGACGTATCGCTATTCAATGTTTCCACCTTTTTCAACGTAGCAAAAACTCCAGCATCAATCAATTGACCACCTACTGTTTGAGTACACTTGGCAGCAATTGTGTTCCATCCTTCGTGCAATAAATTTGATTCTATTTCAAACGATTGATAATAAGTAATATATCCCTCCCTTTCCAAAGCAGGCTGCCCGTTGATGTAGATCCAACAATCTTCATCATGAAAAAGCGTTAAAAAAGTTTTTTCTATTTTTTCCAAATCAGATTTTTCCACATAAAACTGTGTTCTGATATAAATTACATTACCATCCCAATAAGTATTTTGCAGATTTTGTTCAGTTCCAAAAGGCGCTTTTCCACTTTCCCATTTACTGTCGTCATACGAAACGCTCATCCAGTTTCCATTGTTAGGATTGTGAGTTAGATAGCGCCATGTTTGCAGTGGATTACCTGGCTTTGACGGCAAGAGGAAATAAATCCGTTTTCCCGGATGTGCGTCGTCAAACCACGCAAAACGGTCTTCAATAAACTTTTTCACAAAATCAATATATTCATCGTATGTATTGAAAAGCGCATCTTCAAACCACACCCTGCGATTTAAGGAGTTCCACCGTTGATAGTTCAATGCCTGCGACTGTTGCAGAAGCAATGAATTTTCATCCAGGTAATCCAGTAAATGCTGCAACAAATTTTCATCTGTCGCTTTCTTCCACAGTGTGTTAACAATTTTATCAGCGTCGGGATGTTGCATAATCATGCGAAACCAGTGTTGCACAACGCCATGCTGAGTGTCTAACGTTGCTACGAAGCGCGGTACCCGTTCATTGGTCAGGAATGCCTGATCGTAGTCCCATACAGGACCGATATACAATTTAGCGTCGTTTCTTTTCTTATAGGCAGGTACGCACCAGTATGAATCGCAATTACCTGAAAGTTCGGATAATAAGTAGTATTTTACGGCGCTTTCCATGTCGATATATTCAGCACAGGCATCTGTAATATCCTCATACAGGCGATCTTCCATGCTATTGATGTAGTTTTCTATCCAGGATTTCTGCTTCGGCACTATTTCGTCGCTGTCGGGCGATTTTACAGTGAACGGCACGCCACGATGCGTTCTGAAATGCACAGGTTCCATATCTGCATAAGCATCTATTTCCAAATGATAACCTCCTGTGATATAAGGATATTGAATATCAGAAGGCGTCATTTCGTCAATATTAATTCGATTCTTATTTACATCTATATGATCGCTTGCCATATAAGTCCCATAATAAAATCCATCCAGCACAACGTCAACAAAAGCGCAGGATGGCGTAAATTCAAACCCCAGAAACTTACTGATTTCAAATGCTAATCCATTGCGTAAAAATGTTTTATCGACAGCGCAGGCTATCAATGTCCAGCTCTTGGCATTTGCCTTAAGCCCAAGAAAATGTTGTTTTTCATTAAATTTTATGCGGAAAGATTTCTTGTCCATAAAATCCCATGTAGAATTTCCGTGTCCGCGTACTTGGGCGTCGTATTCTTCAACAGAAACATTTTCTGACACGATTACTTTTGAAGTGACATAATTTTTTTTATTCACAAAATCGAAGCTACCATTAGTTTCGATGTAAACAGTTGGTAAATTAGTTAATTGTGAATAGTTTAGCGGTTGTTTGTTTTCATCGGTATAAAATTCCAATTCTGCCAGATTGCAATTATCATTGGGCGAAAAACACCGCACATAACGAAATGTCGTATTAGACGAAATGTCGTAAGTTGTGTATTTATCTGCTTCCGGAATTTCAGTAACAGTAAATAAATCAGTATGATTATTGAATGAAGAATTATTTGCTCCCTGAAAAATACAACCTTTCATGCGTTCCGTGCGGTCGCTTCGCGGATAAACCCTTATTTTTCTGATAGGATACCGGTTATTTAAATCAAGTCCTACCCAGCCATTTTTGTCGCGAGCCTTGTAATTTGTACGCTTATTGGTATCAAAAGCGTTGTAAGCGTGAGTATTATAATCGTCCTCCGGAGCTGAAGACAATATTTCTCCCCTTAATTTCTGATAACCCGCCAAATCTTGCGCCCATAGCGATAGATATAGTAACAGTAATAATACAAGTGTTAGTAAACGTTTCATATAAATAAATTGCTAAATATAATATCCCGTAAATAAATTCAAAGGTACATGAAATTTTCGAATTACACACAAACAAATAAAAATTATCTGGATTGCTTCAGGCTTCGCCTTCGCAATAACGTTGCTTTGTGTGCGTCATTGCGAGCCGTTTACGGTGAAGCAATCCAGAAATTTACGGGGGAAAGGGACGAAAAAAAATAAACAGCATAAAATATAATATTTTTTTTGTGTCAATTTCGGTCTGATTATTTTGATTTATCTATTCAATTCGTCGAATATACAAATAATATTTGTATATTTGCAAGGAAATACAAAGCAAATTTATAAATACATAGAATGACTGTTAAAAAACAAACAAAAAAATTGTCGTTTCATTTTTTCTTGAAATTATCAGTAATATTAGTTTTTTTTCCATATTCTCAGTTTGTGTTTGGGCAAAGTTCATTGAATAAAGTAAAACTTATTAATGAGTATTTTCCTGATAAACAAAGTTTAATCGTAAAAGAGAAAGCTAATGTTAATGACAACATTATTCATTACAGTTCGTTTCAGGCTATAGCTTTTCCAGTTGCGAACCTGAACGGAGAAAATATTTCGTTAAGTTATGAAAATGAGCAATTTACTGTCACGATAGGGAGGCGCAACCTTACGCCTGATTTACCTTTATGGCAATTAATACCTATTGTTCAGTTTGCAAACAGTCCTTATCAGTCGGCGTATACTCCTTTGGGTGAGGTTAAAAAAGGAGAACCTCGATATAAATACCATTTCGCATTTTTAGATAATCTATTGGGATTAAGGCTGTTTCAAGCAGATTTATTAAATATTCCGGATGTTCTCTGGGATATTCCACGTAATGAAAAAGGAGAATATATTATGGCAGAATCAGAAATGTATTATGCTCCGCACAAAAACCAGAATATAAGCGCAATAATATATAATACACTTGATTTACAGGAAAAACAGTTTATACGTTATATATTGACAGACAGGAATATAGACATGCTTTTCGGAATTGAAGGTAATGATTTGAAATTTTACGGCGATCCTTATTACTGTTTCTTGCAAACAGAAATTGACACAATGGCAGTTAACAGGCTTCGCAATGAAGCAGAGGCGCATTATAAGTCAATAGAAGAAAATGCAATGGCTTTCCTGAAAGGGAAATACGTCTCAAAATTGAATCCGAGAACGAATATGGCAGGATTGTTAAAAGTTTTGGAAGCAAATAAGAGTAATGAATTTTTTAATCCGTATAATATGCATTTTATTAAAAATTCTTTGGATAAATTAGAAGAACTTAATCAATTGGCGGATGAAGAAATGGATTTAAATCGTAGAAATTTGGAAGAACTTTCAAATTCGTTTCGCGAACACTGGAATTTACTGAAACAATATAATCCGTTAGTATATACGGCAATAGAAAATATTTCCCACTGGTCGGCTTTTTTCAGGTATATTCGTTTAACCAATCCTGAGAATTGGAACAGCTTTGTCCAAAAACTGGAAAATGTGAAGATTACTGGAGCGCCAATAGTTAAAACGCCAACTTCGTATGAAAATGTAACGGTGAAGGCGAAAACAAAAAAGAGATAAACAGATACGGTGAAAGCTAAAAGGCGCGATGTAAAAAAGCGTGAAAGCTCGAATGTGAAAAGACACGTAGCGCCGGTATCTTTGTAGCCGTGTGCGTAAGCGCACGGTGAAAAATACAGATCTCCAACTGAGTTGCGTAGCTGCGATACCTTGTTTATAGCAACTTATACTCTGAATGATATGGTTTTATGCAACGTCATTGCGAAGGCTTCGCTTTCGCAATGACGTTGTACAAAATTAGACTGGGTAAAGTCTAAATCAACAGGAATTAAAAAGTCCTGCTGACTCCTCCTGTCAACCAGAATCCCGGTTGCGGAATATTTCCCAGATCATAATAATAAATATCGAATAAATTGTTTGCTGATAAATAGAAATTGAATTTTTCTATTTTCCATTTAATTTTCACATCTAAAATAGAAAAGGGCTTGTAAGCTGTTTCTACGCCGGTTGATCGGTTATTCTCATACTTTATGTAACTTCCTTCCCTTTCTTGCCAGCGGAATTGCCAGTCGGCGCTTAAACCTTTATAAATTGGATGAGAAAGTCCGGCGGTGAATTTGTGTTTTAGATAATCCATTACATAATTGGAAATAAGACCGCTTGCATCTTTGTTCTGTTGCATGTACATATAGCTTAGACTGAGGCGTGTATCCCGTATTTTTGAAGAAATTCCTGCTAAATTCAGAGTGAAATTAGTTTCAAAGCCGATTTTATCCAAATTGGTCAAATTGCGGGATTCCCATAGTGAATCAGGATGTTGTTTTACCCAGTCAATCAGATTTATTCCTTTCATATAAAATCCATTAGCAGAAGCGTTGATGACAGGATGAACGTATTTTAGTCCCATTTCCAATGAAGTGGATTTTTCAGGACGGACGTCGGAATTTCCTTTGTGCGTTCTGCCTTTGTAATACAAATCGGTGAAAGTTGGCATTCGGGTTGCGCTGTTCCATGAAGCAAAAATTTTCCAGTTTTCCGTGAGCCGGTATGCAGCATTGATGCTTGGATACAGACTTGCGCCGTCGCTAAAAGCAGTGTTATAATTGGCTAACAAACCGATACTTAACGTGAATTTGCGGAGAATAAAATTATGTTCGAGGAAAACAGAAAGATTAGTCCTGTTATCAGTCAACTGATAAGGACTTTGGTTGAAAAGGCTGTCTTTTCCCAGATTGCTGCTGATAATTCTTTCGTTGCGTATTTCACCTCCAAAACCGGTAATTCCTGCTTTCCAGTCGTATTGTACATTCAGGTTGCAACCCAATACGTCAGTGCGATGGAAATTTTCGCCGACCGATTCGCGCTTGGTCAATTCGTAATGGTCGAAATGCCGATTCCAGTAAAGTTGCGGTGATAATTTTAATTTTGTTCCTGTCGAACCTTTTATAGCTGCAAACAGAGAACGGGTTTCGTCGTGTTGATTAGGATAAGCTGCCGAATAAAAAGTGTTTGCGCCATATTTTTTATCATTAAGTCCTAATTGAAAATCCAGGTTGGCATTATCGCTTACGGTGAAATTACTTTGCCATAAAGTATTGATTATCTGATAGTCGCTATTATTTATATAGCCTTCTGACGAAGCATATCCAGCTGAAAGACTGTGATTAGACGTTCCTGTGTTTATGGCTTCCCGTGCGTTGACTTCAAAAAGGCTGTGCATACCGCCTTTGGCTTCCATGTAAAGTCCCGTATCGGAATTTTTTTTAGTTACAATGTTGATACCGCCCGAAAAAGCTCCAGCGCCATATAAAAGGGAAGTTGGTCCCTGAATTATTTCTATACGTTCTATGTCGGAAAGATTGATCGGAAGATCAAGATTGTAATGACCGGTTTGAGGATTTGTGAAGTTTGCGCCATTGAGGAGTATGGCTGTTTGTTCGAAAGTGCCGCCACGCACTGATACACCTGATAAAACCCCGTTGGCTCCCCGCTGGCGCACGTCCAAGCCAACAACAGTTTTCAATAAATCGGAAACGCTTTCTACAGGCCGTCGCGCAATTTCATCACGGGTGATAATTGTAACTAACTTAGCCGTTTGATTTAACGTTAGCTCCGCTTTGGAGCCTGTTACAATCAACTCATCCAGCTCATGTTCAGGAATAGAATCTCTAACGGGAGATGTTTTACTCTGGGCTGATGAATGAATTGCATTGGCAAATGTCAACATACATGCGGAAATAATTCCGATGTTTACTACTTTGTGCATACTGTTAAAAACAGCATACGAACGGCGTGCAAATCGCTTGAAACGATATGCACGCTGATTTCTAAATTCTCTCTTTTTTAACATTATTATTTATTTTTAAATATAACTTCGATAATCGAATCAATTTCGTCTGGAATATTATTCAGGTTAAAAGTTGCTTCTCCTGATTTTTTGTTCTGTTTCCACGTTATTTTTTCGCTTCCATTCAACCAGCGAACCGACTGAATATTTTCAGGAAAACTTAATGTTAACACATCACTTTCCTTATTCAAAATATGGATATAATAAACATTGCTTTTTTGAGTAACAGCTCCCCATGTTTGCGGTTTAATCATTCCGCCGCGCGTTCCGTATATCGTTTGACCATAAGAAGATAGCCATTTACCCATATATTGCAGGCGCGAAACGCTGATTTCATCAAATTCACCTGTTGGCATTGGACCAACATTCAGCAATAAATTAGCTCCATAACCGGCGGCGCGTACTAAAAGATGTATCAATTCTTTTTCTGATTTATATTTATTGTCGCGCAATGAATAGCCCCAGCTGCTGTTGATAGTTTCGCATGTTTCGAGAGGTAAATGTTTGGCTACTACCTGATTGGCTGCAAAACCGCCACCAACATTCTCGCCAGGTAAATCTTTTTCAAACGCCTGGTAATCTTCGCCAGGCAAAGCGGCTAAGTGATGGTTATTGGCTATCATGCAATTTGGTTGTAACTTGTGAATCAAGTCGTATATTTCGCCAAAATGCCAGTCAACTTTCGACATGGAATGTGTAACTGCCACGCCTGAATCTTCCGAAGGCAACTGATCCCATTCGCCATCAAACCATATACCGGATATTTCACCATAATTGGTAAGCAATTCGGTCAACTGCGCTTTCATAAAGTTGATGTACGATGTCCATTCTTTCTGCTCGGTGCGTCCTGTTTTTTGTCCGGTGCGTCCTGTTGTGAAACTGTAATCATCTCGCGACCAGTCAAGTAAAGAATAATAAAGAACCAGTTTTATGCCTTGCCGGTGACATTCATCAGCCAGCTGCTTTACTAAATCTTTCCCGTATGGCGTGTTCATAATATTCCAGTCAGACAGCTTCGTATTCCAGTTGCTGAATCCGTCATGATGTCGCGAAGTAAAAGCAATATACTTCATTCCTGCTTCTTTTACTGTTGCAACCCATTTTTTAGCATCGAAAAGGCGCGGATCAAAAATTTTCTGTAACTTATGATAATCACTAACCGTTATTGATTGGGTATTCATCACCCATTCGCCATTGCATAAAACGCTATAGGGTCCAAAATGGACAAACATGCCAAAACGGGCGTCTTCAAACCATTCATGATTTGGCACAACAGATTTCTGAGCCACTGATGAAACGCAAATGCTAACAATCACAGCTAAACTTAAAAATATTTTCTTCATAATGATTATTTATTCATTTTATTAGTTATAAGTTATTGTGATTTTACTGTCAGGTCCAAATCCATCACTGCTTTGTACCAAGAAAACTATGGTATCATCAGTAATAGAAATATCCATTGCTTCATAAAAATGAATTTGGTAAAGCATGACCAGCTTGCCATCCTCTTTAATTTCATCAATTTCAAGGTGCGTTGCATAATCATTATATTCATTACGTTTTAGCGATACTGTATATTTGTCTTTTGTGAAATCAGTATCGTTCATACTTACACTTGTGATATTTTTATCAAAGATAAAATGTATCAACTCAATAGGTTTTATTTTTTCGCTCATAACTGTAAAATATTTAGATATTAATAAAAAAAATTAGACTGCAAATATAGACAATATTTTTCTGATATTATCTCTTTTTGCGTATAATCCGAAGATTTTATACTAACTTTGCATTTTTGAAAGTTCAAATTCAAATATGAAATTAGAAAATACAGAAGAAAACATTGAGGGAGAAGATTTAGGTAAGGAACATTCTGATTATAAAGTTCCTGAAACAGTTGAAGGAGACGGACGCCACGTTTTGTCGGGAATGTATAAGGACTGGTTTATGGATTATGCATCGTATGTGATTACCGATCGTGCAGTTCCTCATATTAACGACGGACTTAAACCTGTGCAACGACGTATTCTGCACACAATGAAACGGTTGGATGACGGTCGTTACAACAAGGTTGCGAATATTGTAGGCGATACGATGAAGTTTCACCCGCATGGCGACGCTTCTATTGGCGGAGCTTTAGTGCAACTGGGGCAGAAAGACTTATTGATTGACTGTCAGGGCAATTGGGGGAATATTCTCACAGGCGACGGAGCCGCAGCTCCGCGTTACATCGAAGCCCGTTTGTCGAAATTTGCTTTAGACGTGGTTTTCAATCCTAAAACAACCGAATGGAAACTGTCTTACGACGGACGAAACAAAGAACCGGTCACGCTTCCCGTTAAATTTCCTTTGCTTCTGGCGCAAGGTGGCGAAGGTATTGCCGTAGGACTTCAATCAAAGGTGTTGCCTCATAATTTTAATGAATTATTGAACGCGAGCATAGCCTATCTGAAAGATGAAGATTTTTCGCTTTATCCCGATTTCCAGACAGGAGGTTATGTTGATGTTTCCAGATATAACGACGGTGAACGCGGCGGATCGGTCAAGATACGGGCTAAAATAAATAAAATAGACAACAAAACATTGTCTATCACTGAAATACCTTTCGCAAGAACAACTTCTACGCTTACCGAATCAATCTTAAAAGCCAATGACAAAGGCAAGATAAAGATAAAAAAAGTGGATGACATGACTGCAAAAAATGCAGAAATTATCATTCATCTGGCGCCTGGAGTTTCATCCGACAAAACAATAGACGCACTTTATGCCTTTACCGACTGCGAAATAAGCATTTCGCCCAACTGTTGCGTTATTGAAAACAACAAGCCGCATTTCATGTCGGTTTCTGATGTTTTAAAACATACAACCGACAATACTTTGCGTTTGCTGAAACTCGAACTGCAAATTCAAAGAGATGAAATACTTGAAAGCCTTCATTTTGCTTCCTTAGAGAAAATTTTTATCGAAGAACGCATATATAAAGATAAAGAATTTGAAAACGCCAAAGACATAGATACAGCTCTGAATCACATAGATAAGCGTATAGAACCATATAAGGAGCAATTTATACGCGAGGTGAACAGGGACGATTTGCTGCGCTTAATGGAAATTAAGATGGGGCGAATCCTCAAATTCAACAAAGACAAAGCCGACAACCTGATAGCATCGTATAAGTCTCAGGTTGAAACAATTGATTATAATCTGGAGCATATTGTAGATTACACTGTTGACTGGTTTGAAAAACTTAAAGAAAAATACGGTAAAGACTATCCGCGAAAAACGGAAATTCGCAGTTTCGACACGATAGAAGCCGCTAAAGTGGTGGAAGCCAACGAAAAACTCTATATCAACCGCGAAGAAGGATTTATTGGTTACGGTTTGAAAAAAGATGAATATATATGTAACTGTTCCGACATCGACGATATAATTGTCTTTTTCAAAGACGGGAAATATAAAATCGTGAAAATCAGCGAGAAAATGTTCGTAGGCAAAAATGTGCTTTACCTGAATGTTTTCAACAGGAACGATAACCGTACAATATACAACGTCGTTTATCGCGATGGCAGGGCAGGAGCAAATTATATCAAACGCTTTGCTGTTACGGGAATTACACGTGACAAGGAATACGATTTGACGCAGGGAAACCAGGGTAGTCGCATACTGTATTTCTCTGCCAACCAAAATGGAGAAGCCGAAACAATAAAGATTATTCTGAAGCCCAAGCCGCGACAGAAACTGCTCGTTTTCGACAAGGATTTCAGCGAAATAGCTATTAAAGGACGCGCTTCGATGGGAAATATCCTTACCAAAGCCGACGTACATAAAATTTCCCTGAAATCGAAAGGAGTTTCCACTCTGGGCGGACGTCAGGTGTGGTTCGACAAGGATGTGCTTCGCATTAACTACGATGGCAGAGGAGATTATATCGGAGAATTTTTTGCCGATGATTTGATTTTAGTTATTCAAAGTAATGGCGAATTTTATACAACCGACTATGATTCGGGAAATCATTATCAGGGCGATATAAAAATCGTTGAAAAATTCAGTCCCAATAAAGTATGGTCTGCTGCTTTATACGACGCCGATCAGCAGAATTTTCCTTATCTTAAACGCTTTGTAATTGAAGCAAACAGCAAAAAGCAAAGTTTTCTGGGCGATAATGCCGCTTCAAAATTAATCGTTTTGTCGGATACAGTTTATCCGAGAATGGAAGTCACTTTTGGAGGACACGATATTTTCCGCGAGCCTCTGATTATTGATGTGGAAGATTTTATTTCCGTAAAAGGTTTTAAAGCCAAAGGAAAACGTATTTCAACTTACGAAATTGCCGAAATAAAGGAAATAGAACCGGAACGTTTCCCCGAACAGAACGATAATATTCCCCAACAGGATGTCGATATTGAGCCGGAAGAAGACGATAAACCGATTACGGAAATAATAGACGAAATCACAGGGCAGCAACGACTGTTTTGATATTAATAAATTAATATAATGAACAAATGAAAACGAAAGCGCTGTTTGCAGAAGTGTTTATTTTTACTTTAATTAGCTGTTTCTCAGTTTATTCGCAGGAAACGGACAGGATTCCGCTAACCTACCAGTCTTATATTGCTGGTTATGGAAGCGCCCGCGTTTACGATACATATCTGTCGCCGCTGGAGTATAAAGGCAATAATATTGGTCTGCTTTATGAACAGATGAAAATGACAGGATTGATGAACGGAAATATTTCAACCCAGCATCTCTTTGATATTGAAGTAGGAAGAACATATAATCCGGCAGGTACGGCTACTGATTATACAGGGATTATGGAATATGACTACGGGCTGCACTATCGTTTCAATCCCGTCAATAAATTACAGTTATTTGCAGGAATACAGGCAGATGGACTTTTCGGTTTCATTTATAATAACCGCAACGGGAATAATCCAATAACAGGGAAAATAAATCTTAACTTAAACCTATCGGGAATAGCAGCTTATAAATTTATGATAAAAAAGCAGACTGTTAAACTGCGCTGTCAAATGAATATAGCCATAGCAGGTTGCATGTATTCTCCTCAATTCGGACAGTCGTATTATGAAATCGGTTTGGGCGGAGATGAAACTCTGTTACATTTTGCATCTTTTCATAATCAGTTGATGATTAAAGGTTTACTTTCAGTGGAGCTTCCTTTCGACCGTTATGCCCTCCGTCTGACTTACATGAACAGATTTTACGAAACAAGGATTAATAATTTGGATACCCGTATGATTTCCAATTCGTTTTATATCGGTTTATCCAGAAACTTTTATATCGTTTCGCGAAAACATAATAATAACTATCTTAATGTTTTTCAATAATATGACTCGCTGTTTATCATTTATTCCGTTTTTTTTGATTTTACTGTTCGCTTCGTGCGTGGAAATAGAAAAATATGACAATACTCCTATGGGAAATATGGAAGTTTTATGGAAAATCATGGACGAACATTACTGCTTTTTTGAATACAAAGAGATAGACTGGAACAGGATACATGATGATTATGCTGCCCGTATAAGCAGCAACATGAACCGCGAATCGCTGTTTATGCTCTTGAATGAAATGCTTGGCGAACTGAAAGACGGTCATGTAAATCTCGTAACCCCCTTTGATGTTGGTCGTTATTGGAAATGGTATGAAGATCATCCCGCCAATTACAGCGAGGAGCTGATACGCAAATATCTGGGGACCGATTATCGCATAGCCGGAGGAATCCGTTACAGAATTTTAGACGATAATATTGCTTATTTGAGATATGCCGATTTTTCTTCGGGCATTGGAGAAAGCGGTTTGGACTATATTATTGAAAAAGCCGGCGTCTGTTCGGGAATGATTATTGACGTCCGTGAAAATGGCGGCGGCACTTTGACATATTCTGATTTATTTGCATCGCGATTTGTCAATGAAAAAACCTTGACAGGATATATTTTGCATAAAACGGGAAAAGGACACAACGATTTTTCCGATCCCTATCCAAAATACCTGGAACCTTCCACCCGCCTGAGATTTCAAAAACCGGTGTTTGTTTTGACTAACCGCAGATGTTTCAGTACTACAAACGATTTCGTAAATGCCATGCGTTATTGCCCGAATGTAACAATACTGGGCGATACGACAGGAGGTGGCAGCGGACTGCCTTTCAACTCCGAACTGCCCAATGGATGGTCGGTACGTTTTTCCGCTTGCCCCATGTTAGACCAGAATAAACAGCATATTGAATTTGGAATAGCCCCCGACATTTATGTTGCTATGCGGAACGACGACATGGAAAAAGGAACTGACACGCTTATAGAAACAGCCAGGAAGTTGATAAATCGGTAGAAAATATCATTAATTGTTATAATATTCATCTCTGATTCGTTTCGGTAATTTTTTAATCACCTCATCCACCGAATGATGAATCCACCTTTTCACCTCACTGTCAGGCATATCCCTGTTTGGATAAATACTATTCCAGTATGTTTTGTTGAAATGAAAAGCAGGTTCCACACAATTGTATCGTTCCCGTAATTCAACAGCCAGTTCGGGTGCGCATTTCAAAGTGATTTGCAACTCAGGATTATCCAGAGGAATTAAAGCAAACATTTTTCCCAAAACTTTCATCACTAAAGAAACATCATCGAAAGGAAAACAATCGGTTACGCCCTTGATAGACAGACAATATTCATGAAGTTCTTCAATATTCATAGAACCATGTAAAAATATATTTTTTAATGGAACAAAGATAGCATGAAATCTTCAAATCACATAAAAACGTATTAAAATTCTTTTCAGGTTTTACCGGATCATCTGCAAAAGCTTGTGTTTTGCGAGAAGGCGCGTAGCGCCAGTATCTTTGTAGCCGTGTGCGTAAGCGCACGATAAAGATGCACAGACACATACAGAGTAGCGTAGCTGCGATACATTAATTTTTATTCATTTCATGTTTATGAATTATACTTTACGCGGTTTAATTTTGTGCAACGTCATTGCGAGCCGTTAGCGAAGCAATCCAGAAATTTATCAATAAATGATTTTTCCTGCTCCGTTACGGACTTGTATATCAATAGAAAACAGGATTATTATACAACAATGTTGTCCGTATATTAGGATACCCGTTGCCTTTGTGAAACCTTTATGAGGTTTTTATTCGGTAGTTAATCGGCTTTTCTATTGATATGGATGCCCTACCGGGTTTTGTAGAGACGCAATTAATCTTGTCTCTACTTTTCCGAACATGACTGGGCTATTCCCTGCTCAACCGTCTTGCCGAAATCCTCAAAGCGGTGGCAATGCTGTGAATATAAATTTAAATTTTGTCAAATTAGAGCAATTCTTCAAAAAACTTGAAGTAAATTTGCGAAAAATTATTTTGTTCGTATATTTGCATCATGAGAGCAAATATCCTGTTTATTATCTTATTTACACATTTTTCCGTATTTGCCCAAACGGAAAACCATTCCTCAGAATATGCCAATATCCTGGTGGACAGTATCTTTCTGGATTCCATTCAGAAGCAGTTGCCCGAACTTACGGTTACTTCGCGAATACCACCTTTTTCCCGAAAAGGAAACAGTCTGATAGCCAATGTAGAATCCACTTCGCTGTCGTCGATTGGAACAGCAAGAGACATATTGCAGCAATTCCCTGCTGTCACATTGAAAGACAATGCTATAACTGTTTTTGGAAAAGGAACGCCGGTAATATACATCAATAACCGGAAAATATATGATTTAAACGAATTGCAGAGCCTTAAATCGACCGACGTCGCAACCGTAGAATTAAATTTAACGCCTGGCGCAGAATATGATGCGGAAGGTTATGCCGTCCTGATTATAAAAACTCGACGCATGAAAGGCGAAGGCTGGGCTGCCCAGCTTTCCGAAACGCTGACCGGAGGACATTATTTAAACGACAGGGAAAATATCGGAATAAATTATGCTGGCAGGATGTTCAATATTTTTGCATCATACGAACATATTTACGCCCGACAGGATCGCAACCCATACGCTTCATACACAATCCATTCCGATACTTTGTGGCAGTTGCTCGCAGACATGCCGCAGGTATATACCGATTCATACAATCATTTCACAGTCGGCGCGGAATGGTCTGTTACTCCCGGACATACGATAGGCGGACAGTATCAGGCGGCGCTTACAGAAAACAAAGTGAAATCCAATGGAATAAATGCTGTATCTGCCAACGGGATACCTCATGAGCAGCTTTCTACGGATATGAAATCAGAAAACAAACCTGCTTTTCATGTAAGCAACGCTTTTTATGACGGTAAATGGAGTGAATCGTTCTCTTTGCATCTTGATTTGGATTATGTAGTCAAAAAAAGTCATTTAAATCAAACCGTAACAGAAATCGCTCAGTCGGATGAAAGAGAGGTAAATATGACAGGTTTGTCAGATTTTGAACTGTACGCCGCCAAACTTACTGCGACTTACAATATGAAACAGGCGGGAAATATCGTTTTCGGTGGCGAATCAAATCTGATAACAGGCTCTGGCTCTTTGATAAACCCCGAACATTATATAGAAAATTCCATTTATTCCAATCAGGAGAATAAAACTGCCGGTTTTATCAGCTACAGCAATACTTTCAATAAATTCCAGCTGCAAACGGGAGCGCGATATGAATATACGCATGAACAATTCAGCGAAGGTGCTAATAATCAACCTGTCATAAATCAACAGTATCACCGGTTTTATCCGAATATTTCACTTTCATATCTTTCGGAAACAGCACAGGCTGGAATTTCCCTGTCACAAAAAATCAAACGCCCAGATTTTGCACAGTTAAATGGAAACAATTTTTATGCCAACCGATGGCTTATTCAAAGAGGCAATCCGTTCCTGAAAAGCGAAACGATTTTTCAACTGGATTCATATTTTAAATACCAGTTTTTAGACGTAAATTGCAGCTATGTTTACAAA
The DNA here is from genome assembly GCA_031256775.1 of Dysgonamonadaceae bacterium. GTDB lineage: Bacteria > Bacteroidota > Bacteroidia > Bacteroidales > Azobacteroidaceae > Azobacteroides. The sequence goes on from JAIRPX010000101.1 coordinate 26,362, forward strand.
AAAAATCCCATTTCTTTCGGATTTGAAAATATTGGTCATCAAACGATTATGAATTATGTTAATTTCCCTAAATACCAGGAATTAAATTTGTTGATAGCAGGCATATTACAAAGAAAATATTTCCAAACGCAGGCGAATATCGGACTTCGGAAACCTTTTTTCGAGATTTATTCGCTGGGACAGACGCACGCAAAAAACAGACTGTCGTTTTCTGCGGGATGCAATAATACAGTAATATTTCCTCGACAGTATATTCTTTCAATTGATTTTAATTGGCAGGGTAAAAGCAATTTATATGCAATAGAATACGATCAGTACGCCTATTTGAATCTTGGCATTCGAAAATCGTTTTTAGACGACAATCTGTCCGTTCAATTACAGTTAACAGATTGTTTTCAATGGATAAAAGACCACACTGTCATTGCCGTCAATAATATAGTTTACGAGCAAAAATCAATCTTTGAAACACGATATGCAGCTCTTACAGTGAGCTATCGCTTCAATAATTACAGCAAAAACTATAAAGGACAGAGCGCGTCGGAAAAAGATTTGAACAGACTGTGAACCGGATCTGTGAAATTCGCAATCGTATCTTTTTTTGATTGTATTATAGTCTGCTCATTATGGTTTTGTATAACGTCATTGCTTCAGGCTTTGCTTTTGCAATGACGTTGTACATAATAAAACCACATAAAGCCATTAATAAATATAACCTAACGAAATACCGATTGACGTTATAGGCGTCTTGAATTTCCCCGAAGCTTCGAAATCTATAGGGATATGATATTTAAAATCCCCGCCGATATAAATGATGTTGCTGGAAAGTTTAAATCCTAATTTCACCCCACTCCTGAAGCCGGTAAAAAATCCGCCAGAGTCTTCGCCAATCCTCATCCCCGTAATAACGTTGGCATACGGAATGAGGTAACAAGAGGCGATTCGAAAGGGCAATTGCCCGCCAAGTCCGAACTCAATCGAAAAGAATGGATCAGATATTATTTCAGACTGTGTTTCATTGCCAGAGGATAATTCTATAGGACGGAAATATTTGCCCCAAAGAATCTCTGTTGATAAAAAACCATAGGTGGCTAATATCATATCGTGTCCGATTTCATAACTTTTTTCGGTGTAATCTCCTACCTGAATATGCCTCCGGAACCACCAAGAACGGTCGTAATCAAAATCGTAGGCAATACCGTTTTTTGCAACGACGCGATCTACCTGCAAAATCGGAAAATCGGAAAGACCCCACTGTCCCTGCTCGTTTTCCCACTGGCTCTCGTACCTTTTTCCGTTGAAATCGAAAGAAAGCACAGTCGTTGTATCTGCCAGATCTGCTTGCGAAAAATGCAAACTTCCGGCGTACTTTTGTACTTTCTGTACCAAAGCGTCGGCAATGAGCGACCTGATGCCTTCGATGGGTTCGCCGCTTCTGAACTGGGCGAAAATCGCATCTTTGGCATCTTTTGAAATTTTGGTCAGCATGGCGTCGAAACTTTTGGGAGTTACATGATACACATATTGATAGGAAACATATTTACGCACTTCACGATAATCGTTTTTTGCGGCAGCGGCGACAAATCCGGCTGTCTGTTCATTGAGCGCATCTGACGGAACAAACGTTTCCGGATTGATAGCGGTTTGTATAAAATTTTCGATTGCCTCTACCGGAAGAGCGACATTAGCGTTTTCCCGTCCACCCAATTTCCATGTGTTTACGCCGATAACTTCATAATTGTTATTGTCAGTAGCCCTGAGCAACGGTCCGCCAGAACTTCCTGCATCCACCTGCGCCGTATGTTGTATAAGCGACAGCGAATCGTTATCGAAAACTTCTTTGTTTTGCAAGCTCCGGTTGGAAATAATGCCTTTACCGAGTTGCCACGACGGTTTACCGTCAAGTCCGGGAAATCCTGCCGACCATACGTCGCTGCCTTCCACCGGCGCGGTTTTTGCCAAATGGAGCGATTTTGCAATTTTTACATTCTCCGGCAAAGCCACCAAAGCCAAATCAGCATTTTGAGCGACAGCCACTACACGGCAATTTTCGTATTTTACCGTATCGCCGATGGCTTTTATTATTTCTATATTTACATTTTTCGCTTGATGAACCACGTGCTTGTTGGTTATGACATAAACTGCGTCCTTGTCGTCCTTATAAATAAAACCCGAACCAAATACACCTTGTGCATTTCTGCGCATGATTCTTGCGGAACCAACAAAACCGTTTTTCATCAATGCCGAACTGATGTCCTTAAAAAAAGTAATTGTTTCGGACGAATAAACGGGGCGAACCACAACAACCGTTTCCTTCAACTCGTTTTGAGCCGATAATTGAAACGAAATTAATAGTAATAATCCTAAAATTTTGATTTTCATAGTAATATTATTATTATTCTGTTATTTTAACGGATTTTTCGAGGTTATATTCATTCACAATTTCAACTATATCTTTACGGGAATATTTTTTTGCCTTGATTTTTTCGGCTAATTCGGGATAATCGCTGAAATAATTGGAAAGCGCTTTATAAAACTGGTCAAACAAATTGACAGTAATGCCGCTGGATATGGAACTCACAATACGCGGAACATCTTCATCCTGCTTTTTGCAAGCATACCAGTCTTCGGTATACGTAAAGCGGTTTTGTCTGGTAATAATCCTGTAAGTATATAATGAACATGGTCCGGAAATAACTAATTGCATCCACATCGGCTTTTTAGCGACTTTGTCCTTGCCTCGCATAAAACTGCTATGGTTGATATATTTCACATAATCAAAAATTATATCACCATCATCGTAGTGAATAATCGCGCGTATTAATTCGTCGCTTTTGATGGAAACAAACTTTGAATCTTGCGATTCCTTATAATACAATTCTTTGGCGTCGATTCTAAAATCCTGAACCAGACATTCGATTTTTTCGCCATCGATTTTTACTAATGTAGCGGGAATTAATCCGGCGGCAAAACTTTGAAGGGAGCATAATGCTGCTAACAGAAAGAATAGATTTTTTTTCATTTGAATTTTATTTTTTAATAGATTTTTCAAGGTTGTATTCATTCACGATTTCGACAATATTTTTGCGGGTATATTTTTTTGCCTTGATTTTTTCGGCTAATTCGGGATAATCGCTGAAATAATCAGGAAGCCGTTTGAAAAACGGATCAAAGAAACCATCCTGATCAGTACCTATAATATTTGACGCATCTTCATCCTGTTTTTTGCAAGCGTACCAATTATCAATATTTGTAAAGCCGTTTTGTCTGGTAGTAACACTCCAAGTATATAATGAACATGGTCCGGAAACAACTAATTGCATCCACTGCGGATCTTTGGAAACTTTGTTCTTGCCGCGCAAAAAACTTCTATAGCCAATATATTTCACATAATCCCAAACAACATCACCCTCGTCGTAATGAATAATTGCACGTGTTAATTCGTTGCTATGTATAGAAACAGGCTTTGAATTAAGCGATTCCTTATACTTCAATTTCTTGTCGCCGATTCCTATCTCCTTAATCAGACATTCAATTTTTTCGCCATCAACTTTTATCAGTGTAGCAGGATAAAACTTATTTGCGGCAAAATTTTGAAGTGAGCATAATGCCACTAACAGAAAGAATACAGTTTTTTTCATTTGAATTTTATTTTTTAATAGATTTTTCGAGATTGTATTCATTTACGATTTCTTCTATATCTTTTACAGGATATTTGTTTTCCTTTATTTTTTCAGCCAGTTCAGGATAATCGCTGAAATAGTTGGAAATCGCTTTGGGTAACGGATCGAAAAAAACAACATGGAAGACTTTAGGACCAACAACGTGTGGCACATCGTCTTGTTTTTGACAAGCATACATGTTAATATCGCCGTATGCATATTTAAAAACATATAATGAACAAGTACCGGAAATAAGCAACTGCATCCATTGCTGATCTTTGGAAACTTTATTCTTGCCGCGTATAAAATTGTTATAGCTGATATATTTCATATAATCAAAAATCGCGTCGCCATCGTCGAAATGGACAATCATGCGCGTAAACTCGGCGCATTTGACAGTAACGAGCTTTGCTTTGGGCGATTCCTTATATTTCAATTTTTTGTCCTTGCTTCTAAACTCCTGAACCAGACATTCAATTTTTTCGCCATCAACTTTTATCAGTGTAGCAGGATAAAATTTCTTGGCAGCAAAATTTTGAAGGGAGCATAATGCCACTAACAGAAAGAATACAGTTTTTTTCATTTTTTGATAATGCTTTTTATGATGGCATAAAAGTACAAAAATATTTTGAATAACAACAATAAAGGTGCAAAAATATTTTGAATAATTTCAAAAATAGGATATTTGAGGTTATTGTCTCACTATGTTCAGCCCCTTTTCAATAATCATATATCATGTTTAAAAATAAATCATAACTTTTGTATCCCGACTATTTATCGGGAGTTTTATTTCCAAAAATAAAATAAAATGAAAGAATTTAACATTGCTTGACCCTGCATTAAGCGATTTCGGCTCACCTGCAAAACCCTGTGTTTTGCGAAAAAGGCGCGTAGCGCCAGTATCTTTGTAGCCGTGTGCGTAAGCGCACAGTAAAGATGTACGGAATATAAATAGAGCAGCGTAGCTGCGATACCTTAATTTTTATTTATTTCATGTTTATGAATTAATTTGCTGTTAAAAAAGATGTCGCAGCTACGCTGCTCAGGGAAAGGTCTGTGTTTTCCAACCGTGCGCTTACGCACACG
>JAIRPX010000153.1 GCA_031256775.1 Dysgonamonadaceae bacterium
CCGTTCCAGTCAGGATCGGATGTAAATTTAAACTCATTTCCTGCTTCCATATAAACATAACCGTCGAATTTCCAGTCAAGATTCTGCGAATATACAATGGGAGCAGAAGCAGGATTCCAACCCTGATGTCCGCCAGGAACATACAGTTGCCGTTTTGCATTGCCCAGCAGCTCAATCTTATAGGTAGATTCCATCATGTCGAGAGTAATTTTCACCCATTGATTTTCCACTACGCGCATTGCCTGCGCACCGTCAACAACCAGCTTTCCTTCCAGTTCCGTATTGCCGTCAACCGGATTACCAAGCACACCATCCCAGCTACTGGCGTCTTTGCTTGATTGCGGAACAATCTTGAAATAACCCGACATTTGAACGGTAATGGAAAATACAGGATCCTCGTAAACATCTTGATCGCTATGAGAGAATTTGTAAGTATCCAAATTGTCTAAATTCCAGCCGTTTAGGTCGCCAATCAAGTAATACGCAGGCTCAATAGTTACGATTGAATACGGAGTAACCGTAACCGGACCGTAAATATATGGCTCAGGCATCATGGAAGCGGATGTACCGTCCAGAATGTAGAAATAATTCCGCAAGTAGATTTCGCGGGCTTTCGGAGCTTTGCCGTAAATTGATTTCACCGCATCATTCAATTCCTGCGATGTTATTGTTGCTGCGTTATTTGCGCATTTTACCGGAAGTACTGCTGTATTTGAGAAATCCTGAGTAGCAGATATTTCTGTTTTGAACACAACCGTTGCTCCTTCCGCAAGTTTGGGCGTAGCAGTTGCCTTTACAACCTGAAATTCCTTTTCTTCCCCAGTTATTACTATCGCTGCGCCAAAATCTTCTCCGGTAGCAATTGTAAAACCGTCAATTGTTTGAGGCGTTTCCTGCGGATACGACTGCGGGGCAGCCACGTCAACAAAGACGTCTTCCGTACATGCGTAAAAACCGGCTGCAAGAAGCGCTGTAAATAAGAAATAATGTATTTTTTTCATTGTTTTATCAATTTTTATTTTTAACAGACATGCGTAAGGGCATTACCTACCCTTACGCATGGATTTTTCTATTCAATTTTTCCTGTTCCTTTGGTAAAGTTGATGTAGAGTTTCTGACCTGCGCTTCCGGATACCCTTTCCTGATCGTCGCCTTTTGCCCTGTATATCAATTCCGTACCAAATACCATAAACTCTGTATGCCACCATTCCTGACCGTTCAGGACAACACATGCCCTAACGCCTCCATCGCTTTCGCCAAGTGCATTTCCAATAAATGCGGGCGATATAAATTCTGCATCGGCGCCTGATGAAATGTCAGGTACTGTAAATACATTATCTGTGCCAACGCCCCATACTCCTCCTGCTGCATTTCCACACAGGTAAACTTTCGGTTCTATGAACTGTAAATGATAAATGTAATCGCGTCCTGATATTTCAGTTGTCACTACCACTATATACCAACCAGGATTTCCGATAACAATATTGCCATCGCCGGAAATGCCTGCCAAAGTTTTGGAAGCTGCATCAATATCAGCGTTCATGCCAAATTCGCTTCCGTTCCATGCTTTTGCCGTATTGAATTTTATTTCGGCATTGTCGTTTCCTGATTTTCCCAGATACTGCACAGCCCAGAATTTACCGTCCGATCCATAAACAGGCACCATAACAGTTGCCGAGTTCCAGTTCCAGTCGCCTGCAACATTGCCGATTATGTACATATTTTCCGGCATCGTCATGGGTTCCAGTGCGAAGTAGCTTTTCACTTTCGGCAATTCAATAATGTTAGACAATACTTTACGGCTGCCATCCGATAATTCAGCGGACAGGCGTATATAAACTGGAAAAGCTTCCGTCGGGAAATCAGCTTCATCGGTAACGCCCAGCAAACCTACCAGCGCTACTGCAATTTCGGATGCGCTTACCTCAATTTTCGCTTTATTGAAAGCGCTAAAAAGCGTAACAAAATCTGTAAACTCCTTTGTCGTAGCAACCTGTACGCGGTAGGTGGTTGCGGCGGTAAAGCCGTAAGCCGGTTGCGAGCATGTTAACAGGATGCTTTCCGTATTTTTCAGATCATAAATGCCTGAAACATAAGGAGGCGTATTCAATACGAAACTATCCGGCGTTAACGCGGTAGGATGTTCGTCTTTTTCGCAAGCCCAGAATAAAGTCAAGCAGGCGAGCGACAGCATTATATTACATATATTTCTCATTATTCGTATTTTATAATGTTTAACAATCATTGCATTAATATCCTGCATTTTGTTTCAGATTACTATTGGAATCCATATCTGATGCAGGTATTGGGTAAATATTGAAATGCGCATCTACTCCGCGACCGTTTTGTACGCCGCCTTTCCATTCCCAGATATAACCGGAAGATGTAAATCGGTTGTAGCGAATCAGGTCGGTACGACGGAAACATTCCCAATACAGTTCGCGTGCGCGTTCATCCAGAATAAAATCTGTTGTTAGATCCGCTTCGCTGATGGTTGAAGCGCTTGCTCTTCCGCGCAACTGGTTGATGTAGCCTACGGCATCCGTTTTCGAGTCTCCGCCACGTACAACAGCTTCAGCATAAATAAGATACTGTTCCGCCAGCCGGAATAAGGGGAAATCGGTATCGGCAAACGTTCTGTCCGATCCGTCGATAACATTATCTTCCGTTGAACCAGACTTGATATTACGATACTTATACACCATCAAACCGTTGGTAAATGTTGAAGGCTCATTGCCTAATGACGGATTTTCACCCACAAAAAGATAACGTTTGTCGCCTGCTTCAAATTTATCCGACAAATTTTTGCGTATCCTGTATCCGCTCCAGTTGGAATTGTCGTAAATACCCGATTCTATTACTTTTGATTTATATGTTGTTTTGTAATCGCCATTGAAAGTACAGTTGATCAGGAACGTTGTACCTCCGTTCAAGCGGCTGTATTTTCCGTCGTAAGTAATAGGCAAAATTATTTCGGGATTATTTTTGTCGTTATCTGCCAGAAACAGTTCTTCGTAATTACCTTTTAAGGTGTAATTTTCATTGATTACTTTTTGACTGTATTTAGCAGCATCTTTCCAGTAAGCTGTTCCTGTATAAACTTCGGCATTCAAGTATAAACGCGCCAGTAAAGCCCATGCTGCAGCCTGATCAGCGCGTCCGTATTCGTTGGTTTTCGGCGCTTTAAGCAGTCCGTTGTTTGTAATGTCGAGCAATTCCGATTCGATATACTTAAACAGTTCGGCACGATTTGTTTGATTGGGTAAAACACCCAACTTGTCGTTTTCGGTGACAAAAGGCGGATTTCCGAAAATATCCATTAACACCCAATAGTCGAAAGCGCGGATAAAACGGGCTTCAGCTTTGAAATTCTTAACTTCAGCGCCCAGTTCTTCCTTTGCATTCCTGATAAATTCGTTGGCATACATAATTTGTATCATTATGCGATAATACAAACCCATCGTAAATTTATCGTCTGTAGTAAAATTAATATCGTTCAATTCGGGGATTCCTGCATCCTGCCAGAGGCAATGAGCTTCTTCAGTAGGCAGTTCCTGATGATTAAACCATGTACGCAAGAAGTCTGCATTTGAGCCTTCGTCGATTCCGGGAATATCGAGGTCGGTTTTTCCGCCAGGTCCTTCGTTTCCTGTTGTCGTGTAGGCAAGATACACTTTTGCCAATGCGCTTTTTGTACCTTCAAACGTTTCGAAAACAATTTCCGAAGAAGACGTGTTTTCTGGAGAAATATCCAAATCGGTGCAGGAGGCAAGCATCAAAACCGGCGCTACTATGGCAATGATTTGATAAATATACTTTTTCATGTTTTTTCTTGTTTTAATAATTAAAAATTAAGTCCCAGTCCTATACTGTATGTACGTGGATTCGGATAAAAATTACTGTCAATACCGTTAGTCATTTCAGGATCAATACCGTCGTATTTTGTTAATGTAAATACGTTTTGTACCGTGAAATTAGCCCTCAGACTGGCTTTCCCCTTAAAAATTTTGCCGAAATCATAACCCAGCTGGATGTAATCCATCTTCAGGAACGAGGCATTTTGAACATAATAATCCGAAAGCAGCTGACGGTTGAAAAAACTGGAGTTCAATCCATCCACTACATTATTCATCAGAAAGTTATTCGGATTCAATGTTTGCGAGAAGTTGCCCATATCCGAATTTACGTTGTTATAAACGTAATTTCCTATACTTGAACGTAAAGCTGTTGCCAGCATCCATTTTTTATAAGTAAATGTTGTATTGAAACCCATATACCAGTCTGGAGCAGCTTTATGATACAGATACATATCCTGGTCGTTGATTACGCCGTCGCCGTTGACGTCTTCATAAACGCCTTCCAAAGGTTTTCCGTTTTCATCATACACTTGCCGGTACACATAAAAACTGTTTGGAGCATAATCAACTTTGTGCAATTGAATGGTATTGCCTGTTCCTCCAGATATTCCACCTATTGTTTGACCTTTATAATTTGACGATCCATCATTCAAGGACAGTTTAGTGATTTTCGTTTTACTGTAAGTGAGATTGAATCCAAGATCCCAGTGAATGTCTTTATTATCAATAGCAACCACTCCTATGTTGCCTTCGATTCCCCAGTTATCCATAGATCCGATATTTCTTGTCAGGTAAGCGCCAAAATTACTTCCCGTAGGTACGGGAACTTTATTCAAAAGATCGGTCGTATGTTTTTGATAATAATCTATGCCGCCATAAACGCGGTTATTTATGAAACCCCAATCAAGTCCGATATTTTCAGTAGTTGTTTCTTCCCATTTACGGCTGCTGTCATAGCCTCTTGGACGCCAGCCCTGATAGAATTTATCGCCAAACTGAACTTGCGCCGTAGGATCGCTGTAATCGTAAACAGGTAGCCAGCCAAAATTACCCTCAGTATTATTCTCAAATCCCTGTTGTCCTGTAACGCCCCAGCCTAACCGAAGTTTCAGGTTGGAAAGAGCATCGACATTTTTCAGGAAACTTTCTTCGTTGATACGCCATGCTAAAGCCACAGATGGAAAAATACCCCAACGATTTTCAGGACTGAATCTTGAAGATCCGTCTCGACGAATTGTAGCTGTCAGCAAATATCTTTCCAGGAGATTATAGTTCAGACGACCATAAAAAGAAATCAGCCTGTTTTGATTAGGTATTTGAGTTCCTGCTTCTTTGGCAAGCGTTTCATTATCAAAAAAGTATTCGTTGAACGGAGTGTCTTTTGTTTTCCACTCCTGCCATGTATAACCGCCCATCACTTCAATGCGATTGGCGTCGTTCAGCTGTTTTGTATAGTTCAGATAAAATTCCAGCAGTTTGTTTTGTTTTTTCTGGTCAAACTGCGTTCTTTTTCCATTCGGGTATTCTGCAGGCGACCATGGTTGCGTAATCACTTTTCCTGTTCCCTGCGAAATGTCGTAACCAAGATTCAAATTGGCGCGCAAATCTGTAAGGAAGTGAAATTTATAATCGAACTGAATATTTCCAATACTGCGGTAAACGTCTGCCTGATCGTCTTTTCCGTAAAGCAGAGAAACAGGATTTTTTGTTGCCATAGTATTATAAGCGCCTGTTCCGTCTGTCCATTGCCAGTACCCGTTGTATTTATCGTATCCATCGGCTGTTACAGGCTTGGTAGGATCCATGCGCAGAGCAGCTCCTATTGCATCGCCGTTACCGAAGCGGGAATGAGTATAAGTTCCTTTCAAATTTACGTTAACAGACAGATGTTTATCCAGGAAAGTAGGCGACAGATTAATACCGACAGTTCCCCTTTGCATGTTATCTGTTTTAAGAATACCATCCTGGCTGATAAATCCGGCAGATACGCGATATGGAAGAATCCCTACAGCGCCGCTCATACTGATATTGTTATCAGTAGTGAACGCATTGTGGAAAATTTCCTTTTGCCAGTCGGTATTGGCGGCGCCAAGCAAAGCTATGTATTCAGCGGCTCTGTCGGCAGAGTAGCGTTTTTGCGCCTGCTCTGTAACCACTTGCCTGAATTGATCGGCAGAAATAGTTTCTACCTTTCGGGCGATGGTTGCAATAGAGTTTTGCGTGGAAATATCCAATTTAACTTTTTGGTCGCCATGCCCGGCAGCTCCTTTTTTAGTTGTAATAATGATTACCCCGTTGGAAGCGCGCGAACCATAAATAGCAGTAGCAGAAGCGTCTTTCAATACGTTCATCGACTCAATGTCGTTTGGATTGATGGTTGAGAGCGGATTGGTCATTCCTGAAATGCCCTCATTATCCAGAGGAACGCCATCAATAACGATAAGTGGATCGTTGCTTGCATTAAGCGAAGCGCCACCACGAATACGGATTTGACTGCCACTGCCAGCACGCCCGCCGGTAGAGGTGATTTGTACGCCGGCAACTTTACCGGTAATCAATGAAGCAGGATTGGCAACCAGCCCTTTCTGGAAGTCTTTTTCCCCGATAGCGGTGATAGATCCTGTCAAGTCGCCTTTTTTCATTGTGCCGTAACCGATTACAACCACTTCTTCAAGCAGTTTGGAATCTTCCCGCAAAATGATCCTTAAAATAGTCTGATTGCCTACCGACACTTCCTGCGGAACATAGCCGATATAGGAAATCAACAAAACGGCATTGTCTGCCACATCCAATTGAAATTCTCCATCCAAATTCGTAACCGTACCGGCAGTAGTCCCCTTAATGGCTACCGATGCGCCAATCACCGGCTCGCCAAGTTCGTCAACTACCGTGCCAGTAATCTGTTTAAGATTTTGAGCAGATACATTCAAACTGAATAGCAAACATAATAGCAGCAAACATGTCTGCTGTAGTCTTCTGAAAATTAGTTTTTCCCTTTTTTTCATGACATCTCCAATTATTAAATTTAGTAATTAATTATAACTGCCATATTTCACGACAATTTTCTTATTATTAAACAAAGATAAATGAAAAGGGTTTAGTATTTTCCTACTGGAGAAAAAATCTAAATGTATATTTATATAATATATTAAAAAATAGAGGTATATCTGTTTTTATGAATGAAAAAATCTAAGTGAAGTAAACGAGATAGGAACAGGCAAAAAACAAAAAAACTAAGTCATATATTTCTGCAATGTAAAGTATATTATTGATAATAAAATTATTTTTTGTAAATTTGCGCGGTATTTCAAATATATAAGGAATATTTATGACAGAAACAGAACGGTGGACTACTATTATCAAACCGAAAATAGGTTTGTTTGATATTGACTTCAAAGAAATAATTCAATACAGGGATCTCTGGCGAATGTTTGTAAAACGCGATATTGCCACACAATACAAACAAACAATACTTGGACCTTTGTGGTTCTTCGTTAATCCGGCTTTAACAACCGTCATTTATATGATTGTGTTCAGTCGAATTGCAGGCATTTCAACCGATGGATTGCCTCAACCGCTTTTTTATCTTTCGGGCATTTGCTTGTGGAATTATTTTCAAGCCTGTCTTTTAAAAACGGCTTCCACTTTCAGGGATAATGAGGATATTTTCGGCAAGGTTTATTTTCCGCGACTTATAATACCTATGAGCGCAATTACATCATGCCTGTACGTGCTTGGAATCCAGCTCATACTATTTTTGATTGTTTATATTTATTACCTGTTCAACGGAACGTGTGTAGCTCCCAATATATACTTGCTGCTGGTTCCTGTTTTAGTTATAGCGCTTGCAGGAATATCCTTAGGATTCGGGATTATAATATCTTCCATGACAACAAAATACAGGGATTTAAGCATTCTGTTTACTTTTGTCGTTCAACTGTGGATGTATGCAACTCCCGTTATTTATCCGCTTAGTATGATGTCGCCTGAAAAACAGTTAATTGCATCCCTCAATCCGATAACGTCTATCGTTGAAACCTTCCGGTATGCAACATTGGGAACGGGAACTTTCAACTGGGCACAACTGGCATACACTTTTGTATTTATGATTGCAGTTTTAGGAATAGGAATAGTTGTATTTAATAAAGTACAGCGCAGTTTTATGGACACAGTATAATTATGTCGGATATAGCAATAAAATTTGAAAACATATCTAAACAATACCGTTTAGGATTGGTCAGCACTAAATCGTTAAGCCACGACATTAATCGCTGGTGGCAAACGGCTGTTTTAAAAAAGGAAGATCCCTATCTGAAAATAGGCGAAACCAATGACCGCACATCTAAGGGTGAAAGCGAATATGTATGGGCTTTGCGCGATATTAGCTTCGATATAAAGAAAGGCGATGTTTTGGGCATAATCGGAAGAAACGGAGCTGGAAAATCTACTTTGCTGAAAATTTTATCCCGCGTTACGACCCCTACAACGGGTATAATCAAAGCTCAAGGTCGTATTGCCTCGCTGCTGGAAGTAGGAACGGGATTCCATCGTGAATTAACCGGACGTGAAAACATTTTCATGAATGGTTCTATAATGGGCATGAACAGGAAAGAAATACAGTCTAAATTAGATCAAATTGTTGATTTTGCAGGAGTTGCAAGATATATAGATACGCCAGTAAAACGCTATTCATCAGGAATGACCGTCCGACTTGGATTTTCAATTGCAGCCCATCTGGAACCTGAAATTTTAGTTGTTGACGAAGTGCTGGCTGTAGGCGATGCTGAATTTCAAAAAAAAGCAATCGGAAAGATGCAGGACGTATCGAAAGGAGAAGGCAGGACTGTACTGTTCGTCAGTCACAATATGGGCGCAATAAAAAATTTGTGCAATAAGGGAGTTGTCTTGAAAAATGGGCAGGTATTCTATACGGGAAACGTAAATGATGCAGTAAATAATTATCTGGACGCAGGAAACAACAGTCTTGGCGCTACTTATGAAAATCCCGATGCAAAGGCAAGCGACATAAAAAAAATCGAAGTCGTCAATCGCGCAGGTAATGTGCAAAATACTTTTGGATTTAACGAAGAGATTTCATTAAGATTTAATATTAATGTTAAAAAAGAAGATCAAAATACATTATTTTTGGGGATTAACGTAAAAGACCAAATGGAAAGAATCATTTTCACTACGCAGACTCAAGTCAATAAATTCGTTGAAGATGAAAGAAAAAATTACAATCTGACAGTTAAAATTCCACATTCGGTTCTTCTTCCAAATAAATATTCCGTCACAGCAGCGTTGCATATTCCTAATATAGAATATATTACGCTTCTGGGATCTGCCGTTAATTTTTCTATTGAAGAAACAGGCAGCGATTTATTTCAATATGCAGGCGCAGATAATGGATGTATATACATGAAATGCGACTGGGCGAAAATATAATTATTAAAAAAAATGCTAAAAAATATGATACTGAAAAATATTATTCGACGATTAAAGGCAAATAAAAGCCGTTCAAAATATAACAAGGATTTTTATTATCCTGTTGGAAATTACACTTTATTATTCCCGTCGGATCATCCATTGCCTGAATATCAGAAAGCATTCAGGTTGTATGATAAAAAGTTAGGATTAATTGTAAATGCTATTAACCGCAAAATACAAAGTGGATTCGTTGTGGATATTGGAGCTAATATTGGCGACACAGCCGCATTAATCAGGCAAAATTCAGATTTCCCGATTCTCTGCATTGAGGGCGACGAAAATTATTTGAAATATCTGTGTAAAAATATTGAACAGCTGGCAAATACAGAAATTTATAAAGGATTTGTAGGCGAAAAAAACACAGTAAAAAACCTGTCTATAGATCATCAATCGGGAACGGCAAAATTAGTTGAAGATTCAGCAAATACGATTGAATTGAAAGATATGGAAACCATCCTGACTGAAGTCGGGAAAAAGGCAACAGACATTCGTTTGCTTAAAATAGACACTGACGGATATGATTTTTCCATATTGTTGAGCATTTCCTCTATCATAAAGACATGCAAATTAAACCTGTTCTTTGAATACGATCTGTCTTTCACTCAAAATGCTTTTACACAGGCAAAAGAAGTAATTGCAATGCTTGAAAAAGAAAATTATTATTTAATTATATATGATAATTACGGACATTTGATTACTATATTGACAGGCAATTTAGAATCTCAAATGAAATATTTTGACGCCTATTTAAAATCGTGTAAAACTTTTGGAGGAGGAATCTGTTATTATGACATATTTGCTACAACAGACAAATCTTTACTTGAAGATATTTTGAAAGCAGAAAACAATATATTTGAAAACAATGAGGATACTGTATGATCATCAAACGTTTGTTCTTCAAAAATTTGGAGGAATTTCACGATATTTCACACAGATAATTTCTAATTTTCCGGAAAATGTAAGTGTAGATATTTCTGTTAAATATTCCGACAATGTATATCTTAAAGAGTTAAAGAAATACGAAATTGAAAATATTTATAATCCCTGCGATAAATTTGCCTGTAACCTGAAATTTAAAGGAAAAGGTCTGATATTTAAATTGGTAAGAAAGCTGTCGCCTGACAAATACGCTAATTGTGAAACTAAAAACATTAATTTGTCAATTGAAAAACTGAAAGCCAAAAATTACGACCTGTTTCATCCAACATATTACAACGATTATTTTATAGAACATATTGGTAATAAACCATTTGTATTGACTATTCATGATATGATTCATGAACTCTATCCCGAACTTTTGAATGATATGAACCTTTCCATACGAAAAGCGGCTCTGGCAAAAAAAGCAAGCCATATCATATCCGTTTCTGAAAATACAAAAAAAGATATTATCGACATATTGAATATACCTGAAGAAAAAATAAGCGTTATTTATCATGCAAGTTCCCTTCCTGCAAAAAAAAATATACTGGCGAATTTGCCTGAAAAGTATTTTTTGTTTATTGGAGAACGCGATGGATATAAGAACTTTATGTTCTTTGTTGAGGCGATTGCACCAATCCTCAAAGAGCAAAATGATATTTTCGTTGTTTGCACCGGCAGAAAATTCAACTCAAAAGAAAATAAAATCCTTAAAGATTTGAATATAAGGGATAATTTTATTTATGTGTTTATTGAAGAAGATGAACTGTCGTCTGTTTATAATCAGGCAATTGCTTTTGTTTTCCCGTCTTATTATGAAGGTTTTGGAATCCCCATCCTGGAAGCGTTTGAGTCTGATTGTCCTTTAATATTAAGCAATACAAGCTGTTTCCCCGAAATTGCCAAAGATTGCGCTTTGTATTTTAATCCAAAAGACATGAAGCAAATGAGAAAATGTATGGAAAATATTATTGACAACAACACATTAAGACGGTCACTGACTGATAAAGGAAAAATTCGCGTCAAAGATTTCTCATGGGCTGATTCGTCAAACAAAACGCTCGAAGTTTATTCCCGTGTGTTAAAAAATGAATAAAAACATGCCTAAAAAATGCAAAACAATATAGCAAATCAATCCGAACAGTCGCCTTTTTTTTCTATTATAATCCCCACTTATAATAGCGCTAAAACATTAAAAGACTGTTTGGACAGCATTGTATGTCAAAAATTCAGCGATTTTGAAATCCTGGTAATGGATGCGCTATCTAATGATGACACATTAAAAATAGCTAAAAATTACAATAATCCACAAATAATAATTTTTTCGGAAAAAGATGAAGGAATATACGACGCCATGAATAAAGGCATAACATATTCAAAAGGGAAATGGATATATTTTCTCGGAAGCGATGACTCCCTTTATAACGAAAACATCTTGCAAACAATATATAATTATGTAATTATCAGAAATATAGATGTTGTATATGGCAATGTAGTAAGCTCAATTTTCAACGGGAAATATGATGGACCTTTCGATTATGTTAAAATTTATAAAAAAAATATATGCCATCAATCTATTTTTTTCAAAAAAACACTGTTCGATCAAACTGGTTATTTTAATTTGAAATACAAGATTTTAGCAGATCATGATCATAATTTAAAATGGTTTTTAAATAAGAATTACAATGTTGAATACATAGATGAAGTCATTGCCAATTATGGCAGCGAAGGATGCAGCAGTACGCCTTCAAGTAAATATGATATTTTTAACAAAGATAAAAACTATAACTATATTTTATACGGATACGAATACCTGCCAAAATTATATTTGTTAAAACGTTGTATAAAAGAGATTAAAAGCCACAAGAAAAGCAGTAGCTTGAAAAGGAAATTTAAAGCCTTTATGATAGTGCTAACCGTATTATTCAGAGTATGATGGAATCGCCCCTGTTCTCAATAATAGTGCCTGTTTATAAGGCAGAAAAGGTTTTACCTGAATGTATTGAAAGTATTTTATCTCAAACATTCAGCAATTTTGAACTGTTGCTAATCAACGACGGAAGCCCCGACAAAAGCGGAACTTTATGTGAAGAATATGCTCGCAAAGACCGGAGAATTTGCGTTTTCCACAAAAATAACGGAGGCGTAAGCTCTGCCCGAAATTTTGGAATAGAACGCGCCAAAGGCAAATGGGTTGCTTTCGTTGACAGCGACGACTGGCTGGAAGTCAATTTCCTGGAAAAAATGCTAAATATCGCGCAAAAATTGAACGTAAATGCCGTTTTTTGCAACTGTTCGTATGTCTTTGAAAATGAAATAAAAGCTGACAACAGATTCAAAGAAAACAAAATAGAAGACAGCGTCGCGGTAGTGAAGAGAATCCTGAACAAATATGAAATGCGCTCCGAACTATGGGGGAAAATTATACAAAAAAAATTCTTACAAACACTGAAACTTAAAGAACACGTCGCAATCGGGGAAGATTTCCTGTTTTTACTGGAACTGTATCATGGCTATGAATTAAAAACAGCCATAATTACAGACCATCTATATTTTTATAGACAACTGAAAGAATCTGCCATGAGTAGGAATAATATAGCGGCTTTCAATAAAATTCTGCTGAAAGAATACCTCCAGTTTGTGGAACGCAATCCCGATATGGCGGAAAAATTCAAACAGGAAAATGCTGTTTACATAACACGTATTATAATATCTTCCTTGAAAAAAGACCTCAACCAGTGCAAAGATCCTTTTGTGATGACCATGCTAAAAGAAAATTACAATATGGCTGTAACAGCTTTGCAAAAAAATGAAAAAAGATTGATCCAGCTATTATACATTCATCCGGCATTGGCAAAACTGGAACAATTCGTCATGAAATTAATTTTCGAAAGAAAAAATCGAACATAAACAATAATAATCACATATAAAAATATAAATTATGGCTAAGTTAGGAATATTGGGAGCAGGAATCAGCGGTTTAAGTGCAGCGCAGTTGCTTAAAAATAAATTTGAAACAGAAATTCTCGAAAAAAACAGTTTTCCAGGCGGGATTGCCCGTACAAAAGATGTTAATAATATTCCCTATCATTTGGTTGGCGGACATTGTTTTAATTCAAAATATCCGGAGGTACTGGATTTTGTCTTTAACAATATTTTGCCTCTCAGCGAATGGAGAAAAATCAAGAGAAAATCCAAAATAAAATTTCATAATCAGGAAATTGATTACCCCATTGAATTTTCCGTCAAACAAATTTATAAATTTGATAAAGAACTCGCTCTAAAAATTGTTGCCGACTTTTTAAACGCCAGCGACAATTTGAAATACGCAAACTTGGAAGAATGGTTCGTTAAAAAATTTGGCAAAGCGCTGGCTGAAGAATATTTCATACCTTACAATACAAAAATATGGAACAACAAACCATCAGAAATGAGCCATTTATGGGTGGAAGACAAATTGCCTGTGCCAAATAAACACAGCTTCTTCGAGAGTCTGATAGAAAATTCCCAAGATACAATGCCTCATGCAGAATTTTTTTACCCCATAAGCAACAATCAAAATACTTTTATCGACGCTCTTGCAAAAAAATTAAATATTGAATATAATTATAAAGTCAACTCTATTAGCAGAGATATTAAACGCAATCAGTGGCTGATTAACAACGAAAAATATTATGACTTGATAATATGCACTTTACCACTAAAAGAAATCCCTTTCATATTGGAAAATACTCCTGAATATGTGAAAACTGCCGGAGAAAAATTAAAATACAATAAAGTTTCAAATATCCTGTGGAAAAATCGTCATACGGATAAAACATGGACTTATATCCCTGAAAAAGATTCGCTTTTTCACAGGTATATACATATTGGAGCTTATTTAAACCCTCTTCAACCTTATTCTATTTCGGAAGTGGTAGGAGAACACTCTTGGGACGAAATGAAAAGTTCGGGAGAAAAAGATAATTTTCTCCTCGAACCTTTAGATTGTAATACTTCTGATTATGCATACGTGATTTTTGACGAGAATTACAATCATTCTACATCCGTTATAAAAAATTACCTTCAAGAAAGAGCGTTTCATATTCTCGGACGCTTTGGAGAATGGCAATATTACAACATGGATGTTTGTATTAAAAAAGCTATGGATTTGTCCAGGATATTGGATTGCTTTTGAAATCGGAATAAATATCCTTGCCGTCCTTGCCTTTTCCGGTCTTATATTTGAGATTAAATTTTAACGGACCCTGCGCCGCAACATTTTTACGGTACCAGGCAATGAATTTTTTCATGTCGAAAGCAAAAACTGTTCCGATTTTTGGATTCGTTTCTTTCATACGAATATAAAAAGTTGGATTACCGTTTTCAGTTTTCGGGTTCATAATGATTTCATAGACATACTTTTTATTCACATTGTTTTGTTTTTGAAATCCAAAGAACAATAGCGAATCAATATTGTCTTTATGCAAAACTGCTTTCTGGATAGACGCTGAATAATCGTCGGAGAGGTATTTCTCAAATTCAGCATTTGTTGTCGGCATGATTACATGCGAAGTATCAACTTTTTCGTATTTGAAATTGACTGCTTTATAAGCCGTTGTCAAAGAATCTTTTACTTTTGCGCCCATATCCGCCGAAAAAGACGTCCACAAAACATTGCCTGCTTTTAAAGAATCACCTTTCAAAAACGAGACAAAAAACTTGCCGTGAGGCGTTTTAACAACGGGACTGGAACCTAAGTTTTCAATTATTGCAGGCTCGTTGTAGAAATAAAAAATACTTTTGTCATCTTTCTTGTTATCACCGCAGCCGGTAAATCCCAATACAAAAAAACATAATACAAAAAACAAACTTACTTTTTTCATCTTAATTTAATTTTAGTTCTATGATATATTTCATCAAGCAATAATGCAAAATGATGGAAAAACGTTGCATGAATTTGTTTTTTTAACGTATGAAGAAAGTCTATAAGTCGAATTTTCATGTATTACCTGAAAAACAGATGCAAAGAATTTGGCAGTTTGTAAGGGATATTTACCTTTGCGGCATGAAAAAAAGCAGCGTAGCTGCGACATCTTTGTAGCCGTGTGCGTAAGCGTACGGTTGGAAAACACAGACCTTTCCCTGAGCAGCGTAGCTGCGACATCTTTTTTTAACAGTAAATTAATTCATAAACATGAAATGAATAAAAATTAAGGTATCGCAGCTATGCTGCTCTGTTTATATTCCTTACATCTTTACCGTGCGCTTACGCACACGGCTACAAAGATACTGGCGCTACGCGCCTTCTCGCAAAACACAAGGTTTTGCAGATGATCCCTCGTTTACACGAAAACTGATATATTTTATCTCGAACTGTAAGAGTTGCCTCTGTTTCTGGCTAAAACA